>NZ_CP147404.1:2446666-2770000 GCF_037201805.1 Bacillus sp. FJAT-52991 | reverse complement strand
TGTTCAAGCGCGGAAGTAGTTCAGTGGTAGAACACCACCTTGCCAAGGTGGGGGTCGCGGGTTCGAATCCCGTCTTCCGCTCCATAAAAGTGCCGGGGTGGCGGAACTGGCAGACGCACAGGACTTAAAATCCTGCGGTAGGTGACTACCGTACCGGTTCGATTCCGGTCCTCGGCACCACTTTTATGCGCCCGTAGCTCAATTGGATAGAGCGTTTGACTACGGATCAAAAGGTTAGGGGTTCGACTCCTCTCGGGCGCGCCATCAATACATAGCCATTTTCGGGAAGTAGCTCAGCTTGGTAGAGCACTTGGTTTGGGACCAAGGGGTCGCAGGTTCGAATCCTGTCTTCCCGATTTCTAAAAATGTGAAGTCGCTATAATCTAAACCTTTTAGGGGGCCTTAGCTCAGCTGGGAGAGCGCCTGCTTTGCACGCAGGAGGTCAGCGGTTCGATCCCGCTAGGCTCCATCAATTTTATAAAATACATGGCGGTGTAGCTCAGCTGGCTAGAGCGTACGGTTCATACCCGTGAGGTCGGGGGTTCGATCCCCTCCGCCGCTACTTTAAAGGACCTTTAGCTCAGTTGGTTAGAGCAGACGGCTCATAACCGTCCGGTCGCAGGTTCGAGTCCTGCAAGGTCCACCACTTGTATAAAATATGGAGGAATACCCAAGTCTGGCTGAAGGGATCGGTCTTGAAAACCGACAGGCGGGTTAAACCGCGCGGGGGTTCGAATCCCTCTTCCTCCGCCATATTATATAATATCCCTATCGTCGCGGGGTGGAGCAGTCTGGTAGCTCGTCGGGCTCATAACCCGAAGGTCGCAGGTTCAAATCCTGTCCCCGCAATAAGTGGTCCGGTAGTTCAGTTGGTTAGAATGCCTGCCTGTCACGCAGGAGGTCGCGGGTTCGAGTCCCGTCCGGACCGCCATTTATACATAGTAATATTGGCTCAGTAGCTCAGTTGGTAGAGCAATGGACTGAAAATCCATGTGTCGGCGGTTCGATTCCGTCCTGAGCCACCACTTATAAACGCGGGTGTAGTTTAATGGTAAAACCTCAGCCTTCCAAGCTGATGTCGTGGGTTCGATTCCCATCACCCGCTCCAATTTAAATTTATGGGCCTGTAGCTCAGCTGGTTAGAGCGCACGCCTGATAAGCGTGAGGTCGATGGTTCAAGTCCATTCAGGCCCATTTTATTCCGCAGTAGCTCAGTGGTAGAGCTATCGGCTGTTAACCGATCGGTCGCAAGTTCGAATCTTGCCTGCGGAGCCATATATTTGGGGAAGTACTCAAGAGGCTGAAGAGGCGCCCCTGCTAAGGGTGTAGGTCGGGTAACCGGCGCGAGGGTTCAAATCCCTCCTTCTCCGCCATATTGGCCCGTTGGTCAAGCGGTTAAGACACCGCCCTTTCACGGCGGTAACACGGGTTCGAATCCCGTACGGGTCATTAATTATATATGAAACATTAAGGTAGAATGATAGTTGTAAAAACGACTGTCATTCTACCTTTTTTTGTGTTCGAATTAATTGTTAAATTATTGTAAATAATTGTCGATGAATTAACAATTCTTTAAGAAGGATTTATCCAAATGACAAAGAATTTTGTAAATAAGAGAATGTATTCTCAAAAAGCACTCCATAATACAACTCTTCTAACTAAACCCCATACTATACTATGATTTCTCTATTTTTATTAATTCAATTTAAAGGATGGGAATTATGACAGCAGCATATCCAACTGATTTTGATCTTCATTTATTTCATGAAGGGAATTTATTTCAAGCCTATGACCTATTTGGTGCTCATTTGTCTAGGATTGATCAGAATATATACACATCTTTTTGTGTATGGGCCCCTCATGCAAAGCAAGTTCGACTTGTTGGTAGTTTTAATAATTGGAATGGGGAAGGATATTCCTTACAAAAAGTGAACAATGAAGGGATTTGGTATATACAAGTTCAAAAAAATCTAGAAGGCGAGTTATATAAATATGAAATGCTTACAGAAACGGGAGAAACATATTTAAAGACGGATCCCTATGCATTTTTTGCAGAGGAGAGACCGGGGACGGCTAGCATTGTGTATTCTCTTGAAGGATATAAATGGCATGATCAATTGTGGCAGAACAATAAAAAACAGTCGGCTATTTATGAAAAGCCTCTCTGTATTTATGAGGTTCATTTAGGAACTTGGAAAAGGAAAGAGGATGGCACTCTTTATTCTTATCGAGAGTTAGCTGATCAAGTAATTCCTTATGTAAAAGAACTAGGATTTACTCATGTTGAGGTGATGCCGGTAACAGAGCATCCGTATGATCGATCTTGGGGGTATCAAGGAACAGGGTACTTTGCTGCGACAAGTCGCTATGGAGAACCTAAAGACTTTATGTACTTTGTTGATCAATGTCATGTGCATGGGCTTGGTGTGATTTTAGATTGGGTACCGGGACATTTTTGCAAGGATGCTCATGGGCTTCACAGGCTAGATGGGGGCTATAGTTATGAATATGAGAACAGTTGGGACCGAGAAAATTATATTTGGGGTACAGCGAATTTTGATTTAGGAAAGACGGAGGTACAAAGCTTCCTGATCTCCAATGCTGTTTTTTGGCTCGATTATTTTCATATAGATGGATTTCGAGTGGACGCGGTAGCGAATATTATTTATTGGCCAAATAGAGATCATCTTGAGGTCAATCCTTTTGGGCTGAAATTTTTAAAGAAGCTAAATAAAGCGGTGTTTCAGTTTGATCCTGATGTATTAATGATTGCTGAGGATTCAACAGATTGGCCGCAAGTGACGGCACCCGTACATATGGGAGGGCTTGGATTTAATTATAAATGGAATATGGGATGGATGAATGATGTGTTGAAATATATGGAAATGCATTGGCATCAACGCTCTGATCATCATCATTTAATTTCTTTCTCACTAATGTACGCGTACTCAGAAAATTTCATTCTGCCTTTTTCTCATGATGAAGTGGTGCATGGTAAGAAATCATTATTAAATAAAATGCCAGGTGACTATTGGCAAAAGTTTGCCCAGCTTCGTTTATTAATGGGATTCCTTATGGCTCATCCCGGAAAAAAGCTCTTGTTTATGGGGAGCGAATTGGCTCCATTTTCAGAATGGAAAGACCTTGAAGAAATTGATTGGCATTTAATTGAATATGAGATGCATCAGAAATTTCGGGAATACTTTATCAACCTGCTTCATCTATATAAGAGGGCTGAATCATTATTTGAGCTAGATCATGACCCTCGTGGTTTTCAATGGATTGATGTTCATAATACGAAGCAAAATGTGTACTCGTTTATTCGTAGAAATAAAGAAGGTTCCCCATTGATTGTCATTTGTAATTTCGGAGAATATGGCTATGAGAATTATCGAATAGGGGTTCCTGAAGTTAGTTGGTATGAGGAAATCTTAAACAGTGACAAAAAAAAATATGGGGGATCGGGACAAATCAATCCGGCTCCTTTAGAAGCGAAGAAAGGCGATTTTCATGGGCAGCCAGCTTATGTACATATGACCATACCGCCTTTTGGTGTTGTGTATATTCAGCCTAAAATATAAATTAGGAGGTAATAGAATGGTAAAAGAAAAGTGCGTAGCGATGCTATTAGCGGGAGGAAAAGGAAGCAGATTAAAGGAATTGACGACAGGCTTAGCTAAACCAGCTGTTCCATACGGAGGAAAATATCGCATTATTGACTTTCCGCTAAGTAATTGTGCAAATTCGGGTATTCATACGGTCGGTGTGTTGACGCAGTATCAACCGCTCGTTCTTAATTCTTATATCGGAATTGGAAGTGCGTGGGATTTAGATCGGAAAAATGGTGGTGTGACGGTGTTGCCACCTTATTCAGAAACAGCAGGAGTGAAGTGGTATTCAGGGACTGCTAGTGCCATCTATCAAAATTTAAACTATTTGAAACAGTACGACCCAGAACATGTCCTGATTTTGTCAGGGGATCATATTTATAAAATGAATTATGCTAAAATGCTAGATTTCCACATTGAGAAAGATGCGGATGTGACGATTTCCGTTATTGAAGTGCCTTGGGATGAGGCTAGTCGTTTTGGAATTATGAGCACGAATCAAGAAATGGAAATCACAGATTTTGAAGAAAAGCCTGAGAAGCCTAATAGCAATCTTGCTTCAATGGGCATTTATATTTTTAAATGGTCGACGTTAAAGACCTATTTAGAAATGGATGAAAACAATGCGGAATCAACGAACGATTTTGGAAAAGATGTTATTCCATTAATGTTAAGAGAGAAACTAAAGTTATTTGCCTATCCTTTTAGCGGCTATTGGAAGGATGTTGGAACAATTCAGAGTTTGTGGGAAGCGAACATGGATCTGTTAGATAGAGAAGAAGAGTTAGATTTACTTGATTACTCGTGGCGTATTTATTCAGTGAATCCAAATCAACCACCGCAGTTTATCGGTGAACACGCAGTTGTAAAAAATTCGCTTGTCAATGAAGGCTGTGTGATCGAAGGGGAGGTGACTCATTCTGTTCTATTCCAAGGTGTTCAAGTAGAAGAGCAGACAGTCATTAAAGATGCAGTGATTATGCCAAATGCTCGCATAGGAAGAAATTGTGTCATAGAACGAGCGATTGTCATTAGCAATTTAGAAATTCCTGATAATGTGGAGATTTATAACCATACAGAGGATATTCTTTTAATCACAGAAGAATACCTTGCTCAATTAATACGACAAAAGCAATAGCTTTGTTGAAATGGAGGAAATGGAATGAATAGATCTATGCTTGGTGTTATTGATGCAACAACACATCCGGAATCAATGGAAGATTTATTGCTTCATCGCTCACTAGCAGCTGTCCCTTTTGCTGGGCGTTATCGACTGATCGATTTTATTTTATCAAATATGGTGAACTCAGGTATTCAAAGTGTGGCGATTTTTCCAAAATATCAATATCGCTCACTGATGGATCATTTAGGATCAGGGAAAGATTGGGATTTAAATAGAAAACGAGATGGCTTATTTTTCTTTCCATCTCCTAATTTACAGGGAGAAGAAGATAAGGTCGGGTTATTTTGTCATTTTGCCCAACATATTGATTACTTCAAACGGAGCACGCAAAAATATGCATTAATTAGTAATTGTTATACGGTGTTTAATATGGATTTTTCGCCGATCTTAAAGCGATTAGAAAAAGAAAGCTGTGATGTTCTACAAATTTATAATCAAGGTCGACCCATTGAGCTTTATGTCGTATCGGTTCCTTTGCTCATTCAACTAGTTGAGAGCAGAAAAGAAACCGGATATACATGCATGCAAGACCTTGTAAGGGATACGAACCATGAATATCATATTTGCCAGTATGAGATTAATGGCTATTGTGAGCAAATTCAATCGATCCATGATTTCTATACGATAAGTATGGAATTGCTACAAAAGGAAAATTGGTGTCAGCTCTTTAATAAGTTTCAGCCGATTTATACGAAAGTAAAGGATGAGCCGCCAACGAAATATACCGATACTTCTTTAGTTAAAAATTCAATGATTGCCAATGGATCAGTGATTGAAGGAGAAATAGAACAAAGCGTGATTTCTCGTGCGGTGTTTATCGGTAAGAATACAACTGTGAAAAATTGTATTATTATGCAAAAAAGCAAGATTGGAGAAAATTGTGAGTTAGCACATGTCATCATTGACAAAGATGCTGTTATAGGCGATGGGGTCAAAATAATAGGTACACCTGAGGAGCCGATTGTGATTCGTAAAGGGTCTGTACAAGGAGTGTTGATGAATTCGTGAAACTATTATTTGTTGTATCAGAGTGTGTACCTTTCGTTAAATCAGGGGGGCTGGCGGATGTAGCCGGCTCTCTACCGAAAGAGTTAAAGAAGCAAGGCATGGATGTTCGAGTGGTCCTTCCTAAATATGGAACGATCCCTTTGGAGTATCAAGCACAAATGAAAAAAGTCGCTGAGTATATTGTGCCTGTCGGTTGGAGAAACCAATATTGTGGCATTGAACAGCTTGAAAAAGATGGTGTTGTCTATTATTTCATCGATAACGAGTACTACTTTTATCGTGAAAAAATGTACGGATTTGGTGATGATGGCGAAAGGTTCTCCTATTTCACTAGAGCTGTGTTAGATAGCTTGCCTCATATAGATTTTTACCCAGATGTTATTCATTGTCATGATTGGCATACGGCGATGATCCCTTTTATGTTGAGGGTGGAGCATCAAAATCGTCCGGGCTATGAATTGATTCGCACGGCATTTACAATTCATAATTTACTGTATCAAGGGATTTTTCCACAAAGTGTACTCACTGATTTATTAAATTTACATAGTCAGTATTTTAATAGCCGCCAACTGGAGTTTTATGATTGCATTAATTTTATGAAAGGTGGACTCATTTCAGCCGATGTGATTACGACCGTCAGCCCTACATATAGGAATGAAATCTTAACTCCTTATTTTGGGGAGCGTTTGGATGGCGTGTTACAAGAAAGAGAAGATGCGCTGATCGGTATATTAAATGGGATTGATGATTCGATCTATCATCCCGTGACAGATCCTTTAATTGTGCCTTTTGACCGCGATCACTTGAGCGGAAAGAAAGAGAACAAACAATTGCTTCAACGAATGTTTGGATTAGAGGAGAAGGCCAATGCTCGAATTGTTTCTATTATTTCTCGCTTTACAAGGCAAAAAGGGTTGGAGCTAGTGACGCGGGTGTTTCATGAAATGATCGAGGAAGATGTTCAATTCATTGTTCTCGGTACGGGTGAGGATGAGTTTGAATGGTTTTTTAAAGAGATGGAGTGGAAATATCCACAAAAAGTGCGCTCGTATATCGGATTTGATGAAGGGCTAGCTCATAAGATTTATGCGGGCTCTGATTTGTTTCTTATGCCTTCAAAATTTGAGCCTTGTGGACTTGGACAAATGATCGCAATGAAATATGGAGCATTGCCGCTTGTGCGCGAAACGGGAGGGCTGAATGATTCCGTCCTTTCCTATAATGAACAAACTGGTGAAGGAAACGGTTTTTCTTTTACGAATTTTAATGCACATGATCTATTGTTCACATTTAGACGAGCGATTCAAATGTATGAGAAAAAAGACGTCTGGGAGAGCATTGTGAAACAGGCCATGGTATGTGATTATAGTTGGTCACAATCGGCGAAACAATATAGCGAATTATATTCTGACTTATCATCTAGGAGGGAAAGTCATGTTTTCTAATAAAGAAGCATTTAAGGCAGCCTTTTTAAAGCGGATTGAAAGAACGTATGGGAAAAGCTTTCAAGATTCGACATTGTCTGATCAATTTCAAACGCTAGGAAACATGGTACGAGAATACATTAGCTCCAATTGGATTCAAACGAATGAAGAATATAGTAAAGAAAAGAAAGTTTATTATTTGTCGATTGAATTTTTGCTTGGGCGTCTATTAGGTCAAAATTTATTAAATCTTGGCATTTATGATGTGGTAGAAGAAGGGCTAAAGGATTTACATATTTCATTAGAAGAGCTTGAAGAAATCGAGTACGACGCGGCACTAGGGAATGGTGGACTTGGTCGCTTGGCCGCTTGTTTCCTCGATTCATTAGCTTCACTCGATCTACCAGGACATGGATATGGGATTCGCTATAAACATGGATTATTTGAGCAAAGAATTGTGGATGGTTTTCAATTAGAATTACCTGAGCATTGGTTACGCTACGGCCATGTATGGGAAGTAAGAAAAATCGATATGGCAGTGGAAATCCCATTTTGGGGGAAGGTTGAAACATATGAAAAGGATGGGATTCTCACATTTCGTCATGTAGATGCGGAATATGTAAGTGCCGTTCCTTATGATATGCCGGTGATTGGTTATGAAACGGATACAGTGAATACGCTTAGACTTTGGAGTGCAGAGCCGTCTAGGTATATGCCAAATCAAGATGTTTTAAAATATAAAAAAGAAACAGAAGCGATCTCAGAATTTTTATATCCGGATGATACGAATGATGAAGGGAAAATTTTGCGATTAAAGCAGCAATATTTTCTTGTTTCAGCCAGTATTCGTTCAATTATTCAAGATTATTTAGAGCAATATAAAGATCTGCATGCTTTTCATGAGCATGTGTCGATTCATATTAATGATACGCACCCTGTTCTTGCAATTCCAGAATTCATGCGAGTGTTGCTTGATGATCATTGTATGAGCTGGGAGGAAGCGTGGCAAATTACTACGAATACGTTTTGTTATACGAATCATACAACGCTATCAGAAGCGTTGGAGCAATGGCCGATTCGAATTTTCCAGCCACTGTTGCCAAGAATTTTTATGATTATTGATGAGATTAATGAGCGCTTCTGCAAAAGTTTATGGGAGCTGTATCCGGGAGAATGGGGACGCATTGAACAGATGGCAATCGTTGCACACGGGCAAGTAAAGATGGCCCATTTAGCAATTGTTGGTAGCCATAGCGTCAATGGGGTAGCCAAAATCCATACAGAGATTTTAAAAAATCGAGAAATGAACTTATTTTATCAATTTCAACCGGAGAAATTTAATAATAAAACGAATGGGATCACTCATCGTCGCTGGTTATTAAAAGCAAATCCGGAATTGACGCATCTAATTAGGGAAACGATTGGTGATGAGTGGATGAAGCAGCCGGAAAAGTTGGCTCTTCTTCATTCTTATGAGCAGGATTCAGCCTTTTTAACTGGCTTAGCTGATGTGAAGCTGAAAAGAAAAGAAATTCTTGCTAAGCGGATTTTAGAACAAAACGGGATTAACGTTGATCCACAATCGATCTTTGATATTCAAGTCAAAAGGTTACATGCCTATAAGCGACAATTGTTGAATGTATTGCATATTTTATATTTGTATAATCGCATGCGGGAGGATGCTTCTTTTGACATGTATCCTCGGACCTTTGTTTTCGGGGCGAAAGCTTCACCAGGCTATTATTATGCTAAGAAAATCATTAAGCTGATTCATTCCGTAGCGGACATGGTCAACAACGATCCGATCGTAAAGGATCGAATCAAAGTTGTCTTTTTAGAAAATTATCGAGTGTCTTTAGCGGAGGACATTATTCCAGCAGCCGATATTAGTGAACAAATCTCAACGGCAAGTAAGGAAGCATCCGGGACAGGGAATATGAAATTTATGATGAATGGTGCCTTGACAATGGGAACGCTTGATGGAGCGAATGTTGAAATATTAGAGCAAGTGGGCCAAGAGAATATTTTCATTTTCGGTTTAAAAGCAGAAGAAGTAATGAAGTTTGAACGTGAAGGTGGCTATCGTTCGATGGATTATTATCATCATGATAATCACATTCGACAAGTCATGGATCAGCTAGTGAACGGCTTCTTTAATGAAGAGGATCAGTTTGAGATGATTTATGATTCCTTACTTATAGAAAATGATCAATATTTTGTCTTGAAAGACTTTGCCGCGTATCGTGATAAGCAGCAAGAGGCGGGGCGATTGTATGAAAAGGATCGAAATCGTTGGCTTCAAATGACAGCACGTAATATTAGTCAATCTGGATATTTCTCAAGCGATCGGACGATTCGGGAATATGCATCCGATATTTGGGAGATTCATAATCGTGGCAGTCAAGTGCTCGTCAAACGATAACTAGCTTGAAAATAAAAACGGTGAGTCTCCATTTAAAGTGGAGATTCACCATTTTTCACCTATTAAAGAAGGTAGCCTAAACAAATGCCGATCGATAGCAATAAGCCAAAGATGGTGTTTGTTTGAGCAGTTGCTTTCATCGCAGGCATCATTTGAATAGGCAGTGTTTTGCCAATAAAGCCTTTAGTGGCTCTCACTGCTTTCGGGATGCTTAAAAAGGTGAGAAGGAGCCATGGCGACCCGACCTCAAACACAACAAGAGCGGCTACCCAGGCAAATGATACAATGAACATGCCAGCTAGCATTTGAATGGCACGTTGACGCCCGACTAAGATAGCCAGTGTTTTTCGACCATTTTCTTTATCTCCATCTAAATCGCGGATGTTGTTGGCCAATAAAATGGATCCAACTAAGATCGAGATCGGGACAGAAATAAGTATACTTGAATTGGAAACAAAACCTGTTTGAATGTAAAAAGATAGCAAAATAATAACAAAACCCATAAAAAAGCCGGCCGTTAGTTCGCCAAATGGTGTGTAGGCAATTGGAACAGGTCCACCTGTATAAAAGTACCCAGCAGCCATACAAATGATCCCAACCACAGCGATCCACCATGTCGTATTGGCACAAATATAAATCCCGAGCAACAAAGCGATAGCGAAAAAAGAAAATCCCATTGTAAGTACTGTACGAGGTTGCACACCATTTCGTACAATCGCACCTCCAATGCCAACGGATTTCTCCGTATCGAGTCCTCTTACGTAATCGAAATACTCGTTAAACATATTTGTAGCTGCCTGGATCAGTAGGCAGGCAATGAGCATCGCTAAAAACAGATCGATCCGAAGCGACGTATATGCGACAGCCAAAGCCGTTCCGAGAAACACAGGAACAAATGCGGCTGTTAGTGTATGCGGCCTCATGAGCTGCCACCAAATTTTCCAGCCTTTGTCCGGCTTAATGAAAGGGGATGTATTGACTTCCATCGTTCATTCTCTCCCTTTAGTTAATAACGAACAACATGATTGAAAACTTCTTCCCCTGTTCGTCATTATAAGTGTAGAAAAGGAAAGGGGAAGTGTCAATGATTTTTCACATTTCTAAGCAGGTTCATGGACACATTTAGCAAGCTCAAAGCAAACAAATAATAGGAAGGATCGAAGCAAAACATTATAATAGGGGTAGAATAAGATAAAACACGGTGGAATCGTTGACATAAGGAGTTCAAGCGGTGTATCTTTAAATAAGTTTGACAACGATTCATACTGCTGTATGTGCAATGGAGGAGATTTCATTGTCTACTATAAAAAGCCATCCGATAAAAGAAGTATTTATACATGAGGTAAATAACAAACTGAATCATGTGCAGTCTGTGCTTTTTAGCTATGTAGAGAAGGTAGATTCGGTTGATCCATTAGCTTTTTATCAAAATGGACGAGCCGCTTATACTGGAGAACGATTTTTTTGGAAAGATCGAGATGGAGAATTGACAATTGTTGGGTTAGGGAATATTCATGCGATTCGCAGTGAGAAAAGAAATGAGCTGCGCTATAAAGAGGTGGAGCAGAAGTGGGATACTATGACTGAATGTGCATCGATTCACAACCCTTTCGATGCTTACGGAACAGGTCCACTTCTATTTGGTGGTTTTTCCTTTGATCCTGAAAGAACACAGGAAAAGGAATGGTCTAATTTTTCTCCTGCTTTCTTTTATGTGCCAGAGTTTATGCTGACGATTTATAATGGGGAAAGCTATTTGACGACAAATATGATCTGCACATCGTACGATTCGGATGAGCTAATCGATAAGATAGAGCGGAAGAAAACGCAACTGTTTCATCAAGCAGTTCCTTCTTTGGAAAGCAATGTTCATCTTATTGAGATGGACGAACACGATCCAGAAGAATGGAAGCGATCCATCAACGAAGTGGTACGAAGCATCACAGCTGATCCAGAATTGAAGAAAGTCGTACTAGCTAGAAAGCTGACGGCTCATTTTCAGTCTGAAATCACGCCAGATCTTGTACTAGAACGCTTACTCGATCAACAGCCAGAGAGTTTTGTCTTCTCGTTAGAGTCGATGGAAAGCTGCTTCTTAGGAGCTTCTCCCGAACGATTAGTACGCAAACGAGATCAAGTGGCGCTATCCACTTGTTTAGCAGGATCGATTAAGCGAGGTCGGGATGAACTGGAGGATCAGAAGCTTGGGGATGAGCTAATGAATGACGACAAAAATCGGGTCGAGCATGATTATGTTGTGCAAATGATTCGAGAAGAAATGTCTCATTTATGTTATGAAGTCGATGTTTCAACAAAGCCAACTTTAATGAAGGTTCGCGATATTCAACATTTGTATACACCGGTTACTGGTTATACAGAACAAAAGTCGGTCTTACCATTTGTTGAAAAGCTTCACCCGACACCAGCGCTTGGAGGATTGCCGAACGATAAGGCGTTACAAGAGATTCGTCGACTAGAAACGATGGATCGTGGCTTTTATGGGGCACCTGTTGGATGGATGGATTACCGTAAAAATGGTGAATTTGCTGTTGCTATTCGTTCTGGATTGTTAAATAAACAGCAAGCAGTGCTTTATGCAGGCTGCGGTGTTGTGGCTGATTCACAAGCGGAAAGTGAATTCATTGAAACGGGTATCAAATTCCGGCCGATGCTACGCGCAATAGGAGGAACGGCTGATGAGTGATCGTCAAAAAGATTTAACATTATATAATGCCCATTTTATTGATGGGTTAGCAAAAGCAGGAGTAGACAGCGCCGTGATTAGTCCGGGTTCGCGGTCTACTCCTATGGCAATTTTACTGGCGGAACATCCTGATATAAAGGTTTATATTCAAATTGATGAGCGTTCTGCTGCTTTCTTTGCACTAGGTTTAGCGAAGGCTTCCAACAAACCAGTCGCTTTACTTTGTACGTCAGGTACAGCGGCGGCTAATTACTATCCGGCTGTGGTAGAAGCGAAAAATGCGCGTGTTCCGTTAATTGTATTGACATCAGATCGCCCGCATGAGTTAAGGGATGTAGGGGCTCCGCAAGCGATTGATCAAAACCAGTTGTATGGTACACATGTGAAATGGTCTGCTGAGATGGCTTTGCCAGATTCGGATGAGAATATGCTGCGCTATGTTCGTTCGGCTGCAGCGAAATCGGTGTATTTAGCTTCTCAAGCTCCGGCTGGCCCTGTTCATTTGAATTTTCCGTTTCGGGAACCGTTAATTCCTCTGTATGATGGGATTTTTGATGGGGAGGAATTTGGTGAACGAAACTCTCTTTTACTAACGGAAGGAAAGCGGACGCTGCCTCAAGAGAATATCGAGAAGCTTGCTCATTTTTTAAGAGAGAAAGAAAAAGGGATCATTGTTTGCGGGGAGTTAGCCGCTGAAGGGTTTAAAGAAGCGGTGTTGGCTCTTGCTGAAGCATTGGGCTACCCAATTTTGGCTGATCCATTGTCAGGGCTTCGCAGTGGTCAGTCGTCTGAATCGGTTGTGATTGACAGCTATGATGCGTTCTTACGTAGTGATCAAATGAAAAAGACGGCCGCTTTTGATGTGGTACTTCGTTTCGGGGCAATGCCTGTTTCAAAGGCGTTGACTCAATATTTGAAAACGCACTTGAATAAAGAGCATCTCGTGATCGATGGTGGTGGAGGCTGGAGAGATCCAATCATCGCTTCCTCTCATATGATCGCTTGTGATGAAACAGACTTTTGCTTGAAGCTAGGTCACGCTTTAAAGAAGGATCAGCTAAACAGTGCTTGGTTGACTAAATGGATCAAAATAAACGAGCTAGCGAAAGCGAAAATGAAAGAGGTGCAACAGCATGAAGAGCTTGATGAAGGAAAACTCTTTTATCAAGTGTTGCAAAAGTTGCCCGATGAATCATCGTTATTCGTTGGTAACAGCATGCCGATTCGTGATTTAGATTCGTTCTTTTTTGCTCAACAAAAAAACATTCATTTGTATGCGAATCGTGGTGCCAATGGTATTGATGGCCTTGTTTCTAGTGCACTTGGAGTGGCAGCGGCCGATTCTTCCTTGTATTTAATTTTAGGTGATTTATCCTTTTTCCACGATTTAAATGGTTTGTTAGCTGCTAAGCTAAATGGCATTAAAATGACGGTGATTGTGATCAATAATAATGGTGGGGGGATATTCTCTTACTTGCCACAATCATCAGAGCCGAAGCATTTTGAAAAGCTATTTGGCACGCCGGCGGATCTTGATTTTGTCCATGCATCCAAGCTTTATGGTGGAGATTACCTAAAAGTGACGGATATGGAGATGTTACATGAGGCGATGGCAAAAGCCCAAGAAGCTGATGGATTATTTATTATAGAAGCGGTAACCGATCGTGAAAAAAATGTGGTTGCTCATCGGCAATTATGGGAGAAAGTTTCCCAGGAAATAAATGAATGGCTTGTTGGTGATGATGAATGGAGCTAACGATTCATGATTGTCGCTATCATTATGAAGTCATCGGAAGCGGGGAACCAATCCTGCTTTTACATGGATTCACAGGAGACCATACGACATGGGCTGATACAACCGCTTTGTTAACAGATCGGTATCAGTGCATTATGGTAGATCTTTTAGGTCATGGAAAAAGTAGTTGTCCAGAAGATCCAAAGAGATACGATATTCAGCTAGTGGCGCGAGATTTGAAGGAATTGATGCATCAGCTTACGTTTGAACGCTTTCATATTTTAGGTTATTCTATGGGAGGTCGGCTCGCTTTAACGATGGCTGTTCTTTTTCCGGAAATTGTTCAAAGCGTAATGTTAGAAAGTACGTCGCCTGGATTAAAGACAGAAGAGGAACGAGCGGCACGCCGAACAGCAGATGAAAAGCTAGCGATGAAAATTGAAACAGAAGGAATCAAGGCGTTTGTCGATTTCTGGACAAACATCCCGCTATTTGCTACACAAAAAAAACTTTCGTTAGCGAAACAGAAAGTGATTCGTCATCAGCGGCTGCAAAATAACGTTGTTGGACTTTCTGGTTCGTTAAAAGGAATGGGCACTGGATCGCAACCGTCTTGGTGGAAGAAGCTTTCAGCGCTGAAAATACCTGTTCTGCTTGTCACTGGTACGTTGGATGAAAAGTTTACGAACATCGCTCTTGAGATGAATAAACAGCTTCCACAAGTCACTTGGAAAGAAGTGAGTAGAAAAGGTCATGCAATTCATGTGGAAGATTGCGAAGAATTTGGTACAATAATAAGAGAGTTTTTGGTTTATACATAAAGGAGGCAATTATAATGGCTTTTGACTGGATTAGTGAACGTCAATACGAAGATATTTTATATGAAACGTATAATGGAATTGCAAAGATTACGATTAATCGTCCAGAAGTGCACAACGCTTTCCGTCCGAAAACGGTAATGGAATTGATTGATGCTTTTGCTTATGCACGCGATGATGAAAAAGTCGGTGTGATCGTGTTAACAGGAGCAGGAGAAAAAGCGTTCTGTTCTGGTGGAGATCAAAAAGTTCGTGGCCATGGCGGTTATGTTGGCGATGATCAAATTCCTCGCTTAAACGTACTAGATCTACAACGCTTAATTCGCGTGATTCCGAAACCAGTAATTGCTATGGTTGCAGGTTATGCGATTGGTGGCGGCCATGTGCTGCATGTTGTATGTGATTTAACGATTGCTGCAGATAATGCTGTTTTCGGACAAACGGGACCGAATGTTGGAAGCTTCGACGCAGGTTATGGTTCCGGCTATTTAGCTCGCCTTGTTGGTCATAAAAAAGCGAGAGAAATTTGGTACCTATGCCGTCAATACAATGCGCAAGAAGCATTAGATATGGGCTTAGTCAACACAGTTGTGCCTCTAGAGCAATTAGAAGCAGAAACAGTTCAATGGGCGCAAGAAATGCTTGAGAAGAGCCCAACAGCTCTACGCTTCATCAAAGCGGCTATGAATGCAGACACAGACGGTCTTGCCGGTCTACAACAACTAGCGGGCGATGCAACGCTTCTATACTACACAACAGACGAAGCAAAAGAAGGAAGAGACGCCTTCAAAGAAAAACGCAAACCAGACTTCGGTCAATTCCCAAGATTCCCTTAATAGAGAAAAGCGGAGCCAACTGTTCAGACACGACAAGCAAATGACAGAATGACGTAATGGCGTTCTTTTCCACACAGACGTGATGGCTTATGTCCGAGAGTCTGGCCGTTGGAGCTAGACAGTAGAAAAGCGGAAGGTCCCGTTTAGCGACGTATGTACTGGAACGATCCGCACTAGATAAAGGAAACACCCGAAAATAAAACAAATATAGCCCTCCGGCTTGCGGATGTGGCATAGTCCAAAAGCTTGATGGTTTTCCATCAAGCTTTTTTGTTCGCTAGTAGGGGAAAGAAAGGAGTAGAAAGATCGTGTCACAAAGCATGCCGAATTGGTTAAAGCAGAGAGCTTTTTTGACGCCTGAGCGACCAGCACTTTATTTTGGTAAGAAAAGCTGGACATTTTCGCAATTGTATGAGGAGGTCCAAGTGTATGCGGCTTTTTTAGAGCAGCATGGAATCAAGCATGGCGATTATGTGGGCGTGCTTGTAAAGAATACAGAACGAGCGGTATTTTTCATTCACGCTTTGCAGCAAATAGGAGCGGTTGCCGTTTTATTGAATCATCGTTTAACGAGTGCGGAATTACTCTGGCAGCTTGAGGATGCACAGGCGAAATGTGTTGTATATGATCCAGCCTTTCAGCCGATTACTGAAGCGTTTGAAGGGGTACATACGATTAACGTTGCGACTCGTGAACATATAACGGGGATGCAAGGGCGGGAAACATTTGATCTTAAGGAAGTATGTTCTGTGATGTATACGTCAGGAACGACAGGCAGACCTAAAGGGGTGTTGCAGACGTATGGGAATCATTGGTGGAGTGCCACAGGATCAGCGTTAAATTTAGGGATTCATGAACAAGATTGCTGGATATGTGCCGTTCCTCTTTTTCATATTAGCGGTTATTCAATTCTTATTCGCAGCGTTGTGTACGGTATGGCGGTTCGATTGTATGAGCAGTTTGATGAACAGAAAATCAATGAAGGATTGCAAAAAGGAGAAGGAACGATTATTTCCGTTGTCTCAGCAATGCTTAAACGGATGCTTGATCAACTGGAAGGGGCCTATCATCCATCTTTTCGCTGTATGTTACTAGGTGGTGGTCCGGCGCCTAAACCTTTATTAGAAGCTTGTACAGAGAAAAATATTCCTGTTTATCAAACGTATGGCATGACAGAAACGTCTTCGCAAATTGTTACGCTTTCACCCGAGTATAGCTTATCGAAGCTTGGCTCTGCCGGTAAGCCTCTTTTTCCATGTCAGTTGAGAATAGTTGGTGAGGAAAAGGAAGGAGAAATTCTTGTGAAAGGGCCGAATGTGACCCATGGATATTTGCGACGTGAGGAAGCGAATCATGAATCTTTTTCGGATGGTTGGTTTCATACCGGGGACGTTGGTTATTTAGATGAAGAAGGATTTTTATATGTATTAGATCGCCGCTCAGATTTAATTATTTCTGGTGGAGAAAATGTCTATCCAGCTGAAATTGAATCGGTGCTGCTTGAACATCCAATTGTAGCTGAAGCAGGTGTCATCGGTGTTTCTGATGAACAATGGGGGCAGGTGCCGGTTGCTTTTATCGTCGTGAAGGAGCGGCTTCATGAGGAAGAAGTCAAAGCATTTTGCAGTGAACGGCTAGCTAAATATAAATGTCCATCATCTATTTTTATCGTCGAACAATTGCCGAGAAATGCAGCGAAGAAATTAATGCGACGCGAGCTGAAAGTGGAGTATGAAAAGAGGCAGAACAAATGAGAGTAGAACGTTTCATTCTCCATGTCATTGAAATGGAATTGAAATCGCCGTTTGTGACGCATTTGGAGACAGTAAATAAACGGCGCGGCATCATTGTAGAGGCCATTGATTGTGACGGGGTAAGCGGCTATGGGGAGGCGGTTGCTTTTTCCACCCCTTGGTATACAGAGGAAACCGTACAAACGAATTATCACATGATCAAGGATATACTAGCTCCTCTTGTTCTTCATCGAGAAATGAACCACCCTTCTGAAATCAATAAATGGTTTGAAAAGGTTCGGGGCAATCAAATGGCTAAAGCGGGCGTGGAAACAGCGATATGGGATTTATATAGTAAGCGCCAAGGACAACCTCTTGCCGTATTGCTAGGTAGTGTGAGAGAAGAAGTATGTGCCGGTGCGGTAGCCGCAGGTTCATCCATCGCTGAAACTCTCAGTCGAATCGATCAGCTCCTTACACAAGGGTACGAGCGTATCAAGGTGAAAATTAGTCCACAAAATGATCACGAGCTTTTACGAAAGATTCGCCACCAATTTCCCACCATTCCACTTATGGCTGATGCTAATTCTGCTTATTCGCTAAAAGATGTCGATCAGTTAAAAGCGCTGGATGAGTTTCAGTTGCTGATGATTGAACAGCCGCTAGCGGTCGATGATCTCGTTCAACATGCCAAGTTGCAAAAAATGATTGAAACACGGATCTGTCTCGATGAAAGCATTCGTTCCATTCGCGATGCTGAAAATGCATTAGAGCTTGGAAGCTGTGGAGTGATTAATATTAAAATCGGGCGTGTCGGCGGACTTCAAGAGGCGAAAAAGATTCATGATCTTTGTCGAAAACAAGGCGTACCTGTTTGGGTAGGAGGCATGATTGAGTTTGGTGTTTCTCGCGCTCATAATGTCGCTCTCGCTTCACTCGAAGGCTTTTCGATTCCAGGAGATTTATCTTCTTCTAGTCATTATTGGCACGAAGACATCATTGAGCCGGAAATTCAAGTGGTGAACGGCACCATTTCTTTACCGCATGAAGCGGGGATTGGCTATCAAATAAATGAAAAACGATTAAAAGAAGTAACGATACAAAAAGAAGAACTGATACGATAAGGTGTCAGTTCTTCTTTTTGCGATCCTTCCACGTTTCAGGGACGAAATCAAAGCCCCCAGGATGAAAAGGGTGACATTTTAAAATGCGAACAATAGTTAAATACCCACCCTTGATCGCCCCAAATCGTTGAACCGCTTCTAAGCCGTAATGAGAGCATGTTGGATAAAAGCGACAGGTTGGTGGCTTTAATGGTGAAAGGAATTTTTGATAAAAGCGAATGATGCCCATAAATAGTCTTTTCATCGTAGGTTATTCCTTGCGCTCTTCGGATTCATCTTGCTGTAGGTGCGGATTGTTTTCAATTGGATCAATCGTATGTTTATATTGGTAGCCTTTGTTAATCGATAAAATGGTGAAAATCAGTACGCCAATAACGATAACAATGGAAATGATTAATACAGTAGTCATGTCGTCTCCCTCCTAGACTTATCTTACCATGTTTTCCTCTAGTCGTGTATGCTGCTTATTTGTGTAAATTTTTTTGGACAAGTGGGGCATCATATTTTACAATGAAAAAGAATCAGAAAATAGGAGGAGATTGTTTATGTCAGAGAAATTAGTTCAAAGTGTTAACCAACAAATTGCCAACTGGACAGTACTTTACACGAAATTACACAATTACCATTGGTTTGTAAAAGGTCCACATTTTTTTGCTTTACATACAAAATTTGAAGAATTATACACAGAAGCATCTCTTCATATTGATGAACTAGCAGAACGCTTATTAGCTCTTGGCGGTCAACCAGTTGCGACGTTAAAAGAATCGTTAGAAATGGCGACTATTGGAGAAGCGGAAGGAAAAGAAACAGCCGAGCAAATGGTGCAATCAGTTGCTGATGATTTTGCAACGATCATCGTTGAGCTGAAAGAAGCGATGGACTTAGCAGGAGAAGTGAATGATGAAACGACAGGTGATATGCTTCTTGCTATTCACCAAGAGCTAGAAAAGCATGTATGGATGTTGAAATCTTTCTTAGGAAAATAAGATACAAGCATTATTAGAATAGGAGGAGAATGTATGGAATTATCTTCTATGATGGGAAAGCAAGTGGCGGAACTGCAACACACATTAAACTTAAACTTATTAAAAAGCCAAATGGCTACACAAACCGCTCAAGCTGTCCAAATGATGGAGATGTTACCTAAAGTTCAATCAGCACCCCATCCATATAAAGGAATAGCAATTGATATAAAAGGCTGAAAAAAAGGATGTCCTATTTCTGGGACATCCTTTTTGTTAAAATATCGTGTTGATTTTTGACACTTTTAGCAGATGCTGAATATAGGCAGTATGTATTAATGATAAAGATTTTTTCCTTGCCAATCTTCATCCATTCCGTCGTTGTTGAATTTTTCCTTTAATGCTTCAAACAAATAGAGACGAAAGAAATATTGCAATTCCTCTTCGTTCATTTCTTTAATAATCGAGAATATTTCTTTATTTGATAGCTGTTCTACGACAGCAAGAGTAATCATATCGAGGTCTTCGTCAGATCCTTGGAGCCTCCCACGGTAAATTTCATATAATTCATCTATTAGCTTCATATGCACACACTCCTTTGTTTGATGATAAATTCTCTTGATCCCCTTATTTCTTTTATACCCTAACTGAAGCAAATAAACCAGTCTATTGTAATATAATAGGCATATTTTTTGCCAATTATGATTTATAACAGGCAGGGAATGATAGTAAAAGGAGGTGACAATCGTGCAGGAGGAAAAAACAGCTTATTATATTCAACTGGCCAATGGAGAAATTATGAGAACATCGACCGTTTCTCCCTGGAACTTTAGAATTTACGCGACAGATGAAGAGATCACTCAATTAAGAGAATTATTTGATGCCAATTATGCGATGGAATGGGAAGGGTTTTTTCGAGCGCATGTGCCGTACGTTCAATATCATTTTGATCGCCCAAATGATCGTTATGACGATAATTTGAAAAAAATATATGAAATGATTTATGAACTTGGTGATGAGGAAGCGAAGGCATATATAAAAGATATGTGGAGAATGTGAAATGCAGTATAATAAAAAGAAAAGATTCTAAGCAAGGCTGTCACTGGTAGCCTTATGCAAGGAAATTGATAGAGGTAGGGGAGAATGATGTTCGAATTCACCGATCAAAATGGCTGTCAGGTGACGCTTGCTTTTCAATCTGGCAGCTTTTCGTTGTCACCTCAGCATGTGCTTGTGTTTTGCCAATACAATGGGCAGTGGCTATTGACCCAACACCCGATTCGAGGATTGGAGTGCCCCGGTGGGAAAGTAGAGCTTGGGGAAACGCTAGAGGAAGCCGCTAAGAGAGAGGTGTATGAAGAAACAGGAGGAGTCGTTGATCAAATGACATTCGTTGGAGAATATTATGTTCATCATCATGAAAAGCCGTTTGTTAAAGCGATTTTTTTCGCTCAAATTGGGTATATAGAGAAGAAGGAAGATTATATGGAAACAGATGGACCAGTGTTGTTTGATCAAGATTTACGCCAAGAACGGATGAATAGTGAATTTAGCTTTTTAATGAAAGATGAAGTAGTCGAACGCACGCTAGATTATTTACATACGGTGATTCAATGACGTTAATCGTCGAGATGGTCCATTTTCCATCCCCTCATCCTAAAGTGCACTTGTTCGTTGTTACCTACATGTCAAACGGGCTGAAAGTCAAAGGATTGTTAGCGGAACCAAAGGCAGAAGGAAACTTTGATGGTTTTCTTTATTTGCGAGGCGGCATTAAAAATGTAGGCATGGTCCGTCCAGCAAGGATTACTCAATTTGCATCAGAAGGCTTTATTGTATTTGCCCCTTTTTATCGGGGGAATCGGGGTGGCGAAGGAAATGAGGACTTTGCTGGAGAGGATCGGGAAGATGCGTTTTCAGCATTTGATTTATTGCAAACACACCCTCGAGTGACAGGAAGGATTCATCTTTTTGGTTTTTCGCGAGGTGGGGTGATGGCTCTATTAACGGCGATCGAGAAAGAGGTGACGTCTGTTGTCACATGGGGTGGTGTATCTAATATGATCCTCACCTATGACGAAAGAAAAGATTTGCGCCGCATGCTGAAGAGGGTCATTGGTGGCAGTCCTTATAAGCATAGGGAACTTTATCAATGGCGGACCCCGCTATACCATTTAGAAAAAATAAAGGTACCTGTCTTGATCATTCATGGAAAGAAAGATCATAATGTCACAATTGAACACGCCTATCAATTAGAAAAAGGGTTAAAACAGCTGGAAAACTCCGTCGAAACATGGTATTTTGATCAATATGATCATTACTTTCCGCCGGCCATTAACCGGCAAATCGTCAAAGATCTCTGCATCTGGATGAAAAAGCAGCGGTCATAATTATCATTGTTCATATGGAGGAGGGGAAAAAACATGGGTATGCCAATGGAATTAAATACGATGATCGTCACAAAAGGAAAAGAGCAGCGCATAGAAGAAAATAGCTTCTCGTTGAAGAAATCTGGGTATCGCTTATATCCAATCGATATCCCGATCCACGTCTATAAAACAAAGGATAGCGAGATTAGTGGAACCGCTATCATTGAAAAAGTGGAGTGGCAGCAAGAAAGCACGATTCTTTCATACAAATTGATCTCATTAAATTCAACCAACTAAACGAAAACCGGCCAGCATAATCATCTGGCCGGTTTTCGTTTCCTTCATTTTCAGCGCTCGCTAAAAGCGTGCAGGAATCAAAAATCGTTGTTCACACGAAAAAAGGAAGACCATTAAGGTCTTCCTTTTTTAAATTAGATTTGTGGTCCACCAAGTTCTGAGATTTCACTTGGAACGTTAGAGAACTTTTTGAAGTTTTCACGGAACTTGCCAGCTAGTTCAGCGGCTTTTGTCATAAATTCATCTTCGTTTGCCCATGCTTTACGTGGGATAAGTACATCATCAGGTACACCAGGAACATGAAGAGGAATTTGTAAACCAAATGTTTTCGTTGTGTATGTCTCTACATTGTTTAGTTCGCCTTCAAGAGCTGCCTGCACCATCGCGCGAGTGTAAGCAAGTTTCATACGGCTTCCAACTCCGTACTCTCCACCAGTCCAGCCAGTGTTTACTAGGAATACTTGAACATTATGCTCGTCGATTTTCTTACCTAACATTTCAGCATAACGAGTTGCTTCTAATGGTAGGAATGGAGAACCAAAGCATGTTGAGAATGTTGCTTGCGGAGAAGTGATTCCGCGCTCTGTTCCTGCAAGCTTAGAAGTATAACCGCTTAGGAAGTGGTACATCGCTTGCTCTTTTGTTAATTTGCTGATTGGAGGTAAGATACCGAAAGCATCAGCTGTTAAGAAAATAATTGTATTCGGATGGCCGGCTACACTTGGATCAACGATATTATCGATCGCTTGTAATGGGTAAGCGGCACGCGTATTTTCTGTTAAAGAGTTGTTATCATAATCAGGAATGCGAGTGTCTTCGTCTAATACGACGTTTTCTAATACAGAACCGAAACGGATCGCATCGAAAATTTGTGGCTCTTTTTCATAAGAAAGTCCGATACATTTCGCATAGCATCCACCTTCAATGTTAAAGACACCATTTGAAGACCAACCGTGTTCATCATCACCGATTAAGCGACGATTCGGATCAGCTGATAATGTCGTTTTACCTGTTCCGGAAAGACCGAAGAATAAAGCGACATCACCTTCGTAGCCAACGTTTGCAGAGCAGTGCATAGAAAAAATATCATTTTCAGGAAGAAGGTAGTTCATAATAGAGAAAATGGATTTCTTCATTTCGCCTGCATATTCTGTTCCACCGATTAACACGATACGGCGTTCGAAAGAAACAATGATGAATGTTTCAGATTTTGTGCCGTCTACTGCTGGATCTGCTTTAAAGTTTGGAGCTGAGACGATCGTGAAGCCAGCTTGATGATCTTTTAACTCTTCAGCTGTTGGACGGATGAATAATTGATGGGCAAATAGGTTATGCCAAGCGTATTCATTAATAACTTGGATTGGAAGGCGATGAGTTGTATCAGCTCCTGCAAATCCTTTAAAAACAAATAGTTCATCTTTTTCCTTTAAATAATCAACTACTTTGTTATATAATTTATCAAATACATCTTCAGAAATCGGTTGGTTAACTGAACCCCAGTCGATTTTATCC
The DNA here is from genome assembly GCF_037201805.1 of Bacillus sp. FJAT-52991. GTDB lineage: Bacteria > Bacillota > Bacilli > Bacillales > Domibacillaceae > Bacillus_CE > Bacillus_CE kandeliae. The sequence continues at coordinate 2,746,265 of NZ_CP147404.1, read as the reverse complement.
TTTACAGATGCTTCTTCAACAATAAATTTATCTTTAGGAGAACGTCCTGTATATTTACCTGTTTCTGCACGTACAGCACCTGACGCGGTTAAAACGCCCTCTTTGCGAGTAAGTACCTTTTCTACAAGCATAGGTACAGAAGGTTGCATTGTTATATTTGAACCATTTAGAAGTTCCACAATTTTGCTTGAAACGCTTACAGAGTTCATAAGTTAATAACCATCCTTTATAGAAATTTAAGATTTATTTATCTACTCGTTTGCTCAAAAAATAGTATAACACATTCAAATTAATAGTCTATACTATATGCTCAATTTTTTTTAGTGAATTTTATTTTTATCTTTTCCAAAAAACTAATTAATAAAATAAGAAAGAAAGCGGAAAAAAACAGATGCATGGATAAAAATGTGATTGACATTATACGCTGAATTTCGTAAGATTTATCCTTGAACGGATACTCTTATCCTGAGCTGGCGGAGGGACAGGCCCGACGAAGCCCAGCAACCTGCTTAAATAGGTATATGGCCTATTTAAGACAAAGGTGCTTAAACCTGTGCAAGGTCCAAACCTTGGACGATAAGAGTGAAAGGCCTATGTTGAATCAATCAACCTTTCCTCTCTTTATGAATTGGAGAGGTTTTTTTATTTTTTAAAGGATAAACTTAGGGAAATGAGTACCGTGAAAATAAAGATCAGTTTGATCATTTTAAGGAGGAAGTTTCATGACAAAAAAGCGTCGTCTTTTTACTTCAGAGTCAGTAACTGAAGGCCATCCAGATAAGATTTGCGATCAGATTTCTGATGCGATTCTGGATGAAATTTTATCACAGGATCCTAATGCTCGTGTAGCGGCGGAAACTTCTGTGACAACCGGACTTGTATTAGTAGCGGGTGAAATTACAACATCTTCTTATGTAGATATCAATAAAGTTGTTCGCGAAACAGTAAAAGAGATCGGCTACAACCGTGCGAAATATGGTTTCGATGCGGACACGTGCGGCGTATTGACTTCCATCGATGAGCAATCCGTTGATATTGCAGCAGGTGTGGATCAAGCTCTTGAAGCGCGTGAAGGACAAATGAGCGAAGAAGAACTTGAAGCAATTGGTGCAGGAGACCAAGGATTAATGTTCGGTTTTGCTTGTAATGAAACAGAAGAATTAATGCCGCTTCCGATTTCTTTAGCTCATAAATTATCTCGTCGTTTAACAGAAGTACGCAAAGATGAAACACTTGATTATTTGCGTCCAGATGGAAAAACGCAAGTGACAGTAGAGTATGATGAAAACGACAAACCAGTGCGCATTGATACAATCGTTATCTCTACGCAACATCATCCAGAAGTAACGCTTGAACAAATTCAACGTGACATTCGTGAACAAGTCATTAATCCAGTTGTTCCTGTAGAATTAATTGATGCGGAAACGAAATTCTTCATTAATCCAACGGGACGTTTCGTTATCGGCGGTCCTCAAGGAGATGCTGGTTTAACAGGTCGTAAAATTATCGTTGATACGTACGGTGGCTATGCTCGTCATGGCGGCGGTGCATTCTCTGGTAAGGATCCGACAAAAGTTGACCGTTCTGCGGCTTATGCAGCTCGCTATGTAGCGAAGAACATTGTCGCATCTGGTCTTGCGGATAAATGTGAAGTACAGCTTGCTTACGCGATTGGTGTAGCACAGCCAGTTTCGATTGCTGTTGATACTTTTGGTACAGGTAAAGTATCTGAAGATGTACTTGTAGAGCTTGTTCGCTCGAACTTTGATCTTCGTCCAGCTGGCATTATTAAAATGTTGGATCTTCGTCGTCCAATTTACAAACAAACAGCTGCTTACGGTCATTTCGGTCGTACGGATATTGAACTTCCTTGGGAACAAACAGATAAAGCAGACGCATTAAAACAACAAGCACATAACTAATAAAATAAGAGTGGCCCAAAAGGTTGTTGAAAACGACTTTTTGAGTCACTCTTTCTTTTTTTTGATCTTGATTAAATTTTTTCACTTTAAAAAATAAAAGGTTAGGTGAAGGATAATGAAAATAAACGTTAAAGAAATAGAAGAGTTGTTTTTATTATTATTTCAACGAATGAGTGACCAAGGAATCGAAGAAATTAATCTAGATGTAGATTATTATTGGGACGTAGCTTCAGAAGATAGAGTAGAATTTAATAATGAAGAGCCTGAGCTAATTGTGGGCTCCTTAATAGATGATTGGGAGAGTTTAAAACAGGAGGGTGATGCCAAAAAATCGTTTTGTACCGATCTTTTGGATCACCCTTGTTTTCATTTTTTTTGTAAACCTTTATAATATTGAGCTTTCTCTGCATATTCGCGCACAATTCGCTCCATGTCTTCACGGTCCGCTTCGTTTATTTCTCTAACAACTTTAGCTGGACGTCCAAATGCCATTGAATTCGGTGGGATCACTTTTCCTGGTGGGACAAGGCTACCTGCGCCGATAAACGCTCCCTCGCCGATTTCGGCATTGTCTAGAATGATGGAGCCCATGCCAATCAGTGCTTTTTTTCTAATTTTACAGCTATGAAGAATGACTTGATGACCAACTGTCACCTCATCTTCAATGATCAGCGGGTTATTTGGGCTTTGATGTAAAACGGAGTTGTCCTGGATATTGGTTTTGTTTCCAATAATGGTTGGTGCGACATCGCCGCGTATAACTGTGTTGAACCAAACACTCGATTCTTCACCGATCGTTACGTCACCTGTAATGGTCGCATAATCCGCAATATAAGCAGAGTCAGCGATGTTAGGTGTTTTCTCTTTGTATGGATAAATCATAAGTACAAACTCCTTTCTGACTATTAGCAAATTTAAAACACTTTCTTTTCATTTTAACTAAAACAGAAACATTTGTATAATAAAGAAAAAGAATTTCTTTTGTTGCAGCAAGGGTAAGTCGGAGGTGGCACATATGTGGAAGTGGGAAACAGAACAACAGCCTAGAGGGGTCATTGTTATCGTTCAAGGGGCATTGGAGCATCATAGCCGATATGGCTGGTTAATTGAGATGTGGCGTAAGGCTGGATTTCATGTCGTGATGGGGGATCTTCCGGGGCAAGGAATTACGTCACGCGCCCAACGGGGACATATTTCAACATTTAATGATTATTTAACAGCTGTGAAAGAGTGGGTGGAAGCAGCGTACCAATTTGATCTTCCAGTGTTCCTGCTTGGTCATGGGATAGGAGGATTAATTACGATTCGTCTTTTGCAGGAATTGGATTTTGAAGTGGCGGGTGTAATCGCCTCTTCTCCTTGTTTAGGTATGGTTCATACACCACCAAAAATGATCAATATGATGTCGCATAGTCTAAATTCATTAACGCCTTCTTTTAAATTTTCTTATGGAGTTACAGCAGAAATGGTTACTCGAAATGAACAGGTGATAGAAGCGGATAAAGAAGATTCGCTGTTGATTAATAAAGTGTCTGTTCGTTGGTATCGTGAATTGCTTCAAGCGATTAAAGTGGCTTCATTAAAAGTAAATGATATGCCAAATGTTCCACTGCTTTTAATGCAAGCAGGAGCAGATCGGATTGTTGATCGAAAAGCGGTCAGAAAGTGGTTTCACCAAATTGATCTCTCCGATATGCATTATAAAGAATGGCCTGGGCTGTATCATGAAATTTTTAATGAACCAGAACGAGAAGATGTGTTTTATTATGCGAAAGGATTTGTAGAGAATCAGCTCCGTCTTTTAGGATATGTCGTTGATAAATGAGGTGAAGGAATGGCAATACCTGTGACACCACTAAGATTAATGCATAGCATTTATAAAGAAGTGTTTCCAATTGTGCACGAACAGTTAACTTTCTGGAAAGCACAAGCGGAAAACATTCCAAATAGTGAATTGCGACAGCAAGCTCTCGCCAGCATTGAACATAAAACGTTTCATTGTGAAGGTGGAGCGGTGCTGGCGTTGTTATCAGGTGAGAAAAAAGAAGAAGCAGTACGTTTTATTGTGGCTTATCAAACGATTAGTGATTATTTAGATAATCTTTGTGACCGAAGTACCTCGCTAGACCCTCAAGATTTCGCAGCTCTTCATGAAGCGATGGAAGATTCACTCACGATAGATGCACCTATGAGAGAATACTATCGATTTCGGGAAGATCGGGAGGATGGCGGCTACTTATGGCAGCTCGTCCAAACATGTCAATCTGTCATTTCGACGGTCGCTGTCTATAAAGAAATTGCGCCTTATTTTCAAGAATTATGCCGTTATTATTGCGACTTGCAAATACATAAACATGTGCGAAAAGAGGAAAGAGAAGAGCGGCTACAAACATGGTTCCAACAGCATCAGCCTTCATTGCCAGAAATGGAGTGGTATGAGTTTTCAGCTTGTGCGGGGTCGACGCTTGGGATCTTTTGCTTACTTTCATACAGTCTGAATGATGAATTTCAGCCAGAGCAAGCGCAACTTGTTAAAGATAGTTATTTTCCTTATATTCAAGGCCTTCATATTTTATTAGATTATTTAATTGATCAGGCAGAGGATCGAGAAGGTGGCGATTTGAATTTCTGTTTTTACTATCCCGATGAACAACGATTGTTTGAGCGGATGATTTACTTTGTAGAAGAGGCGGATAAACAAGCCCGAAAGCTTCCGCATGCTCGCTTTCATCAGCTAGTTAATCGCGGGCTGCTGGGCGTCTATTTATCGGATGATAAAGCGTTTCAACAAAAGAAGATCCGGTCCATGTCGAAAAAAATGATTCGTAAAAGCGGAGGCACCAGCTTTTTCTTCTATATAAACGGACGCACATATCGGCGTGTGCAACGGGCATTTCCGCAGTTATTTACTAAAAAAAGATAGCTGAAAAAAGCCGGCGCAAGGTCAAAGAACGGTCAAGAAAGTCGAAGAAAGTGCCAGTAAGGTCAAAGAACGGCCGAGAAAGTCGAAGAAAGCGCCAGTAAGGTCAAAGAACGGCCGAGAAAGTCAAAGAAGGTATCAAAAAGGTCAAAGAAATTTTTATGATAAGAAGAGGCTACCTGGAAAAAGGGTAGCCTCTTCTTTTACCTTTTTTCAATCGCAATAATAAAAGGCGGGTGATTCGCCTGGTTAATAAATTGATATTGCAACACATGAGCTTGTTGCTGATCAAGGGTAGCTACATACTTCAGCAGTTCTTCTTTTTCTACCGCTCCTTCTTCATGTCCATGGTAGATAACAAGAACGATGATTCCACCTGAATGCAGCATCGAGAAAATTTGCTCAATCGCTGAGATAGTGGTGTTGGGCTTTGTGACAATCGTTTTATCTCCTTTTGGCAAATAACCAAGGTTAAAAATAGCACCGCTAATATGGCCATGCGACTTTTCCGGAATGGAAGCAGCTACGTGTTCATGCCCGCAGCTAAAAAGTGTAGTGCGGTCACTTAATTGATGTTCTTCTAATCGGACCTTCGTATTTGTTAAAGCGACTTCTTGCACATCAAAGCCAAATATATGTCCGTTATCGCCAACAAGTTTGGCAAGAAATAATGTGTCATGGCCATTGCCAAGCGTTGCATCAATCGCGATGCTGCCATCGGTGACCACTTTTTCTAATAATTTTCTAGCAAATGGTAGGATTCCATCGAGATTCATACTATGCCTCCTAATTGTTAATCAATCATCTTTGCTGATTATAGCTGTACATTAGCTAATTTTAAACTATTTATTGAAATCGTTTGTTGTTATGTTCATCTGATCAAAACTTGATTATAATAATTGGAAACAATTAGATGAAAAAGGAATAGCGGAGGAACAACCGTTAATTGAAGAATTATTGAAGCCATCATAAACCATTGTGTACTTTTTAAACATGGGATTCATGAAGGGAAGGAAGATCATATGTCAAAAGTATTACGTGAATTATCTAAAATAGGCGAAAAAACACTTCGTCCAGAAGTACTTGAACCATTAAAGATTGTTTCTGGAAAAATTGTTGCCTGCGAGCCTGGCGTGTTCGACAATCGATCATTCGAACGGCTAATCGAGCCAGGTTCCTATCCTGTTGTCGCTTGGTGGCATGAAGATACTCAGCTGATTGCTGCAGCGGAACTGAAATTATCCGATGGTGTGCCAGTTCGTTGGGAGATGGCGACAAAACCAGGACAAAACATCGATGAACTGGAGGAGGGACATATATTCGGTTATCCTGTGGATACAGGGCTAGGATGTTTTGCGGATCAGGAAGCGATCGGCAAAATGTCAGAAATAGAAGCTAGATTAGTAAGGGAACTTGGAGAGGATTTTATTAGCTTTTATGATGATGCCTTAGACGATGTGTTGATGGAACATGACGATGTATGGGGCAACTTCATCGTGTCTAAGGAGAATGGATTGAACGCCATTTTGTTTCGCACGGGTTACGGCGATGGATTTTACGCATCCTATTGGGGAATGGATGAGGATGGACAGATCGTTTCGCTTGTGACTGATTTTAATGTATTGTAATGGATGATGGAAGAGTCTTTCATAGGGTTCACTATGAAAGACTCTTTTCTATTTGAAAAAATTTCCCCTGCCAGCTATCGCGACGTTTCAATTCCGCATCAATGGCATTTAATACGGCCCACTTATTCACACTCCACATCGGCCCAACCATTAAATCAATCGGTCCATCTCCTGTAATTCGATGAATAATCATTTCTGGCGGTAAAATTTCTAATTGATCACAGACGAGCTGGACGTAGTCCTCAAATGATAAGAATTCCAATAATCCTTTTTCATATTGCTTGACCATTGGCGTTCCTTTTAGTAAATGCAATAAATGAATTTTAATGCCTTGCACATCTAGTTGACTGACAACTTTGGCTGTTTCCATCATCATCTCTGGTGTTTCAAGCGGCAATCCGTTAATAATATGGGAACAGATACGGATGTTATGTTTCCTTAGTTTTTCAACGCCTTCTACATATGTTTCAAAATCATGAGCGCGATTAATGATTCGGGCGGTTTTTTCATGAACAGTTTGCAAGCCGAGCTCAACCCAAAGATAGGTGCGTTCATTGAGTTCAGCTAAGTATTCGATGACATCATCAGGCAAGCAATCTGGCCGAGTGGCAATCGATAAGGCGACGACGCCCTCTTGCTTGAGTACCGATTCATATTTTTCTCGCAGCACCTCAACCGGAGCATGAGTGTTCGTGTACGCTTGAAAGTAGGCCATATATTTGCCATCTTTCCATTTATGATGCATTTTTTCTTTAATGTCATGAAATTGTTTTTCAAGATCGTCGGCTCGGTTTCCAGCAAAGTCACCGGAACCAGCCGCACTGCAAAACGTGCAGCCGCCAAATGCTACGGTGCCATCACGATTTGGGCAGTCGAATCCGCCGTCTAGAGCTACTTTAAATACTTTATGACCAAATGTATGTCGCAAATGGTAGTTCCATGTATGATAGCGTTTGTTATCACTGGCATAAGGAAATGGGTTGGCATTCATTTTCGTTTTCCTCCTCTATGTAACAAAAGTCTATCATGAAATGAAGCGGGAAAAAACAGCGAGAATAAGTCAGAATTTTAAGTTCGGAAAAGATATTGAAAGCGGAAAATAAAACCCCTAAAATAATTTTGAGACACGAAATAGTTTGTCAAATGAAAGGGGGAGCAGAAATGCCAAAAGCAGTTTGGTTGTTAGTCATTGGAATGGTTATAAACGTCACGGGGGCTTCTTTTTTATGGCCATTGAACACCATTTATATTCATGAGCATCTTGGGAAATCATTATCCGTTGCCGGGATTGTATTAATGTTAAATGCGGGAGCTTCAGTTGTTGGGAATCTTCTTGGCGGCACGCTTTTTGATCGGTTTGGTGGTTATCGCTCGATTCTGTTAGGAACACTTATCAATGTGATCGCTCTTGTAGGGATGACGCTATGGCATGGTTGGCCGCATTATGTCATCTTTTTAACGATGGTTGGCCTTGGTTCGGGAATCATTTTTCCAGCTGTGTATGCTCTAGCTGGTGCGGTTTGGCCAGAAGGTGGACGACGAGCGTTTAATGCGGTGTATGTGGCACAAAACGCTGGTGTAGCGATCGGATCGGCACTTGGTGGATTTGTTGCTTCCTATTCGTTTAATTATATTTTCATCGCCAACCTTGCGATGTTTGCGGTGTTTTTCTTATTAGCAGCCTTTGGTTATCGTCACATGAGCTCAGTCCAAGGGGTGCAGACCAATGTGTTAGCTGAACATGGCCAAGTCAAAAGCCGCAGTAAGATGACGGCATTACTGATTCTTTGTATCGCTTATATGCTTTGTTGGGTCGGATATGTGCAATGGCAATCAACCATTGCTAGTTACACGCAAGAAATCAATATTAGCTTAAAGCAATACAGTTTATTATGGACGATTAACGGAGCGCTTATTGTGTTTGGCCAGCCATTCATCAATTATTTGCTTCGTCCATTACGAGAGAATATGAAAAAACAAATCGTTTTTGGTATCGTCATTTTTATGGTGTCCTTTGGCGTAACAGCTTTTGCCCAAGATTTTAAAGGGTTTATGGCCGCGATGGTGATCTTGACAATCGGAGAAATGCTTGTTTGGCCAGCTGTACCAACCATTGCGAATCAGCTTTCACCGAAAGGAAGAGAGGGATTTTATCAAGGGGTGGTCAACAGTATGGCTACGGCTGGACGAATGTTTGGGCCAGTTCTTGGAGGGGTGCTTGTCGATACATATGGCATGACGGTCTTATTTATGATGTTAATTGCCCTATTAAGTCTTGCATTCGTATTGGCTCTTTTGTATGATCGGCCGCTTAAAAAAGAATTGCCATCTGCTTCAATGTCGTCTTATTAAGCTTGCAACTGTCAGAATTTTTGTCTAGAATAGATGATGACTAAACACATATATAAAAGACGATGACAAGGAGTAGTAGTGGGGTTCTTCTGAACAAGAGAGCTAGCGGTTGGTGAAAGCTAGCCAGAGGGTCCATGAACTCGCCTTTTGAGTCGCAGATGTGAAATGATAGTAGCTTCTGCCGCCGATCTGCGTTATAGACATAAGCCGAGTGCCAAAGTAGGCACTAATCTGGGTGGTACCGCGGGAACTATACTCTCGTCCCAATTTTAGGGACGGGAGTTTTTTAAATTTGTACACAGTTTCAACAAGGAGGATGTTACAGATGAGTTTTGATCATCAGCTTATTGAGAAGAAATGGCAAAAGTTTTGGGAAGAAAATAAAACATTTAAAACAACAGAAGATAAAGAAAAGCAGAAATTTTATGCATTAGATATGTTTCCTTATCCATCAGGAGCGGGCTTGCATGTTGGGCATCCAGAAGGTTATACAGCAACGGATATTTTATCACGCTACAAGCGGATGAATGGTTACAATGTCCTTCATCCAATGGGGTGGGATGCCTTTGGTTTACCAGCTGAGCAATATGCGTTAGATACAGGAAATGATCCGGCTGAATTTACGGAGCAAAATATTAATAACTTCCGCCGTCAAATTAAGTCATTAGGATTTTCTTACGATTGGGATCGCGAAATTAATACAACAGATCCTGAATACTACAAATGGACACAATGGATTTTCTTACAGCTTTATAAAAAAGGACTAGCTTACGTGGATGAAGTGGCTGTCAATTGGTGTCCAGCTCTTGGAACGGTATTGGCAAACGAAGAAGTCATCGACGGCAAAAGTGAACGTGGGGAACATCCAGTTGAACGTCGCCCAATGAAGCAATGGATCTTAAAAATTACGGAATATGCGGATCGCTTATTGGAAGACTTAGATGAGCTTGACTGGCCAGAAAGCATTAAAGATATGCAGCGTAACTGGATCGGTCGTTCAGAAGGAGCAGAAGTGACGTTTTCGATTGATGGATATGAAGAAACGTTTACTGTGTTCACAACGCGTCCTGATACTCTTTTCGGTGCTACATATGCAGTACTTGCTCCTGAACATCCATTTGTTAATAAAATTACAACAGCAGAGCAGCAGCAAGCGGTAGCTGATTATTTAGATGAAATCAAGTCGAAAAGTGATTTAGAGCGTACAGATTTGGCGAAGCATAAAACAGGTGTATTTACAGGTGCGTATGCGATCAATCCAGCAAACGGCGAAAAAATGCCGATCTGGATCGCTGATTACGTCTTAATGAGCTATGGAACAGGAGCCATTATGGCAGTCCCTGCTCATGACGAACGCGATTATGAATTTGCTCAAACATTCGATTTACCGATTAAAGCCGTTGTCGCTGGTGGAGATGTTGAGAAAGAAGCTTATACAGGTGATGGTGAGCATATCAACTCTGACTTTTTAAATGAATTAAACAAAGAAGATGCCATTGTTAAAATGATTGCTTGGTTAGAGGAAAAAGACCTTGGAACGAAAAAAGTAACGTATCGCCTACGTGACTGGTTATTCAGCCGTCAGCGTTATTGGGGTGAGCCGATTCCAATCATCCATTGGGAAGACGGTACAATGAGTGCAGTGCCTGAAGAGGAGTTACCGCTTGTATTGCCAGTAACAACAGAAATTAAACCGAGCGGAACAGGGGAATCTCCATTAGCGAACATTGATGAATGGGTTAATGTGGTTGATCCAGTGACAGGCAAAAAAGGTCGTCGCGAAACGAATACAATGCCGCAATGGGCCGGCAGCTGCTGGTACTATTTACGCTTTATCGATCCAAGCAACAGCGAAGCATTAGCTGATCTAGAAAAACTAAAAGAGTGGATGCCAGTAGATATTTATATCGGTGGAGCGGAGCATGCCGTACTTCACTTATTGTACGCTCGTTTCTGGCATAAAGTATTATATGATTTAGGCGTTGTTCATACGAAAGAGCCATTCCAAAAGTTGTTTAACCAAGGAATGATTCTCGGTGAAAATAATGAAAAAATGAGTAAATCAAAAGGCAACGTTGTCAACCCAGATGAAATCGTGGGTAGTCATGGAGCGGATACGCTTCGTTTATATGAAATGTTCATGGGCCCATTAGATGCATCGATAGCTTGGTCAACAACAGGGGTAGATGGCGCGCGTCGCTTCCTTGATCGTGTATGGCGCTTAATTGTTCAAGAAAACGGGGAATTAAGTGAGAAAATTACAGATGGAGGCACAGAGTTAGAAAAAGTGTACCATCAAACAGTGAAGAAGGTAACAGAGGATTATGAGCATCTTCGCTTTAACACCGCGATTTCGCAAATGATGGTGTTCGTGAACGAAGCTTATAAAGCAGAAGCATTACCGAAAGCATTTATTGAAGGTTTAGTTCAATTACTTTCTCCAATTGCTCCGCATATGACGGAAGAACTATGGGAGAAACTAGGTCAGACAGACACCATTAGTTACCAGCCTTGGCCAACGTTTGATGAAACGAAACTTGTTGATGATGAAGTAGAAATTGTTGTTCAAGTGAACGGTAAATTAAAAACAAAACTAATGATTTCTAAAGAAGCAACTCGTGAAGAAATGGAACAAATCGCTATTAACGATGAAAAAGTAAAAGAACAAATCGAAGGCAAAACGGTTCGTAAAGTGATTGCTGTACCAGGCAAACTAGTCAATATCGTAGCTAATTAAAGAAAGGATGTTTCACATGGAACCAATTGAAATCATGACTCCGGAAGAACTTAAACAAAAATTAGAAAACGGTGAACAACTAGAAATCATCGATGTTCGTGAAGATGAAGAAGTGGCTAGTGGCATGATTCCAGAAGCGAAGCATATTGTTATGGCCACAATCCCTGAACACCTTGATCAATTTGATAAAGAAAAAGAATACATTTTTGTTTGCCGCTCTGGACGCCGCAGTGAAAATGTTTGCTACTACATGCGCGACCAAGGATTTAAAGTTCGAAATATGGTTGGCGGCATGCTTGAATGGACAGGTAAAACAAAATAATTTAACTGAAACAGCCTCCTAAGTGTCCTTGGGAGGCTGTTTTTTGAGTGGAAGCCGATGATTAGTCGCGAATTTGCATGAATCAGGCGGGATGAGTAGAGAATCAGTCGCGAATGGATTAAAATTGGGCGTAAATCAGTTATAATCAGCCGCCAATTCACCATTATCAGTCGCCACCATCAAACGAAGTATACTCACACTCCATTTGATGCATTCTATAAAAGATATTCGTTTGAATATCGCCAATCCATTCCTTTGAGGTGAGGTTATGAGTCATAAAGATGAGTTAGATACGCACTCAGAATTGTTTCATCATAACTGGACGAGACCAAAGCGAGCGAAATCGCAAGTGAATGGTCATACGGAAGAGTCACAAAAGACCATTATTTTAAAAAGAATGGTCAAAGCTCACCGCTTTTCTTAGCACAAAAAAGCAGGAAGGAGAGTCATCTCTTTCCTGCTTTTTCTCTCAATTATTCTTGTCCTGCATTCGTGCCAGCGAGTCTGCCGGTTACAAGGGCAGAGGTAATATTGTAGCCGCCCGTGTATCCGTGGATATCTAATACTTCTCCGCAAAAATAAAGTCCAGACATTTTTTTCGAAGCCATCGTTTTCGGTTCAATTTCTTTAATGGACACACCGCCGCCTGTAACGAAGGCCTTTTCAAGAGGAAGGGTTCCGTTGACGGTAAAGCGAAAGTCTTTGCACAGATGAACGAATTGTCGAACTTTCTCCATGGAGACTCCGTTACAAGGCATCTCTTCATCAATGTCCGCCTGCTTCAGTAAAAACAATAAATAGCGTTCTGGAACAATTCCTTTTAAGCAGTTTTTGACTGATTTTTTCGGGTGTTCCTTCATTAAACGATGGATGTCTTGGAACAGCTGCTCTTCATTTTTGTCCGGTAGGCTATCGATCGTCATCACGACTTCAGTCGATTTTTTCAGTGCTTTGACGACGTATTGACTGCAACGAAGAACGGCTGGACCTGAAATGCCAAAATGGGTGAAAATCATATCCATTTGATGGGTAATGATCGTTTTTCCTTTTGGATTAAGCACGCTTAATGCCACATTTCTTAAGGACAAGCCTTGCAATGTTTTATCTTTAATAAATGCTTCTTCTGACGTAACAGGAACTTCGGTTGGATAAAGCTCCGTAATGGTGTGTCCAGCTTGTTCTGCCCAAGGATAGGCATCACCGGTAGAGCCTGTATGGGGAACAGAACAGCCACCAGCCGCCACAACAATAGTTTGACTTAGTATGGTTTGTCCGTCTCTTAACTCAATACCAGTTGCTCGTCCATCCTTATACAATATATTAGCAACCGCTGTATTCACTCGAATCGTGACATTTAATTCATCAATTCGACGGAGCAGGGCATCAACGACCGATTGAGCTTTATCCGTCACCGGAAACATCCGCCCATGATCCTCTTCTTTCAACTGAATGCCAAGATCCTCAAAAAAGCGAATAATATCCTCATTGTTAAAAATCGAAAAGGCACTATATAAAAATCGTCCGTTGCCAGGGATATGCTTAATGATCTCATCAATCGGCAGCCGGTTTGTGACATTGCAACGGCCGCCTCCTGAAATGGCCAGCTTTCGTCCGAGTTTACTGCCTTTATCTAATAGCAGCACGCGAGCCCCCTGTTCTCCAGCGGCAATCGAAGCCATCAAACCAGAGGGACCGCCTCCGATTACAATTACATCATAATTCATTTTTTCACCTTCTTTATTGATAAAGCCATTCTTTTCATAGTAGTTGATTGTCTTTCAACTTGTCAATGCAATAAAACCTATTAGGGAAAGTAACCAATATAACAGAAAAAGATAGAAAACAAACTCGATTATCACCGTTTTTCCAGATCATAAATGAAGCCGTCCAAAAAGTGAAAGAGCAAATTTTTGGACGGCTCATCTTGTGCTTTAGTTTTAAAACTGGTCAAGGAATTCATTCACGTGTGGAATGAGTTCTGGTGCTGTCATAATATAGTTCAAGCCATTTTCTTTATTCAATACAGGGATCAGTTCCTCTTCATACCCCGGATACATTGGGATAATCTTTAGTGGGATTGCGTGTTGTTTCGCTATGCTTTTCACTTCTTCCATGAGCGATTCAGACATGACGCTAGGTGAATAAAGAAAAATAAGTTGGGCGACTCCGTTGCTTAACGCAAAAGATTCATATTCTTCTTTAGTTAACATCGGCCCTATTACCATATTTCGGTCTAAAAAAATTGTAGATCCATTGGTTAATGTTTGATCTTTCAGTGTTGTACTGCCATTGTCAGAACCTAATAAAAGACCTGTTAGAATGTTCGCTAAGCGATTCATTGTACTTTGATCAGGAACACTTATATAAGTTAATTGTTTATTTTTGCTGATCGCTAAAGCTTGTTTGTATAGTTCTGTTGTCTTGGCTTGAGGTTTGATTGAAACGAATGATTCAATTCCGCTCGCTGATAGTCTGTTTCGTTCACTAGCAGTAGGAGGGTAGCCAATCATTATACGGGCTCCGATCGTTCGAACACTTTCATGATTTTGAACAGAAGGGAGAAATTTGCCCCAGCTCACATAGGCATGTAATTTCTCGATTGGTACTGGATCGTTAAAACCGTGTACAAACACTTTTTCTTTACGTGATAAAAGATAATCTCCTATTTCTTTAATTTCTTCGGAGGAAGGAGATGAGCTGGTTGGAAAATGCGTAAATTGGATATTCATCTCTTTCGCTACTTGCTTTTCTTTATCGAGCCATTCAGATTGATCTGGTCGTAACAAAGAGACAATTTCCGTCACTTCCGCTCGTTTAATGCGCGTAAACCACTCTTCATCGGTAGGGAAAGGACCGAGTAGTATGTTTTGGTTGTGAGCATGATATAAATTTCCGCGTTCAAAGGTGGTCGGTTGCATAAAGTTGACCTTATATGATTGGTCTAACTCTTGATTAATCACTTGTTTAATCACATCTACACGGTGTCGCCCTAAATAACAATGAACGTAATATCGTTTGTTATCTTGCTTAATTAATTTTTTCGCTTCTTTGATCGAGTCGCTATTATCACCTACCCATGGAAGCATCGGAATGGAATGAAGTTCAATCCCGATTTCTTTAGCGTTCTTCTTTTCTTTTTCAAGCAAAGGTTTTTCGATCGGGAGGACGGGATTCAATAATGTGATAATTCCGTCATACCCTTCCTCTTTTAATGCAACCATATCATTTTCTTCTGGGTAGGGCCCAAATGTAAAGCGCTCCCCTTCTTCTACTTCTCCTTGTGAGCCCTGAACCACGCCGCTACCTGTATTCATAAAGTAGTAAAGGGATACGCAACATAAGATAATCGAACTCGCTAATAGTGCATAAGCCCATTTGTATCGTTTGGCCTTCACGATATAGCGATAATAAAGAAAAGAAACGAAAAATCCAAAAACAACCCAGCCGACGACGTAATACTTCATAATGCCATCAATTTTATATTGCGACCATCCGCGATCGGCATATACTTGTTCAATTGGAACGACTGCAAATAATAAGAATAAAATTCCACCACCTACACCAAAGGTACTTAAAAGGATAAACCACATGGAAAAGTGAAGGTATTTACTTTTGTTTTTTTCTGGTTTCATTGACTTCACCGAGCTTTCTCTTCTTCAATATCAGTTAAAATTTGCCGCATTAAAGGTACGTAAGAGCGCCAATAAAACTCGCTTTCGTCATTGGTAAATAACGAAAATAAATAAGGTGACCCACTCCATTTCGCAAACGATGGTTTTGGAAAATCAGCATAGTCTCCAGCGAAATAATATGTTTTTTCCTGTTTATGATGAATAACGGCAGGAAAGGTCGTTGGAATTTGGGCTTCCTTGAGTTGTTCTTTTTCTTTTTTAGATAAATGAAGCTCATATTCTGCTTCGACAACGGCGCCGTCTTTCGGACGAACAATGTCAAACCAATACATATAATTGGAATCATTCACACTTGGATAGCGTTTCGTTCCTTCTTTTGTTAATTGAAATTGAACGAATGGTCGGTCTTCTTGGTCACCAAGTACCACGACTTTATCCGATAAGTGGACAAAGGCAATGCCAGACCCATCAAACGTCCATTTCTTTTTATATTGTTTTTCATAATTGCGGATGAGCCATGGCGGAATTTCTTCGCTATTTAAATCAGCGAAGTATCGTCCGGTCCAGCCTGTCCATTCGGTATTTAGATTTTCTTCCATGACCGATCGAGTAACTGAATCGGTAGGAGTGGCAAATGAATTGAATTCTGCAATAAGAGTGGATTGCGAACCACGGCTATTCATAATTTGATTCCACTCTAATAAATCCATTCCGCCATACACATGTCTAGAGCGTTCGCCATCTGGCTTTTCTTTTAAATCATTACTATAGACACCATATGTATCAGCGATATAAATAAGGTCAAGCGGCCCGGACTGATCAAAAGGTGGGAACGGTTTTTGATCATATGGATCATATCCGAAATAATCTTGACCAATATCGTATGTTTCATCTTGATCGTTAACAATTTTTTCGTTTTCTAAAATCCAAAATAAGCCACTGTGTTCTCGATAATCTGTCTTTGGCACAGTTTTATCAATGACAGCTATATCTAAATTGGTAGCAGGGGTGAGACTCCAAAAAATTCTAGGGGAGAAAATCAATAATAGGATGGCGACAAATCCGAGGATTCGTTTCACCGTGTCACCTCCTTGCCTACATATAAAATAATAAATAGTCGGTTATTCATGATTGTGAAACTCCTTTACGTTTCATGTCTCCCCAAGATTTCTTTCTAAAAATGATTTGAAAGAAGCCCTCGACACGAAAAAAGGTCATTAATGGTCGATACCAAAAAGATTCGAGCAAGCTCGATATAAATAAACGGACAAAGTCCCCTATTTTTTCATATCGACGAAAACTCCATTCTTCTAACAAAATAGAAAACATTGATAGCATTGAGCCGAGTAATAAAATACAGCAAAAGAGGGCTAAGGAGTACTGGATATATATCCCCCCTAAAAATGGTCCGAGTAGGATAATGAAATATCCAATCATTTCAATAAGAGGCCCTAGCAACTCAATAAAGAAATAATAAGGAAGACTAATCAAACCAATTTTTCCATAACGGGGATTGAGAAACATCCGTTTATTATGCCAGAGGCTTTCAAATAATCCACGATACCAGCGATTCCGCTGCTTACGTAAAATGGAAAGCGTTTCAGGAGCTTCTGTCCAACAAACGGGTTCTGGTATATAAGCAATCTTCTTATTTAATTTATTCTTCTTTATATATCGATGAAGACGAACAACTAAGTCCATATCTTCGCCTACCGTATTTGTCCGGTAGCCTCCAATGTTTATACAATACTCTTTCGAAAAAACGCCAAATGCCCCAGAAACAATTAATAGTAGATTACGAGAGCCAAAGCCGATTCGACCAAACAAGAAATCTCGTAAGTATTCAATGACTTGATGCACAACGATCCTATTTTTACTCAACGCCACTTTCTTTAATTCGCCACGTTCGATGACACAGTCGTTGGCAATTCGAACACTGCCGCCGCTTGCAATAATTTCATCGCCAGAATCGATAATGGGCTTCATAATTTTAACAAAGGCGGTCCGTTCAATAATCGAGTCAGCATCTAATGAGCAGAAGAAAGGATATTGAGCCAGGTTCATTCCAGCATTTAAAGCATCGGCTTTCCCGCCAGACTCTTTATCCATTAAAAATAAATGGGGGTAGACCTTCGACTGATACACTTGTCTAATCGGTTTAGAGTCCAAACGTTTTCGATAGTAACTTGTTATCGGCTTCAATTCAAATGCTTCAATCATCGTCTGTAATGTGGAATCCGTCGAACCATCATTAATGACGATGATTTCAAATTCCGGATAGTCAATGGTTAGCAACGAGCGAACAGTATTAACAATGCCGGTTTCTTCATTTTTACCAGGCACCAAAATAGAAATAGGTTTCGTAAATTCCGAGCGCAAATGTTCATCATAGGGTTCTTCGAAATCTAGCAAGTGTGTTTTTCGGATTTGTTTGATAGCCAAGACAAATAACAGTAGCATAATCAAAATAATAGCGACGGTATAGAAAAAAATCATTTGAGATAAAAAGTCCACTACTGTACGAGCCCATTCTAAAAGTGTATTCATTAAAAACCAATCCCCCTTTCTAAACGCTCTTTCGCTGCATCTCTTGCAAAAGCATCCTCGCTAAATTGAGCAATTTGTCTTAATTCAAATTCCCCTGTTGGATAGCTCAATAAAGCATTCGCAGCAGCCCGACGAACATACCATGATGAATCGGTTAACCACTGTTTCAAATAAGGAATACATGCGTCATGATGATGGAGCATGCTTAACTTAGCTAGCCACATTTTCTTTTGCCATCGCTCTGTCTCGAAATGAGGGAGCAATGGTGCCATATCGGATAAATAATGAAGCTGATAAAGAGCCTTCATCGCTCGAATACTCATTTCTTCATTGTCATGATCAATAAGCTCTATTAACAAAGGTTCATATTCGCTCCATCCTTGAGATCCAATATACTCAATGGCGGCATATTGAAGTTTCGTTGTTACATTTTTGTGGTTCTCAATCACTTTTTCAACCACTATATCATTAGAAAACTTTGTTAAAATATCAAAATAGTAAAAATAAGGGTACTCTTCTTCTTCTTTATTAAGAAGTTCAATGACTCTCTCATCTTGAAATATCGACAAAATTTGCAAAATGAGGATTTTTTCTTCTAGGCTTACTTTGTCTGATGAATAGTAATCATATAGAAAGGCTTGAAAGCTAGTACAATGAAATTTTTTAATTCGATATAGTGTATTTAATCGAATTGCCATAGAACGGCTAGTCAATTGTTTGCGATAGCGTTCAGTGAAATTAGCCTCTACCCACTGTTGGATGTGATGCTGAGATACTGGGTCATTCACGGTCTTTAAGAAGTTTAAAAAGAATTGTTCAATGGCTTCATAAACAAATTTGCTTGATACATTCGCTCGTACACTCCATTCACCAGTAGACAGGAGGGTAAATAAATATTCTTCATGTTCCTTTAACCAATCTGCTTGTTTCTTTTCTTTTATCGAACGCTTCCATTTGATACGAATAAGAGAGAGAAAAAAGATAAGAAGCGAAACTAATAAGACGATAATGATGCTTAATATTATTTCTAAAGGTATGGCTACCATAATCATCGATCCCCTTCAATAATCCGTTTTAATTTTGTCAAAAACTCATCAATTGAAAAGGGTTTAACGATATGGTCAGAAATGTCATGCGCAAGCAATTCAATTAACTCTGAATCGTTGGTCCGGTTCATCAAGGAGAAAACAGAATATTGATGTTTCGGATACGATGCTCTAAGTTTTTTAACGAATTCAACTGCACCCAATTGAGCTGCTTTTGTATCAATAATTAATACATAAGGATCATAGCTGCGACTCTGAGGTGAATTGAAGAATTCTTGCCCATTATTGAAAGAGTAAATCTCGAATGTATATCGTCTGCTTTCTAAACGTTCAACATATTTAACTAGTAAACTCTTCGTAAAGGCATCATTTTGAATAATGGCTATGCGGTACTTTTCTTTTTCATCTTCATTTAATATGTGGGCAAATGGATGAAATGTAACAGTTGGTTCGTCACTGACCTCTATGCTTGATAATTCTAGTTGTAATTTTTCCACGAATGACTCGAGTGAATCGGCCGGTGAAACCATTTCTGAGCCAATAATTCTGGCGGAAAAATCTTTTTCGTAAGGTGCCAAAATTCGATCAAATACGTTCGAGAGCATCTCTTGTTTCATATTAAATAAAATGAGAATAAATTGCTGGTGGTTCCAGCGAATAATCAAATCCTTCTTGCGCAACTGTCGTTGAAAAAACTGGACAAATGTTTGTTGTGATTCCTCTGTTAGATGATCTATTTGGCATAAAGCGACAGAAAATAGATGATTCTTTTGTCGTTCATCGGATAAACATTGCTGAATAATAAAAGGTAGCATAGAGCGAGAATAAGCAGGGGTCGCATAATCAAAAATTCGTGATTGGAAAGCTCGTCTCATTTCGATAATCTTGTTTAATTTCTTGTTCATTAATAATGGTTCATTGATCATGATGGTCGCTGTGGCTCCGTTTGTTAGTGCGTCCATTTCCTCTTCAACAGAAGAAACAAAGGCAACAATGTCTGTATTGTTGACTTTAGCTAAATCTATAAATAACTGATCGAATGGCGCATCCACCGATTCAGTTTGATGAGCATAGCAGATGACCAGGGCTTGTTTTATTATCTCTTGATCATGTAATTGAGAGAAGTCCACCATCGTAACAGCCTCATCAGCCAATGGAAGGGACGAGATGACTTGGCGAGACAAAGGATCATTTAACCATAATATTTCTCCATTTTTATCCATATTTACTATTACATACAACTTAAGGGCTGTATGCAACTCCACCTCCTTACCTAAAAATATAAAAAGCGTAGCATATTTTTCTTTGCAAATTCTCAACAAAAACGAATATAGTTCAATTTTCATAAAATGTAAAATAACAGCAATCAAAAAGAGCAAAGTGAAAATATTGTCGACTTATATGAATGATATCATTTTTCATTAAAAAATTGTCAGATAGTCGTGAAAGAGGTAAACTATTTTTTAGTGTTTATATTTTATTTGATGAACGAAGAAAGGGATTTGTATGTCTTCAAAGCTAATTAGAGGAACATTTATTTTAACGCTCGGGACGTTTATTTCCAAATTTCTTGGATTATTTTATGTCATCCCGTTTTATTCCATTATTGGGGAAGAATCTGTCGCGCTTTATCAGTATGGATATGTCCCTTATACGATCTTTATCAGTATTGCGACGGCTGGTGTTCCGCTAGCAGTCTCAAAGTTTATTGCAAAGTACAATTCGTTAGGGGAGTATGCCGTTGGGCGCAGATTATTTAAGTCAGGCCTTTTGATCATGTCGATCACTGGGGTCATTGCTTTTGCGGTCATGTATTTATTTGCGCCATTTTTTGCAGAGCTAGTGGTGTTAAACCAAGATCAATTATATTCATTAGAAGATGTCACGTACGTGATACGTGCTGTGAGTTTTGCGTTAATCATCGTTCCCTTTATGAGTTTGATGCGCGGTTTTTTCCAAGGGCATCAATCGATGGGACCATCTGCTGTATCAACGGTGGTTGAGCAAATTGCACGAATCATCTTCTTGCTTGCAGGATCTTATGTTGTATTAAATGTGCTTCATGGAGACGTTGTGACAGCCGTTGGAGTAGCGACCTTTGCCGCGTTTGTTGGTGCTGCATTTGGTCTATTAGTATTGTTCTGGTATTGGGTAAAGAGGAAGAAGCATATGGATGAATTGCTTGAACAGGACAAAGGAGAGGTCCAAGTATCGCTCGTTGAAATTTATCGGGAAATTATTATCTATGCGATCCCATTTGTGTTTGTTGGGATTGCCATTCCTCTGTATCAACTGATTGATACAGTCACCTTTAACCGAGCGATGGCTGAGATTGGTCAAGCAAAAGAATCGGATGTTTTATTTGGAATATTAAACTTTAGTACGCAAAAAATTGTGATTATTCCAGTGTCCCTTGCCACGGCGTTTTCCATGTCGCTTATTCCGCATATTACGACTTCATTTGTTTCAGGAGATTTAAATCATGTGAAAAAACAACTCAATCAAACTTTTCAAGTGCTGTTGTTTTTAACGGTTCCAGCAATCGTTGGCATTATGCTGCTTGCAGAACCTTTTTATGCAGTATTCTATGAGCTCAGTGATGTCGGAACAGAGATTTTACGTGCGTATGCGCCTGTAGCCATTTTGTTCGCGCTGTTCACAGTGACGGCAGCGATTTTGCAAGGAATTAATGAGCAACGTTTCACGGTGTTTAGCTTGCTGTTCGGGATATTATTAAAATTCGCTTTAAATATACCCCTCATTAAAATGTTTCAAACGGAGGGGGCCATTTATGCTACTGCGATTGGGTATAGTGCGTCGATTATCATTAATTTGCTAGTGATTAAACACTATGCAAACTATTCACTACGCTCGATTTCAAAGCAGATTGCTCAAATATTGCTGTTTAATTTGATCATGGCTGGGGCGGTCTTTAGCGTGTATTCACTGATTTCACCATTATTTGACCTAACAAGCAAAGTGCAGGCAACGATTTTAATTGCCATATGTGCAGTTATTGGAGCCGTGATTTACTTCCTTTTAAGTATTCGAACAGGACTAACAGATGTGTTATTCGGTTCGAGGCTTGATCGGTTAAAGAAAAAATTGAAACTGTCTAGAGCTTAAAAATAAGTAGAGAGGCTAACCCAGAAAGCCAACCATTTTTGGGGAGGCCTCTTTTTTAATTGGGGGAGGGAGGAAAATGGCTTTTAGTTCACGTGTAAAAGGCATAATGATGGTGCTTTCAAGCGCGATTTTTTGGGGAGGATCAGGGGTAGTCGCTCAATTTCTTTTTCAACAGCAAGGAGTCAGTGTAGAGTGGCTAGTGACGGTGAGGCTCTTGCTTGCAGGCCTGATCTTACTAAGTTTTGCTGCGATGAAAGAACGTGATTTAGTTTTTGCTATTTGGAAAGATCGATTTAGTAGAGTGCCCCTTCTTTTATTGAGCGTCATCGGAATGATTGGTATGCAATATACGTTCTTTGCGGCTATTGAAAATGGAAATGCAGCAACAGCGACAGTGCTTCAATATTTGGCACCGGTATTGGTTGTTCTCTATATGACCTTTCGTTCAAAGGCTAAACTATCGATTAAGGAAATAGTCGCCGTATTGCTATCTATGTTAGGTACGTTTTTCCTAGTGACGGGTGGCAATCCATTCGCCTTATCTATTTCAGGACCCGCTGTGTTTTGGGGACTTAGCTCAGCGGTTGCTCTTGCTTTTTATACAGTCTATCCAATTGAGCTGTTGAAAAGATGGGGAGTCATTATTGTGATCGGCTGGGGAATGACGCTTGGTGGGCTCGGCTTTAGCTTCGTGCATCCTCCATGGAAGTATGAAGGGATAATGAATATACCGACGCTTGCAGGGGTACTGTTTGTGATTGTTTTCGGTACACTGATTGCCTTTTATTTATATTCAGAAAGTTTGCGTTATTTAAAGCCGTCAGAAACGAGCTTACTCGCTTGTGTGGAGCCGTTATCTGCTGTTTTTTTATCAGTGCTCGTTTTAAATGTTGATTTCGGTATTGGTGAATGGATAGGAACAATTTGTATTATTACGACTGTTCTTATGTTATCACGAGCGAAAAAGTAAAGACTTCTTTAATGTAGTAGGGGAAGCTATAATGATCAATGTGTTGGAATGAATGGAGGAATGGTCATGAGAGTGGATAAAATTTTGGCCAATCTTGGCTATGGCAGTCGGAAAGATGTCAAGAAAATCTTGAAATCTGGCGGTGTGACGGTGAATGGGGAGCTTGTGAAAGATGGCAAGCAGCATGTGGACCCAAACAAAGATCATATCGTTATTCATGGGGAAGAAGTTCATTATCGTGAATTTATTTACTTAATGATGAATAAGCCGCAAGGAGTCATTTCAGCCACAGAGGATACTCGCGATGAAACGGTCGTTGATTTACTAGAACCTGAGCATATCGTATTTGAACCGTTTCCCGTCGGCAGGCTCGATAAAGATACAGAAGGTCTCTTGTTAATAACCAACGACGGACAGCTCGCCCATCAATTGCTGTCACCGAAAAAGCATGTGCCGAAAACTTATTTTGCGGTCATTGCCGGCGAAGTAACTGAGAGCGATGTAGAAGCATTTCGTCGTGGTGTCACTTTGGATGATGGTTACGAAACGAAGCCTGGAGAGTTAGTGATTTTAAAAAGTGGTATTCGTTCTGACATTGAACTGACGATTACAGAAGGGAAGTTTCATCAAGTGAAACGCATGTTTGAAGCGGTCGGCAAAAAGGTCGTTTATTTACAGCGAATTTCCATGGGGCCGCTAGTGCTTGATGAAGAGTTAGAACTTGGGGAATACCGAGAATTAACAGAAGAAGAAGTAAAGTTGTTAGTAGATCGATAAAGAAAGTAAAGAATCCCCCGTCGATTAGGCGGGGGATTTAAATGTACAATATTCATTTTTTTAAGAGCTAATTCGAACTTTCTTTTCCGTTGTTGTCCACTTGCCACGACTTGGACTAATGACTAAGTCGTTGTAGGCTAACACATTCAAATCACGTTGAATGGTGCGAGGAGTGATGCCGAATTCATCTACGATTTCCTGAGTTGAAACAGTCCCGTTTTCTCTAATAAACATATAGACTGATTTAATTCGATTTAGCATCCGATTTGTTGAAGGTTTCAAAAAACCACTCCCTCATCTTTTTTCCAGAGGCAATCCAACAGACGACGGTTGACAGAGAAGTTGATGCTTCTCAAAAAATATGTAATTCTTTTGCCACAGACAGCTCCTTTACAAAATAGTTTAAGATGTCTGACACATACAGTTTACCTCATTTTATTCAAATTTTCTAGGAAAATGATTGATTTAACGATTATTTACATTATATTTACCCATTTTTAACAATGGATGAAACATAATAATAAAAAGTTATTTATCGTCAGAAATAGCTTCTTTACCTCACTTTGAAATTTTCTAATTCTCAGATTATTTCTTTTCAAGGGAATCAGGGGTAGAATAGGAATATATTTGTTTTTTTGAAGGGAGTATCAGTGATGACGGCGATTGATTGGATGTTGGAAGTGGAGAAGCGAAAGGACGATTTGCTTCGGGATTTGCAGTCATTAATTGCGATAAAAAGCGTGTTAGATGAGGAAGGAGCAACGGCGAATGCTCCGCTTGGACAGCAGGTGAAAGAGGCGCTTGACTTTATGTTGGCACTTGGTGAAAAGGATGGGTTTACTGGTAAAAATGTAGATAACCTTGCCGGACATTTAGAATTCGGTGAAGGGGAGGAATTATTAGGGGTCTTATGTCATGTAGATGTCGTTCCTGAAGGGGATGATTGGACGACTGATCCGTTTGGTGGAGAAATTAGAGACGGCAAAATTTTTGGTCGCGGGGCAATAGATGATAAAGGGCCGACGATGGCGGCTTATTATGCGATGAAAATTGTTAAGGAGCTCGGACAATCTTTTCACAAACGAGTGCGGATGATTATTGGAACGGATGAAGAAAGTGATTGGCGTTGTGTAGATCGCTATTTTGCTAAGGAAGAAATGCCAGCGATTGGTTTTGCTCCGGATGCCGATTTTCCGATTATTTTTGCAGAAAAAGGAATTGCTGATTTCGATATGGTTTTCTCACCAGTTGTTCCGACGGCAGAACACTCGGTGAACATGTTTGTTCATTCGTTTGAATCTGGCCGACGTTACAATATGGTGCCTGATTATGCGAAAGCGATTTTAACGGTGAATAGTGGACAAACTGAGCTGCTACAAAGCTACAGTGATTTTGCGAAAGACAATGGCTTAGATGGGCAATATTAT
The DNA here is from genome assembly GCF_037201805.1 of Bacillus sp. FJAT-52991. GTDB lineage: Bacteria > Bacillota > Bacilli > Bacillales > Domibacillaceae > Bacillus_CE > Bacillus_CE kandeliae. The sequence continues at coordinate 2,720,859 of NZ_CP147404.1, read as the reverse complement.
ATTGATCGTGGATTGCTCGTATTAGAAATGAAGGGCGTATCTGCTCATGGGATGGAGCCTGATCTTGGGAAAAGTGCTGGTTTATATTTGGTGGAATTTTTGGCGAATCGAGTACTTGATGAACAGTCCGCTCACTTTTTCCAATGGACAAGTCGCTTTTTCTTTAAAGATTCTCGTGGAAAAGCGTTAGGAATCAATTATCAGGATGATATCACAGGTGATTTGACTATTAATGTTGGAAAGCTTTCCTATGATGAACAAAAGGGTGGGCGCTTAGGCTTGAATATGCGCTATCCTGTGACGTTCCCGTTCGCAGAGAAAAAAGCTGAACTGACGGAGCGTTTGAAACAAGAGAAGGTTGTTATCGAAAATTTTTCAAATAGCGAGCCTCATCATGTGGAGCAAGATCATCCGTTTATTCAAACACTAGCAAAAGTATATGAAGAACAAACAGGTGAGAAGGCCCAGTTATTATCGATTGGTGGAGGAACTTATGCACGCTCATTAAAAACAGGTGTTGCCTATGGTGCGCTGTTCCCGGGTCGAGCGGATGTAGCCCATCAAAAAGATGAGCATATGTTTGTAGAAGATTTACTGAAAGCGACAGCCATTTATGCTCAAGCGATTTGGGAGTTAGCTGTGGAAAAATAAAAAAGCATGCAGGGAGTCTCTGCATGCTTTTTTTGGAACGAAGCAAGTCTTTATTCAAAAAGATCACTCGATAAATAGCGCTCTCCTGTGTCGCAGGCGATACAAATAACGATGTCATCCTTTGTTAATGTTCTCGCTGTTTGAATCGCAGCATAGCAAGCAGCACCTGAAGATGGTCCAACGAGAAGGCCTTCTTCCCGAGCGAGTCGATGCGTGATGTCGTAAGCATCTTCGTCTTTAATTTGATAAATATAGTTATACACATCTTCATTTAATGTGTTTGGAATAAATCCAGGGCTTGTTCCGACAAGCTTATGTTTGCCTGGCTTTCCACCAGAAAGGACAGGGGATCCGGCTGGTTCCACGACATGTACGAGTAAGTTCGGGTAATGCTCTTTTAACACTTCGCCCGTACCAGTAATCGTGCCTCCTGTGCCGGCTGTGGCAACAAAGGCACCAAGGTTTTTGCCGATTTGTTGAACGCTCTCGATGATCTCCAGTGCCGTCGTTTTTCGATGGGCGTTTGGATTGGCTTTGTTATCAAATTGCATCGGAATGAAGCTGTTAGGAATTTCCTTCGCTAGCTCTTCTGCTTTTTTGATTGCACCAGGCATCTTTTCACTTCCGGGGGTAAGCACGACGCTAGCTCCATACGCTTTCAGTAAATTAATCCGTTCCTTTGTCATCGTATCCGGCATAACAAGAATCGCTTTGTAACCTCTTGCTGCTGCATTCATTGCTAGACCGATACCTGTGTTTCCACTTGTTGGTTCAATAATTGTTGAACCCGGTTTTAATACACCCGCTTTTTCGGCTTCTATGATCATATTGAAGGCTGCCCGGTCTTTCACGCTTTTACTCGGATTGAAAAATTCCAGCTTCACATATACATCGGCCCCGTTCTCTGGGTTGAGTCGATTTAATTTAACAAGGGGGGTATCTCCAATCAATTCAGCGATATTGTGAACAGTTTTCATTGAAGGCTCTTCCTTTCTGCAATCGTTTACTTTTATTAATAACATATAAATCAGATAAATCCAATTTGTTTTCATTAGATTAGAAGGAAAGTCCATGATTAAACAGTATCTTTTCAAGATTTGGCGTAAGTGTCAATCCTTTGATAAAATATGAGTAAATTGTACGATAAAGGAGTAAATGTATGGGTCATCATTATTTCTTTGCACTCGCTTTACCAGAAAAGATTAAGGAGCAATTGCATCAAGCATTTCTTGATAGGAACCTTCCTTTTGCTCGTGCTGTTCATGAGCAGGATCTTCATTTGACTTTAGCTTTTTTAGGAGAAGCCGAGGGGGGAAAATTAAAAAAGGCGAGGGATGGAGTGACTAAAGCGCTAGATACGTTTTCCCCCTTTGCTTTGACGATTGATTCATTTGGCACATTTGGTAAAGAAGAACAGCCCCGTATTTTTTGGGCAGGAGTGAAACTAGAGCCTAAACTAAATCAATTACAGCAGGCGGTGAGTACAGCTTGTCGTGAAGCGGGCTTTCAATTAGAGAGTCGGCCATTTCGTCCCCATATTACATTGGCAAGAAAGTGGCAAGGAGAAAAGGCGTATCTCCCTCCAGTAAGCCCAACTGCTATCCACTTTTTCACTGAAAAAGTGGTACTATACAAAACGCATCTCGATCGAAGCCCTAAATATGAAGAACACGATATTTTTTTAGTAACTGAATGAAAGGAATCATGACCAATGGCGCAGTTAATTAAGTTGCAAGATTACATTTCGAGATATGAAATCGATTTATATAAGTACCCTTCCCATTTTGTCCGTTTGAAAAAACAACAATGGGAAAAAACAAAAGAGCAATGGGAACGAAATCAATGGGAAGGCGCAGAGGGTGCCGAAGAATTTGAAGAAGATATTGCTCAAGAAGGAATGCTACATAAAATCAAATCAATGTTAAAACGACAAAAAGAGATAGAAGAGGAATCTGACGTTCAAGAACAGGTAGAAGCAGCATTGTTTGATGTCGAAAAGCTTTATGATGTACAGCATGTGGATGAGCTAAAGCACAAGTTTCTAGACCAGCTTTTTCGTTTTCAAGTGAAATGGGCAAGCTCGACAATCCGTGAGAAATCATATATTGATTTTAAATACTTTCATGATGAGCGTTTGAAGTTCTTTTTGCAGAGGTTCCCTGATTCGTTTATGTTGCTATATCAACCGATTCTTCGGTTGAAAAATGCACCAATGGAATTAGATATTATACTGCTTACACCGACAGAAGCTTGGTGTTTGACTTTCTTAGAGGAAGAGGATCAGTCCGTCTACATTGGTTCAACGGAGCGATTCTGGATGAAGAGATATGGGGAAAGGGAAGCGAAAGTATTAAGCCCTGTTCTTGCTTTAAACCGAATGGAAATTGTTATGAAGCAGTTATTTCTTCAGCATGAGGTCGACTTCCCTATTCGCAAAGCGATTATTTCTCGCAATGGGTTTGTCGATTATCCTAATGTACCTTATGATCTAGAAGTGATTGATGAGCGGAAATTCGAGGAATGGTTTACTAGGCTTCGCAATATGAGATCTCCGTTGAAAAATATGCAGTTAAAAGCAGCGAAAAGCTTGCTGGACGTGGGACAAACGACAAGTTTTCTTCGTCCAGAGTGGGAAGAGGATGATGGGGTTATTTTCAAGGATGAAGAAAGTGACTAAAAGAGGTGTAGACGATGGCGAACCGACCTTTTGAGGCCTATTTAGATCAATTGAATGTGATCACGATGATTCTTCCTATGCATTATTATAATGGTCAGTCAGAGCGTTTTTTTCTCGAACTTGATGCAGAAATGATGGAACTTGAGATGATCGATAAAGTACAGATAGAGGATGGTGTGAAGTATACTTGTTACACACCGATCGTACCAGAATTTGGTCGTCCTCACATTGTGCTTGATGAGCGATTAATGCGGACAGATTTACAAATTGGTGGGGTAATCCGTACCAGTGAGTTTGATGATCTTTTTTATTATGACGGTTCAGACTTAGGTGCTTCTTATACGAAGGAAGCTACTCGTTTTCGTTTATGGGCTCCTACAGCAACGGAAGTGTTTGTGAAATATCGGCCTGCAAATAGCGAGGAAGGATTATATACGAAAATGTTTCGTCGTGATCAAGGAGTATACGATGCGCTCGTTCCTGGTGATTTAGCTGGTGCCTATTATCAATATCATTTACGTGTTAACAATCATTGGAAAGAAGCGGGTGACCCTTACGCGAAGGCGATTTCTTTGCATAGTGAGTGGTCGTGTGTGTTAGATGAAGACAAAGTCACTGTTTCTACGCATTCGCTCCCACCTTTTTCTTCTCCACTGGATGCCATTATTTATGAAGCATCGATCCGCGACTTTTCCATGCATCCAGATAGCGGGATGCAACATAAGGGGAAGTATCTGGCGTTTATGGAAAAGAAGACAAGCGGCCGTTTCGGTCAATCGACAGGTGTGGCTTATTTAAAAGAGCTGGGCATTACTCATTTAGAATTGCTGCCTTTTAATGACTTTTTTGGTGTGTCAGATACACAGCCACATGCTAATTATAACTGGGGCTATAATCCACTTTATTTTAATGTGCCGGAAGGAAGTTACAGTTCTGATCCTAAAGGTCCACATACGCGAGTGATTGAATTAAAAAGAATGATTGAATCTCTTCATGAAGAAGGAATTCGCGTTATTATGGATGTGGTATATAACCATGTGTATATTCGTGAAACCTCTGCTTTTGAACGAATTGTGCCAGGATATTTCTTTCGTCAAGACGAGTTTGGCCGTCCATCTAATGGCACAGGGGTAGGCAATGATTTTGCCTCTGAACGGAAAATGGCGAGGAAATTTATTATAGATTCGCTTCAATATTGGTTAACGACTTACAATGTCGATGGCTTCCGTTTTGATTTAATGGGTATTCTCGATATTGAAACGATGAATGAAGCGAAGAAGATGGTCGACCGTCTTAAACCAGGCTGTATCTTGCTCGGAGAAGGCTGGCAGCTCAACACAGCACTTGCGAAAGAGTTGAAAGCGAATGTAGCGAATCAAGCAAAGCTTCCCGGTATTGCTCAATTTAATGATTGGTTTCGAGACACCATTAAAGGCAGTACGTTTAATTTATATGATCATGGCTTTGCACTTGGAAGGGAAACTCTTAGCCATGAAGCATTTCAAGTCGCTGGTGGGAGCATCGGCTTTGGGAACAGACAAGGGCTATTTCTTCAACCAGATCAATCTGTCAATTATGTCGAGTCACATGATAATTATACGCTTTGGGATAAGTTAGAAGCTTGTTTCCCTGGTGAAGTAGAAGGGAACAAAAAGCGGCAACGTCTCGCGACAGCAATGGTGTTGCTATCACAAGGTATCCCTTTTTTGCACAGCGGACAAGAATTTTTTCGCACAAAGTTTGGGGTAGAAAACAGCTACACAAGTTCAGATACGATCAATCAATTAGATTGGAATCGTCAATATGAAAATGGCTCTACTGTTAAATTTATTAAAGGTTTAATTCAAATAAGAAAGCATCATGAAGCCTTTCGATTGAAAAGTGCTCAAGAGATTCGCCGTCATTTAATTAAAGGAGCTTCAGATGGAGGCTCGTTAGTATTGTTATTAAGCAATGTAGGGGAATATGGAGAATGGCAAGAAATTTTGCTCGTTTTTCATCCTTCACCGTATAAAAGTAAAGTGACATTGCCTAGCCGTCCATCTCCTTGGAAAGTTATTGTCGAGGATGAAGTGGCAGGTGTTGCTGTTTTGAGAGAAGCAAGTGATTATTTAGAAATAGAACCGATTAGCGTACTTGTGTGTGTACAATCGAAATAATAGAAAAAAGTGTGTTTGTATATGTCTAGTTTCGCTAGAAAAGATCAACATATAGTATCGTTAAGAGTGATGGATACAAGATAAGATGGCAGAGAGGCTAGACTTTTTTCTTTCCCTTCGCCCCATAGCCGAATCAGTTGTTTCGTGGTAAAATATAATATACTTATAATGATGGCCAGGTGATGGTAACGGGCTTATCAAGAAAAGATAGCTATTGCTCAGACGTTCGATAGCTGTCTTTTTTGTTCACATTATACGGACAGCTAAACGAAAATGAAGGTGAATGCAGTTGGAACATTTATTTGGACAAGAATGGGAAATCACTCCTGCTGGTGGAGTAACAGGCAAGGCTTACTTTGCTAGATGCGGTGGACAACAATTATTTTTAAAAAAGAACTCTTCCCCTTTTTTGGCCGTGTTGTCTGCTGAGGGCATCGTTCCAAAGCTCATCTGGACGAAACGGCTAGAAAATGGAGATGTCGTCTCAGCTCAACATTGGCTTGAAGGGCGAGAGCTAAAGCCGCATGAGATGGTAAAGAGTCGAGTAGCCCAGCTTATGTGCAAAATCCATTCTTCTCAGCCGCTGCTGTCCATGCTTGAGAGAATTGGGATCAAACCTTCTTCTCCTGAAATGATTATGAAGGAGATTCAAATACGGTTAGATGAGGACACCTTGAAGCATAGGGAAGTCCTGTCGAGTTTGCAATTTTTGCAAGAGAACATGGCAAAGGTCAATCATAATCATTACGTCGTTTGTCACGGAGATGTCAATCATAATAACTGGTTGTTGTCAAAGGAGAACGAGCTATTTTTAATTGATTGGGATGGAGCGATGATCGGCGACCCTGCGATTGATCTTGGCATGTTGTTATATAAATATATAGACAAGAGTGAATGGCAGGCGTGGCTTTCAGATTATGGGCTTACGTTCACTCCGAATTTGCAATTGAGGATGAAGTGGTATGTGATCGCACAAATGTTATTGTCCATTCAGTGGGATAAAGAAACGAATCGCTTACTAGAGATGGAAGCGGGTTTAACTGATTTAACAAAATTCCTACTGTGAAAAATCCTTCATAAGTCAGTTGTGGTCATGTTATGGTGTGAGAGAAAAAAGTGAATGAGGTGTCGCTATGCGATTAAGAAATAAACCATGGGCTCGAGAGAAAATTGAAACTCATCCACAGTACGTGGTAGCTAATCCAGCGGAGCATAAAGGAAAGTGGGAAGAAGTATTTGGCAATGATAACCCGATCTACATTGAAGTAGGGACGGGAAAAGGTCAATTTGTTACTGGAATGGCTAAAGCGCATCCAGATATTAATTTTATTGGGATTGAATTATATGAAAGCGTGATTGTGTCTGCTTTAGATCGTTTAATTGAGGCGGAACTTCCTAACTTGAAGCTGTTAAATGTTGACGCCAAAAATTTGGCCGATTATTTTGCTAAAGGTGATGTCGATCGCGTATATTTGAATTTTTCTGATCCGTGGCCGAAAGCGCGTCATGAAAAACGTCGATTAACATATAAAACATTTTTAAAGCTATATGAAGATATCATGCCTGAAGACGGCGAGATTCATTTTAAAACCGATAATCAAGGACTGTTTGAATACTCGCTGAAAAGCTTTTCAGACTACGGACTTTTATTAACTTATGTTAGTTTAGATCTGCATAAAAGTGATTTCGAAGGCAACATTATGACTGAATACGAAGAGAAATTTTCTGCAAAAGGTCAAAGAATTTATCGTTCTGAAGTAAAATATCGATAAGTTATTCATGAAAATGCTTGGATTTTCCGCTAAGGAAAGCTGTCATTAAGATGGTTTAAGTGGGAGATTCAGGCATTTTTTGTGTTTTTCTAAGGGAAACAGACCTATTAGTACAATTGTCGAAAAAGTGTTACAATTATGTGGTAGTCGAACAAAGGGGAGGAATCGAAATGGAAACAATGAAAGTTGGGGAGCTGACATTGACATGGTTGAATGGGGGAGCCACTAATTTAGATGGGGGAGCGATGTTTGGAGTCGTGCCTAAACCATTGTGGTCGCGTAAATACTCTGTAAATGAAAAGAATCAAATTGAGCTAAGGAATGATCCGATATTCTTTCAACTGGATGGGAAGAATATCTTAATTGAATCGGGGCTTGGCAACAACCGACTATCAGACAAGCAAAAACGAAATTATGGAGTAGCCGAGGAATCTCAAGTCGAATATTCACTGAAGGAACTAGGGTTGACGCCTGAGGATATTGATATCGTTATTATGACGCATATGCATTTTGATCATGCCCTAGGATTAACAAAAGTGGTGGATGGCAAGCTTGCTTCTGCCTTTCCAAACGCTATTATTTACACATCGGAAACAGAGTGGAAGGAAATGAGGGAACCAAATATCCGCTCGAAAAACACGTATTGGAAAGAGAATTGGGAAGCGATTACCGAACAAGTCCAAACGTTTAAAGAAGAATTAGAAGTGGTGCCAGGGGTGAAAATGATTCACTCTGGTGGTCACAGTGACGGTCATTCGATCATTATTATTGAGAGTGGCGAAGAAACATTGATTCATATGGCCGATTTAATGCCTACTCATGCTCATCAAAATGTGTTATGGGTGCTTGCGTTTGATGATTATCCAATGGACTCGATTGCCATGAAGCAACAATATTTGCCAGAAGGAATGAAAAAAGGTGCTTGGTTTATTTTTTATCATGATGCGATGTATCGTGCAGTGAAATGGAATGAGAGCGGGGAACTCATCGACTGCATTAAAAGGGAAAAAATCATAGTTTAATATAAAAAGAGGCGATCTTGTTAAAAAAGATCGCCTCTTTCATATTAGTTCGTTTTATATACATCCATAATCGTGCCTGTACGAGAGTCCGCGATAAACTCAAATTGCTCACGATTTTGGTCAATTGTACGGGAAACGCCGCCTTTATAGACCATTTTGTTCATACCTGTTTTGTTCATTGGTTCAGGTTTCATTTTCACCCAAGAACCGTCAATCGTGCCTTCCCCTTTAAAAGCTTCCTTTACTTCCTTCAATGCTCTCTCAGCAGAAGCGGAAGCTGTGTTTGTTACGTTTTGTTGTACAAGAAGCGCACTAGCTGCACCAGCCGCTGCTCCTAAAATAAATGTGCTCCAACTAAATTTCATCAATTTCACTCCTATTTTTATAGATTATTAATCATTATACAGCAAATCACAAATTAATTGAAATTTCTGCAATAAAAATACTATTTTTTTTGAAAAAAGAAAAAATTCGACAGTGATGCTTCTTCCCCTTAAGTAGCAAGAAAGGAAAATTTTCTGTAAGATAAAACATAAGCCTTTTTCATTGGGGAATTTAATTCAAAGGGGAGTTAGTGATGAATCAAGAAACAATGGAGCTGTTTAAAACATTAACAGAGCTACCTGGCACTTCTGGAAATGAGCATCAAGTACGTGCGTTTATGCGAAAAATGTTAACGCCTTATTCGGATGAAATCATTCAAGATGGTCTTGGTAGCATCTTTGGCTTGAAAAAAGGAAATGAGTCTGGTCCGACTGTCCTGGTAGCGGGGCATATGGACGAAGTTGGTTTTATGGTAACCGATATTACTGAGAATGGCATGATTCGATTTCAAACGCTTGGAGGATGGTGGAGTCAAGTACTTCTTGCTCAGCGCGTGGAAATTATCACTGATCACGGTCCAGTCATTGGAGTGGTTGGTTCCATTCCGCCGCATTTATTAAGCGAGGCGTTGCGCCAAAAGCCAATGTCGATCAAAAATATGTTGATTGATATTGGGGCAGATAATCGCGAGGATGCGAAAAAAATCGGCATTAAGCCTGGACAGCAAATTGTTCCCGTTTCTTCGTTTACTCCGATGGCGAATGAGAAGAAAGTTCTTGCCAAAGCATGGGACAATCGCTACGGTTGCGGACTGGCGATTGAGTTATTAAAAGAATTAAAGGATGAAAAACTGCCAAATATGCTCTATTCAGGAGCGACTGTTCAAGAGGAAGTCGGCCTACGAGGAGCTCAGACGGCGGCGGAAATGATCCAGCCAGATATTTTCTTTGCGCTTGATGCCAGCCCGGCCAATGATATGTCAGGAGACAAGTCTCAGTTTGGACAAATTGGGAAAGGGGCTTTGTTGCGTATTTTTGACCGCACAATGGTCACTCATCGCGGCATGCGGGAATTTGTGTTAGATACAGCAGAGACCCATCAAATTCCGTATCAGTATTTTATCTCTCAAGGAGGAACTGATGCCGGTCGTGTCCATACCTCTAATGAAGGGGTGCCAAGTGCTGTGATTGGCATTTGCTCACGCTATATTCATACGCATGCGTCGATTGTTCATGTCGATGATTATGCGGCAGCGAAAGAGCTGATTATTCGACTTGTGAAAGCATGTGATCAATCAACTGTTGATAGCATTAAAGCAGGAAGTTAATGAAAAAGAGAGCGCTGTTTTTGGTGCTCTCTTTTCATTTAGAAGAAAAGAATGAAATAGTTTTTATGTGGAAAAATAAGTGAAGCGATAAGTCAACATCAAAAATAAATGCTGATTAAGTTGACAATCCAGTATATAATTGTCTTTACACTAGTAAAAGAGGTGTAAGGAAGGTGTCATTATGAAAACATTTTTGCAGAAAAAAGGAATTTCTTTATCTCCGAAGGTTTATTTTGTTGATGCGCTTAGCTTTATGGCGCTTGGGCTATTTAGTTCATTGATTATTGGACTTATTACTAAAACGATTGGTGAGCAATTATCTCTTCCGTTTCTTGTCGAAATGGGCAAACTGGCGATGGGTTTAATGGGACCAGCCATTGGTGCAGCTGTGGCATATGGCTTAAAAGCACCGCCTCTTGTGCTGTTTGCTAGCGTGATTACAGGAGCAGCAGGTGCGGCACTTGGCGGGCCTGCCGGCAGTTATGTGGCAGCACTATTAGCAACGGAAGTGGGGAAAGCTGTTAGTCAAACGACAAAGATAGATATTATCGTCGCTCCTTTTGTGACAATTTTAACGGGGTATTCGGTCGCCGCTTTTTTAGGACCGGGTATTGATCAGTTTATGAAATTTTTTGGAGGTTGGATTGAGTGGGCCACATTGCAGCGACCGATCACGATGGGCATTTTAGTGGCGGTGCTGATGGGGCTGGCACTAACCGCTCCGATCTCGAGTGCGGCGATCGCTTTAATGCTCGACTTAAATGGGCTGGCGGCTGGAGCGGCAACCATTGGGTGTAGTGCACAAATGATGGGCTTTGCTGTAGCAAGTTATCGGGAAAATAAATTTGGTGGTTTTATCGCTCAAGGGCTTGGAACATCGATGTTGCAAGTTCCTAACATCATTCAGCATCCACTTATACTGATTCCGCCGACGGTTGCAGGTGCGATTTTAGCTCCGATTGGAACAACTGTCTGGCCGATGATGAGCAATGCAGCTGGTGCAGGAATGGGGACCTCTGGCTTGGTTGGGCAGATCATGACCTTTTCTGTGATGGGATTTGAAGCCTCTGTCTTTTTGCAAGTCTTTCTACTTCATTTTATCGGCCCGCTTGTGATAAGCTTAGCGATATCTGAATTTATGAGAAAGAAAGGCTGGATATTGCCAGGCCAGATGACGATCTCAACGGGAGGGAACGCGAAATGAAACAATTAACATCAATAGAAGAATTTCAAGAGCTGAAAGAATCAGGCAAGCACATCTTTTTATTTTCCGCTGACTGGTGTCCGGATTGCCGTGTCATTGAACCGATTTTGCCGGAAATTGAAGCGAAATATAGTGAATTTACATTTGTGTATGTGGATCGCGATCAATTGATCGATCTTTGCGTAGAAATGGATATTTTCGGTATACCTAGCTTTGTTGCATTTGATCATGGGCAGGAACTTGGTCGTTTCGTTAGCAAAGACCGAAAAACGAAAGAGGAAATTGAACAGTTTATCGAAAAGTTATAATACACAAGGTCTGGTTCCTCATTGATGATGGCACCAGGCCTCTTTCATTAGGAGGGTTAAAATGGATTCAAAACAACTCAAACGAATTCTTGAAGAACGACTTCAAGGGGATCAGCGTTCTTTTTCTTACGATCGGGAAAAAGACGAATTAAGAATAGAAAATGTAGAAACAAAAAAAGGAATCACCATTTCTTTGCCAGGTATTATCGCCAAGTGGAAGCAGCATAAAGAAAAAGCGATTGATGAGGTTGCTTACTATGTGGAAGAAGCTCTAGCTGTTATGGGAAAAACACCTTCTTTAGCCCAGCAGGAAAAGCGGATTTTTCCAGTCATTCGTTCGACCTCGTTTCCGAAAGAGGCTGCGGAAGGCATGCCGTTCTTTACCGATGACCATACAGCGGAGACAAGAATTTATTACGCACTGGACCTTGGGAATACATACCGCCTGATCGACGAAAGCTTAATGAAAAAAGAAAACTGGAGCGCAGAGAGCATTCGAGAAATGGCTCGCTTTAATTTGCGTTCGTTATCGACAGAGTTAAAAAGAGATGAAGTGGCTGGCAATATATTTTATTTTTTAAATACAAATGATGGTTACGATGCGAGCCGTTTGTTAAATGATAAATTTTTGAAAGATATGAGTCAGCAAGTAGAAGGGGAAATGACGGTTTCTGTACCTCATGGGGATGTATTGATCATTGGAGATATTCGGAATGAAACGGGCTATGATGTGTTAGCGCAAATGACAATGAGCTTCTTCACAAATGGTCATATACCAGTGACGGCTCTTTCCTTTATGTATGAACATGATCGATTGGAGCCGATCTTTATTATGGCGAAAGGTCGCACGAAACAGTAAGAAGTCGTTTTAGAAAGAGCTTCATTTGTTGGTGATTGTCTGAAGTAGGATAAAAGGCTCAATGGCTCAAATTTCTCTATCAAAAAAGAAAAGAAAACTGTTAAAATGTAAAGTGATTCTTTACATAGAAAGAGTGATGACCTTGAGTTTGTTCAAGAAATTTATGGGATTGTTCCGAGAAGAAATCGAAATTGAAATAGATGAAGAAGTAGAAGAAACGATAGAAGAGAAGAAAGATGAAGTACCAGAACAGCCGAAAAAAGAAGAGAAGCGATCGTTTGTTCCACTTAAGTTGAAGCAAAAAGACGGACCAGAAATAGTGACAAAGGTGACCTATCAATACCCGTCGAGGGAGTTTCGCTTTCCAGCTTATTCAAATGAATGGACACGTCCGACAAGAGAGCGAATGCCAAGAGAATCATTTTGTGATGAGGAACCAAAAGCAAGAAAGCCTTATCCATCGGTTGGGTCCGTCAATAGTGAGAGTCGGGTGTCTAAGCGACCATTTAGACCAACAGAAATTCCGTCGCCGATTTATGGATATAAAAAGCCATCTGTCAAGCAAGAAGAAATCATTGAGCCTTTGATTCAACAAGAGCCTCTGCAACAGTCAGTAGCGAAAGAAGAGCCATTGTTGTTGTTTAAAGAGGAAGAGAAGCAGAAAGTATTTGATATCGAAGTGGAAGCGGCTTTTTCACCTCCAACACTACCTGTCAAGCAAGAAGTAGAAATGGAGGAGTCAATCAAAGCAGAACAACACTTGCCTCAAGCAGAAGTGGAGCAACAACAGTCTGTGTTTGTCTCAAATAATGAAGCTCAGCTGTTGAATGAGAAACATTATTGCGTAGAGGAGGCCATTCAAAACGAAGTGAGCTCATCTCAAGCTCAAGTAGAACAAAAAGAATTGGCTGCGCCTAGTTCCAACAAAGAAGGTAAATTACCGGATGAGAAAGCTCATTCTCGCGCCGAGGAACGAAAGCAGCGCCGAAGACAAACACCATTTAATGTGATCATGTCCAAGAACGATCGAGACTTGTGGAAAAAACAAAAAGAACAAAAGAAAGAAGTTGCCACAGTAACGCCAACCGCTTCTAAAGGCGCCGATGTGCAACAAGAAGTGATCGTTGAGCCTGTCCAACCGCAAGAAGAGGCATTGGATCTATCAGAACAGCTAGAAAAAGAGGTAACGGCAGAGCATTATGTCTTCCCCACCTTATCTTATTTACAGCCTCCTTCGTATCAAGAAGCGAGTCATGAGTGGGTCGAACATCAAAGTCAGGTGCTGAATGAAACGTTTAAAAATTTCAATGTGAAAGCCTCTGTTGTCAATGTCACTGTCGGTCCTTCTGTTACTCGGTTTGAAGTTGAGCCAGAACCAGGTGTAAAAGTGAGTAAGATTACGAATCTATCTGATGATATTAAGCTAAGCCTGGCTGCTCGCAACCTTCGCATTGAAGCGCCTATTCCTGGCACTCAAGTGATCGGTATTGAAGTGCCTAATAAGGAAAGTCGCCCGGTGTTGATTAGTGAAATCATCAAAAGTGAGGAGTTTAATAACGATCCTTCTCCGCTTACATCTGCGCTTGGTTTAAACATTTCCGGTGATCCAGTCGTGCTTGATTTGAAGAAAATGCCGCATGGCTTAATTGCTGGAGCCACTGGTTCCGGAAAAAGTGTGTGTATTAACTCGATTCTTGTTAGCTTGCTTTACAAAGCGGCACCACATGAATTGAAATTATTGCTCATTGACCCGAAAATGGTTGAATTAGCTCCCTATAACGGCATCCCGCATTTAGTGAGTCCAGTGATTACCGATGTAAAAGCGGCAACGGCTGCCTTAAAATGGGCGGTAGAAGAAATGGAGCGCCGCTATGAGTTATTTGTTCATGCAGGTGTTCGTGACATTACAAAGTTTAACGAGAAAGCCGAAAAATTAGGGAATAAAAGCGAGCATCTTCCGTTTATTGTCATTATTATTGATGAATTAGCGGACTTAATGATGATGTCGCCTGTCGATGTCGAAGAAGCCATTTGCCGTATTGCTCAAAAAGCTCGCGCCTGTGGCATTCATTTAATTGTCGCTACACAGCGACCGAGTGTAGACGTCATCACAGGACTGATTAAAGCGAATATTCCAACGCGAATTGCTTTTTCCGTTTCTTCTCAAGTTGATTCACGAACGATTATTGACAGTGGTGGGGCGGAAAAATTATTAGGACGCGGCGATATGTTGTTTTTAAATAATGGCTCTTCAGAAACGGTCCGTCTACAAGGTACTTTCGTATCAGATGATGAAATTGACGCGGTGGTCGAGCATGTGCGAAAAGAACAACAACCAAACTATCTGTTTAAACAGGAAGAGTTGTTGAAAAAAGCCCAAGTGCAAGAGACAGAAGATGAGCTGTTCCCTGAAGCATGTGAGTTTATCGTTCATCAAGGGGGCGCGTCGACTTCTTTATTGCAAAGACATTTTAAAATAGGCTACAATCGTGCGGCGCGTTTAATGGAAATGATGGAAACTCAAGGGTTTGTTTCTGAACAGCGTGCCGGAAAACCTCGAGAAGTACTCGTATCGGAAGAAGAATTACAAACAATAAATGATACTAGTACAATATTATAATACATGGTATTCTTTACTTGTATCTAACAGACTATAACAGGGTGAGCCAAGGTAGGGGAAATGGTTCACCCTGTCTTTCAGCAGTATGAATTAGAAAAGAGAGAACTAGTGAATACGAGGGAGCTTTTAGCAAATGAAAGAAATTGAGTGGAAGATGCAAGGAAAGATTAAACGGTTAACTAATTATACTTTTAAATTTGACGACCGAGTCAAGGAAGGTTGGTTTTCTGCGGTTTATTTTTTAAAAACGCGGGAACTTGCCGATAAATACCATAAAAATAATATTGTGACTATGCAATTTTTTCAAAAGAGTGAAGCAGTTCTTTGCGGTACGGATGAAGTCATTGCACTGATTCATGAATTTTCTGATCATCCAGAGGCGCTAGAAATTCATTCATTAAAAGACGGCGATAAAATTAGCCCGTTTGAAACGGTATTAACGATTACAGGACCTTATCAAGAGTTTGGCTATTTAGAGGGCATGATCGACGGGATTCTAGCGCGAAGAACTTCCGTTGCCACAAGTGTATATAATGTCAAAAAAGCAGCCGAGCTTTCAGGAAAACAAAAGCCGGTTATTTTTATGGGAGATCGTGATGATCATTTTATGCAGCAAGCTGGAGATGGGTATGCTGCTTATATTGGAGGCTCTACCGCTCAAGCGACCCATGCAATGAATGAATGGTGGGGGAAAGAAGGCATGGGAACGATGCCACACGCCTTGATTCAATTGTTTAATGGAGATATTGTTGCGGCAACAAGGGCTTATGAAGAAACATTCCCTAATGATGAGTTAATCGCTCTTGTGGACTATAATAATGATGTCATTACAGATTCATTGAAAGTCGCAAGGGCATTTGGCTCGAAGTTAAAAGGTGTTCGTGTAGATACGTCAAGAACATTGATTGATCAATATTTCCTGAGAAATCAAGAGACGCTTGGAACGTTTGATCCGCGCGGGGTCAATGCGGAATTGATTTTTGCCTTACGGCGTGCTCTCGATGAAGAAGGATTTCATCATGTGAAAATTGTCGTCTCTGGCGGATTCAATGAAAGTCGAATTGTGGAATTTGAAAAGCAAGGTGTTCCTGTTGATATGTATGGTGTAGGAAGTAGCTTATTGAAAATTCATATTGGCTTTACAGGGGATCTTGTGATGCTTAATGGTGAAGCGCAGGCGAAGGCAGGCCGACGTTATCGCCCAAATCCGCGTCTAGAAAAGGTAGAGTTTTAATATTTACAAGATTTGTTTTTGATGCACATAGTCAACGACATAAAAAAGTGATATAATAATTTACTGTGAAAGTTAACTGTCCGTCGTCTATATAGAGCAAAAATACGCTACTGACATATAATGCTTACGGATAGACGAATGTTGGAGGTTCTATTATGACAACCTATCATTTTGTAGGAATTAAAGGCTCAGGTATGAGCGCCCTAGCACAAGTGCTTCATGATAAAGGAGAGCGTGTGCAAGGTTCAGATGTAGATAAATATTTTTTTACACAACAAGCGCTAGAAGAAGCAGGAATCCTGATTCTTCCTTTTAACGCTGACAATATTCAGTCAGGCATGAAAGTTATAGCTGGGAATGCATTTCCAGATGACCACGAAGAAATTAATAAAGCAAATGAATTAGGCATTCCTGTGGTGCGCTATCACCAATTTTTAGGTGAAGTCATGCAGGAAAACATTAGCGTGGGGATTACAGGAGCACATGGCAAAACATCTACGACGGGTTTGCTATCTCATGTCGTTAGCGGAGCGAAGCCCACTTCTTTTTTAATTGGAGATGGTACGGGAAAAGGAGAAAGAGATGCGAAATATTTCGTGTTTGAAGCATGCGAATATCGTCGTCACTTTTTATCCTACTATCCAGACTACGCGATTATGACGAATATTGATTTTGATCATCCTGATTACTTTGCTGATGTTGCCGATGTTTTCTCTGCCTTTCAAGAAATGGCTATGCAGGTGAAGAAAGCAATTTTTGCTTGTGGAGATGATGAGCATCTGCAAGGCATTCAAGCGAAAGTACCGGTTGTGTTTTACGGATTTGCCGAGGAAAATGATTTCCAAGCGCGAAATGTAGAGCACGATTCAACAGGCACGACGTTTGATGTGTTTGTTCGCAATACGTTCTATGCTACGTTTAAAATTCCGATGTTCGGTGACCATAACATTTTAAACGCCTTGGCTGTGATCGCTCTTTGTCAGTATGAAGAAATTGACACAGATATCGTAAAAGCTCGCTTATTAACGTTTGAAGGAGTTAAACGTCGCTTTTCGGAAAAAAGGATAGGGACTCAAATTTTAATTGACGACTATGCCCATCACCCGACAGAAATTAAGGCGACTATTAATTCAGCTAGACAGAAGTATCCTGAGCGAGAAATTGTGGCCATTTTCCAGCCGCATACTTTCTCAAGAACTCAGACGTTTTTAGCTGACTTTGCTGACAGTTTGAGTGGAGCGGATGCTGTCTATTTATGTGACATTTTTGGTTCCGCCCGTGAGAACCATGGTAAGCTATCTATTGAAGATTTGCAGGAGAAAATCTCAGGTGCAAAACTAGTTAAAGAAGAAACGATTTCCCTTCTTAATGATCATCAAGGAAGCGTGCTCATCTTTATGGGAGCTGGAGATATCCAAAAATTTCAGGCGGCTTATGAAAGCTCAATGACCGAAGCGTAAAGAAGATTCTTAAGGCTGCTAGATCCATTCTGGCAGCCTTTTTGCTTGTCGTTTCCTTTATCTCGTGCGGATCGCTCCAGTCCATACGTCGCTGAACAGCGCTTTTCGCTTTTCTATGTCCAGCTCCAGCAGTCAGACTCTCGGTCATAAGCTGTCACGCCTATGTGGCAAAGAACGCCACTAAGGCGGTCCATCTTATGCCTGCCGAGTCTAAACGGCTGCTTCCGCTTTTCTTCTTGTCTAGCTACAGGCGCTAGCGACTAGTGTACTTCCACGATCCTCCTTGCGATAAGTCAGCATCGATTCACTAACGTTCATCGTGCTTCCTTTATCTCGTGCGGATCGCTCCAGTCCATACGTCGCTAAACAGCGCCTTTCGCTTTTCTTAATTTTATGCAGGATTTTTGTTGTTGGTGTCGAAGTAGTTTTAGTGGAGTAGGTTTATTATTTTTTAAGCAGGGTAACTTCATGAATATAACAATCGTAGGAGGTGTCACAGAATGGAAATTATTTTATATTTAAGTGCTGCAGTGGCGGCAATTGCTTTTTTCATTCTCGTTTTGAATGTGTCAAAAACATTGAAGTCTGTGGACAAAACATTAGACAGTCTGTCTAGAACGGTGGATCGTTTAGAGGGACAAATGCAAGGTATAACGTCAGAAACAGCAGAATTACTACATAAAACAAACGTATTAGCTGAGGATATTCAGCAAAAAGCAGGGCAACTAAATACGGTCTTTTATGCAGTGAAAGATGTTGGTTCGTCTGTGCAAAAATTAAATCAATCTGTTAAAAATGTGACGACGAATGTGGCTTCCGATCTAGAAAAGAATCAACACAAAATTTCTCAAGCTGTACAATGGGGAAGCGTCGTTAAACAAATGGTTGATAAGTTCAAAGAAAGAAAAGACAAAGAGTCCATGCAAATGAAAAATGAGACAGTGTTGGCTGATGCTAGTCAGCGACAAAGAAGCCATTAATTAAAAGGAGATGAATGTCATGAAGAAGAATAACCCAAACTATGAAAACTATGAAGCAAATCCAAATTATGATGATGGTAGCATGAATACGAAGGATTTTTTAATTGGTGCATTAATTGGAGGTATGGTTGGTGCAGCTACAGCTCTATTTTTGGCACCGAAATCTGGTAAGGAGCTTCGTGAAGACATCAATTTGCAAGCAGGTTCATTAAAAGAACGTGCTAGTGATTGGACGGATATCGCACGAGTGAAGGGCTATGACATCGCTGTTGAGGTAAAGGATAAAACAGCGAATTTAACAAAAATTGTACAAGAGCAATCTAACGTCATGATGGAAAAAGTCAAAACGTTATCTCCAGCGTTAAATGACGTAGAGGTAGAAGTAGAGGTAGAAATAGGAGTAGAAGAAGCGAAAAAACCACAAGAGGCGTTGCAAGAAACGGCTGCTACAATTACAGAGAAGCTAGAGGAAACGAAAAAAGCATTTGATGATACGGAAAAAACGGTTCATCAATCTGCTTCAGCTGACAACAAAAATAAAGCGGGTCAATAAAAAATGAAAACAGCGAGTCATTCTCGCTGTTTTCATTTTTTTATTGTAAAACGTATAATAAAAGTAAATTACTTTGGTGAAAGAAAGGTGAAAAGAATGGATAATATAGTGGAAATTACAGACTTTGAAAAATTACTAAAAGAGAATAATCGCTTTTTCTTTTTAAAACACAGCATAACATGCCCTGTTAGCAGTAAGGCCTATGATGAATTTCAATCATTTTTAAAGGAGAACCCTGAAGAGAAAGGTTATTATTTAGTGGTGCAGGAGGCAAGAGAACTTTCAAACTACATTGCTGACAAATTTATGATTACTCATCAATCTCCACAAGCGTTTCTCTTTAAAGATGGAAAACCTGTTTGGAATGAGTCCCATTGGAGAATTACGAAGCAGCAATTAAAACTTATATAAACCAAACCTTGCTACCGCCGTATTTACTAAGAATATGGCGATAGCAAGGTTTTTTGATAAAGTGAAACCTCAATCAGTGGGGGTTTTCTTCATCCCCCACTGATTAACAGAGGAACAAAGGCTAAGAGCGCAACGTCCTGTTGCAACGCCTTTGTAACCTGCATCGTGCAGGCCCGAACGGATCGGGCGTTTGCCCCCCACCCACATGCCTGCGCTCCGTCTGCCACGTTGAGGTGGGGGTCTTACAGCCCGTTAATGCGGGATAAATAGGTTGCTGAAAGCTATTTTTTTATGATCTCCCATTTAATTTCGAGGTGATCTCCTGGAAGAATCGGTTCATAAAAAGTGGTTTCTTCATTATTTTTTAAAATGTAAAACGTTTTTCCTTCTTGTTTAGGAATGGCGACTTCAACATGGCGGAATAAATCTTGAAAAATAAACCCTTGTGCTTGATCCATTTCTACAATGAGTTCATCTCCAGCATAGATAATATCTTCTGGATGTAATAAGACGCCATCTCGATAAAAGCGTGTAGCTTCCTTCGTAAGAGTGATTTCTTTTCCGTTAAAGAAGACGATAATCGACTGCTCGAATGGATATTGCTTTAAAGTGGCGATATCAGCTACTGTTCTTTTTGGAGCAGGGACCCATTCAAGTATTGATCTATCTTGAAGAGGCTGAGATAGCTTTTCCTCTCGTCCATTGACCCGTATTTTGGCAGATAGAGACGGAAAATAAGTTTTTTTATGATTGATGACAACAGAAAATGGAAGCAGTTCTTCTAGCCATGTTTGTTTCTGTTGAGATGGCAACCATTCGGCGATGGACGGATAGCGAGCTTCAATTACATCACTATCGGCAAGGGAAGTGTGCAAGCTGGCTTCTTTCCCATTAACGATAATAGATAAAGGAACTTCGATCACTTCGCCGTTTAAAGTGACTTGAATGCTCGTAGTGTTTTCTAGTAATTCATTGAGCTGTACACTTGCTGGCTGCCCGTCCTCTCCTTTCGTAATTTCAAGCTTATCATGATGATTCACTATTTCATCAAATCGGCACGGCTGCCCATTTTTTGTTAAAATAGGCAGCTTCCCATATTTTCCTGGGATGGTTAATAATTGACCGTTGTACGTAACCATTATCGCAAGTCCAGGTTTGCCATATAACTGATTGATCTTTAATCCAGCTGCTAGCAGGCAATCTCCTGCTGTTAACTTGTTTAATTCAAACAGACGAACGGGCTGCTCATTCACATACACGGTTTTGTATTGAAGCGGCCTTTGCTTCGATGTAATGGCGATACCGATCGGTGTAACGAGTGTTGGAGCATGAGCAATTTGATCGGCCATTGTCAATTCATTGATGGCTTCCGTTCCTCTGATCGCCACTCGGTTGTCGGCGAGTTGAAGTTTTTCCGCTAACAATTTAGGAAGTCCCGGGGTCAAGCTTCCGCCACCGACCATCATAACCGCTTGAGGAGCATTTCCATTATTCAATCGAATAATCTCTTGCTGAATGGCTTCCGCTAGTCGGTTGACTGCTTCATGACTCTTATCTAGCACCTCATCTTTTGAAAACAATGTCTCAAAGCCTAATATATCGGTTATTTTGATCGTTTCTTCTGTTTGCAGCTCTCTTTTCACTCGTTCAGCAATCGGGAAATCAAGCAAAAAATGATCGCTTAATGCTTCGGTAATTTCATCGCCAGCAATCGGTACCATTCCATAAGAAATGACGGTTCCAGCACTAGTGATGGCGATATCAGAGGTGCCAGCTCCGATATCAACAAGTGCAATATTTAACCGTCGCATCGATGGAGGAACGAGCACGTGAATAGCGGCAATGGGTTCTAACGTCAATGCTTCTATTTCTAGGTCTGCTCTAGCTAAGGCGGCAATCAATGATTCGACGACAACGCGCGGCAAAAAGGTCGCAATGATATCAACGGAGGCTTCGGTGCCTTGTTGATCTATTAAACTTGTAATTTCCTCTCCGTCTAATCGGTAATAAAGAACGGAATAGCCTACACAATAGTAATGACGATGCTGATCGAGTTGCTGTTTTTTAGCCGCTTTTACTTGTGCCTCCTGAACGGCGGATAGCTCAAGGTGAAGCACATCTTCTTGTGTCATGGGCTTGCCTGCTACTTGAATGGTTGCATGAGCTGTTTCCGTTTGTAACGCACGTCCTGCAGCCGCTACACAAGCCTTTTTCAATGGGCCATGCTTTTCTTCAAGTTCTGCTTTAATTTTGGCAATAATCGCTGCAACGGAGGGGATATCTTGAATTTGACCATCAAGCATAGATCGTTTTTTATGCTCATACATCACCATATCAATGACATGAAATCGATCCTCCTCTTGTTCGATAATCATACCTACTACGGATCTCGTTCCGATGTCTAAAGAAAATATACGATTGGATTGAACCAAAATGAATCACCTGCTTCTTAATGTTTACTTTTTTACTTTAATGCTTAAAAGCGTTTAACGATTGAAGTAACTTTTTCGTGACATTTTAATATCTTTGTTTTATAATAGTCCCTAATATATAAAATATATAACAAAATGACCCATTCTAATATGGTCTTTTATGATTCTTTCATAAAAAGAGCAGAGGGCTAGCTGTTGGGGGAATTCAATTACTAGTTGTTTGAAAATTACAAAATCAACAAGATGGAAGGATGAGGAATGTGAGTAACCAAGAATTAGATCAGTTGAGACAACGTGTTGACGAGATGAATGTGGAGTTATTAAAATTGATCAGCGAGCGTGCTACATTAGTTCAAGAGATTGGACGTGTAAAAGAAAAGCAAGGTGTTAATCGATATGATCCCGTTCGTGAACGAGCGATGTTAAATAAGATTATTGAAAGCAACGACGGTCCTTTCGAAACGTCTACCGTTGAACATTTGTTCAAAGAAATTTTCAAAGCAGGACTTGAGCTTCAACAAGATGACCATCGTAAAGCCCTTCTTGTTTCTCGGAAAAAGAAACCGGAAGATACAATCGTTGAGATTCGTGGGGAGGAAGTTGGTAAAGGAGCACCAACATTTGTGTTTGGTCCTTGTGCGGTAGAATCGTATGAACAAGTAGCTCAAGTGGCGCAAGCGATTAAAGATAAAGGCTTAAAGTTAATTCGTGGAGGTGCTTTCAAACCTCGTACGTCTCCTTATGACTTCCAAGGCCTTGGGGTAGAAGGATTGAAAATTTTAAAGAGAGTAGCAGATGAATTCGATTTAGCTGTTGTTAGTGAAATCGTAAATCCTGCTGATATTGAGCTTGCTTGTGACTACATTGATGTCATTCAAATCGGGGCACGTAATATGCAAAACTTTGAATTATTGAAAGCGGCTGGAGAAGTGAAAAAGCCAGTCTTATTAAAACGAGGTTTAGCGGCAACGATTGAAGAATTTATTAATGCAGCTGAATACATCATCTCTCGCGGGAATGATCAAATTATGCTTTGTGAACGTGGAATTCGTACGTACGAGCGTGCAACGAGAAATACATTGGATATTTCAGCGGTACCAATTTTGAAGCAAGAGACGCACTTACCAGTGTTTGTTGATGTCACTCATTCAACAGGTAGACGGGATCTGTTAATCCCAACAGCGAAAGCAGCCCTTGCGATCGGTGCTGATGGTGTCATGGCAGAAGTGCATCCAGACCCAGCTGTTGCCTTGTCTGACTCCGCTCAACAAATGAATTTGCAACAATTTGATGAATTTTATAAGGAAATTGTGAAAGCAATTCCTGTAAAAGCATAACTCCTGTGTTTTCACAGGAGTTTTTTTTCGTTAATATAGAGAAGAAAGAATGATTAAAGGAGAATGTTAAAAATTATGAATGTCACTATATATGATGTAGCAAGAGAGGCCAATGTATCAATGGCGACAGTTTCCCGCGTGGTTAATGGGAATCCAAACGTGAAACCAGCGACAAGAAAGAAAGTACTTGATGTGATTGAGCGACTTGGTTATCGCCCAAATGCGGTAGCGCGTGGACTCGCTAGCAAGAAGACGACGACAGTTGGTGTGATCATCCCTGATATTTCGAATATTTTTTATGCGGAATTAGCGAGGGGGATTGAGGATGTTGCGACGATGTATAAGTATAATATTATCTTAAGCAACTCGGATCAAAACAAGGATAAAGAGCTTCACTTAATTAATACGATGCTTGGTAAGCAAGTGGATGGGCTTGTGTTTATGGGAAGTCAAATTACAGAGGAACATGTGGAAGAATTTAAACGTTCACCAGTGCCGGTCGTATTAGCTGGATCGGTTGAATTGTCCGGACAAATTCCTTCTGTTAATACTAATTACGAAGCAGCAGCATACGATGCAGTGAAGTTACTGATTGATGAAGGACATAAGCAAATTGCCTATGTAGCCAGTCCTTTAAACGATACGATCAACAAAGAGTATGTGATTAAAGGATATAAGAAAGCGCTCATGGAAGCTGGTTTGCCAGTAGAAGAAGAATTCATCATTGAAGGTGATTATACGTACGATTCTGGATTAGAAGCGTGGACAAAGATTCAGCAACTATCGTCTAAACCAACAGCAGTATTTGTTAATAACGATGAAATGGCGCTAGGTGTCGTGCATGGAGCACAAGATAGTGGAGTCAAGATTCCAGATGACCTTGAAATTATTAGCTTCGATAGCTCTCGCCTGTCTTTAATGGTACGACCACAGCTCACGTCTGTGATACAGCCATTGTATGATATCGGTGCCGTAGCGATGAGGTTGTTAACTAAATATATGAATAAGGAAGAGGTAGAAAGTTCGATCGTTGTCCTGCCGCATCGAATTGAAAAAAGAGGGTCAACAAAGTAGATTTTCCACCGATATTAAAGATAGGTAGAAGTATGCTTTCACAGGGGAGGAACAATGAAAAAGTTTGATGCACTGACACCAATAGGAATTGTTATCGGATTCATTCTAATAGCCTTTGCTGTCATTACAAGCGGAGGTGTCGAGGGGTTCGCATCCTTTCTGCATTTACCCTCAATACTAATTGTCTTCGGTGGAGTATTCGCTGCTTTACTGATCAATTTCCCATTGAAAGATATTAAACACATGTTTATGGTCATGGGACAGGCTTTTCGGCAGGAAGAAACCGATTTAGAAGGATTGATTCAACGCTTTGTGAAATTGTCTGAAAAGGCTCGGCGTGAAGGTTTATTATCTCTTGAGGCAGGCCTTTATGAGGAGAAAGATGAGTTTTTGAAAAAAGGCATCCTACTAGCAGTAGACGGAATTGAACAAGAAATGTTAGTTGATATTATGAATGCAGAGATTATCGCTCTTGAGGAGCGTCATCGCAAAGGAAGAAGTTTATTGGAAAAAGCCGGTGAATATGCTCCGGCTTGGGGAATGATCGGTACATTAATTGGGCTAGTTTTAATGTTAAAAAATTTAAATGACCCGACGTCATTAGGACCCGATATGGCGGTGGCACTAATCACCACCCTCTATGGTTCGTTGCTTGCCAATCTTGTGTTTTTACCGATGGCATCGAAGTTAGAGTTAAAAACGGAGAATGAAGTGTTCTATCGTCAGATCATCATAGAAGGTGTTGTCGGTGTACAGACAGGGCAAAACCCTAAGATTTTACAAGAAAAGCTGACGGCCTTCTTATCGACTGAAGAAAGAAAAGCAAGCGGAAAATTAGGCTCAAGTGAGGCGATCGAAGCATGATGATCAAACGTCGTCCGCCTAAACAACCAAAAGGTTCACCGAAGTGGATGGTGACGTTTGCTGACCTTGTCACACTTGTTCTTGTGTTCTTTATTTTATTATTTTCGATGTCGCAAATTGATATTGTTAAATTTAAAGCAATGGCTCAGTCATTTAAACAACAAGCCATGTTTGACAATCAATCTTCTATCGTTCCTGGAGAATATCCATCGGAGGAAATGAAGAAAGAGCAAGCGCAGAAAGAAGAAGATTCGCTGAGTAAGCTAGCGAAAGAAGTGCAACAGTATTTAAAGGAACATGGACTAGAGGATGTGGCAACAGCTACACGAACGGAACGAGGAGTCGTTCTTGTTCTACAAGAGAAAATTCTTTTTGAGACAGCAGATGCTGTCGTTGTAGAAGAAGCCTATCCTTTTTTAAATGAGATTGGTAAAATGCTTGAAACGAAGCCGAATATTATTAAAGTAGAAGGACATACTGACAACCGTCCGATTCAAAATACTTATTATCCTTCGAACTGGGAGCTTTCAAGCGCTCGAGCAAGCAGTGTGATTCGCTTTTTAAGCGATAATCATGATATTGATCCCAAGCAATTTATCGCAGTTGGTTACGGAGACACAAGACCGCTTGTGCCTAATACAAGTGCTGAGAATATGCAAAAAAACCGACGAGTCGAGATTATCATTACTGACCCGAAATATACAGAAAGCGAATGAAAAGAGCTGACTTCCCAACACTCATGTTAGCGGCTAGAGTTTGGGAGAGTCAGCTTTTTTGTATAGATATAGATGAACTATCCGTTTTTGCGCAGCGGATAAAGCGCTTTGTTTAAAGCAATTCGATTTTTTTCTTCGATTTCCGGTTTGCGCGGAATCGGTGGATACATATTTGCTGGATCTTCCCATGAGAGGGGAAGTTGAACGGGAGCTTTCGTCTGCCAATGCTGTAGCCATTGCTCTGGCAAAGGGCCTGAAAAGTGAGAGTTTTCAGTCATTTCTAACCAGATTCTTGACCAAGCTCGCGGCACAACACGCCAAATGTCATAGCCGCCGCCACCAACCGCAATCCAGCGTCCATTACAGTATTGATTCGCTATTTCACGAGAGACTTGTGGGATCCGACGGTAAATCTCCATAGTAGCAGATAAATGCGTCAGGGGATCGAAATAATGAGAATCGGCTCCATTTTGTGTTAAAATGACATCTGGTTTAAAGAATTCAGCCACTTCCCAAATGGAAGTTTCATAGGCTTCTAGCCATGATTTATCTTCTGTAAAAGCATCTAGCGGGATATTGAATGAATAGCCGTATCCCTTTCCGTGTCCACGTTCATTGACATTTCCTGTTCCCGGGAATAAATAGCGGCCCGTTTCATGGATGGAGAGTGTGCAAACATTGGGGTCATCGTAAAAGGACCATTGAACACCGTCTCCATGATGCGCATCTGTATCGATATAAAGAACTCTAGCGTCATATTTCTCTTGTAAATATTTAATTGCCACCGAGCTATCATTGTAAATGCAAAAGCCCGAAGCCTTACCTTGGAAGCCATGGTGTAATCCTCCTCCTAAGTGAAGGGCATGCTTCGCTTTCCCTTGCATGACCGAGTCAGCTGCTGTTAATGTTCCACCGACAAGGAAAGCGCTGGCTTCATGCATGCTGGCAAAGATGGGCGTATCCTCTGTACCAAGTCCATATCCTTCGGCGACATCGAGCGATAGTTGACCTTGGCTTGCTTGTTGTACAGCTTTCACATAAGCTGGGGCATGAATGAGCTCTAGTTCTTCAACGGTTGCCATACGAGGAGGGATGATATCCTCATCTTGAAGTGCATTGATTTTTTTTAATAGGTCAATCGTTAATGTAAGTCTAAACTGATTAAAGGGATGATTTTCTGAAAAGCGATAAGACAACAATTGGTCCGAATGAACAAATACAGCTTGTTTTGTCATAGGGAGACTCCAGGCATATTAGGCCATAGAACAATATGTCCTTCCTTTTTTAGATCGTCAATCACCCCGACCGGATTCATTGTTCGTACACGCAGGACCACAATTTTGAATTGGTCGTCTTGTTTATCTGGATAAACAAGCACACTATGAATGTTCGCTCGCCTTTTTTTCAGTACATTCACTACTTCAAACAGCATACCTGGTTTGTTAGGTACTTTTACTTCAATTCTTGAACCTGGCTGATTTGCTCCGGTTAGCTCAACAAATGTATGTAACACGTCTGTCTCAGTAATGATGCCGACAAGCTCCCCACCTTGGACGATTGGCAAGCAGCTAATATCATATTCATATAACGTAGCGGCTGCATCCTCTACAAAGTCCAGCGGATGACCAGTAATCACATTCTTTTCCATGATGAGACTTAATGGTTTACTCAGTTCACTTTCGTTTGTATCTTTTTGTAAAATAGACGGGGTCGCTTCCTTCACATCGCGATCTGTTACTAGGCCGACAAGCTGTCCTGTTTCATCCAGAATAGGAATGTGGCGAATTTTCTGTTTTCTTAAAAGGTTTAAAGCAGTCCCAATTTGGTCATCTGGAGATAGTGTATGTACTTCCGATTGCATAATCTCTTCTAATAACATAGTCACATCCTCCTTTAAATTTAATACATGAAGCGATTCATAAAGCGAATTTGGTCAAACTTTTGAATGGAAGCTTGATCGATTCTTTGTCCAATGCGTACCATTAAGCAGTTGGCTGGATGAGAGCTAATTTCAGGATCATCGGTTGCGTACCATTCTAAGCCGCCAGCATTCATCATTTTTTCCATGATTTTTCGATATTCCCATACGTTGAGGCCTGTTCCTTTCAAGTCCCAGTGCCAGTAATATTCAGTGGTAATAATGATGTAATCTTCCATCGCATCATCAAGCATTGAAAGGCGTAATAAGTTTTTTCCGACATGAGCGCCGCGGTATTTGGGGATGACTTCAATTGCTCCTAGCTCAATCATATTTTCAAGGTTGGCCTCTGACCAGCGTTCTAGTGGGTCAGGGTATAGAAATGTGACATATCCAACAATGATGTTCCCATCTCTTGCAACAATAATTCGTCCTTCAGGTAATGCAGCAATCTCTACAATGGCTTGATGCTGTTGTTCAGGCTGTCTGAAAGCAACGAGTCCTTCATGAAAGGTCATGCCTGCCAACACATCTGAAGAAACAGGTCCTTCTATGATTAAAGTCCCTTCTTTCGTTTCTAATTCTGTCGAATGAAACCTTTTTATATGTTCCATTTAGTCACCGCCTTGATTATTTCCATATCTTCATTATACATAAAAATTGGATATGTAAAGCGTTTTCATATAATTTTTCGTATATTGGAAGAGGATGTTATTTTTTTGAAATAAAAATTGTTGAAAAATTGAGAAAACCCAAATAATATAGTATCATAGAAACATATTCTTACATAAAGGGGAGTCGGTCAATGAAATTGGAAGCGCTAACAGTTAAAGCAGGACATTTTAACCTGAAAAACTATGATGAGGTGTACTCGTCTTTTGATTGGAAGGAAACTGAACAGCACTTTTCTTGGGCAGAAACCGGAAAAGTAAACATTGCCTATGAAGCGATTGACCGCCATGCTTCGTCCGAGCGGAAAGACCAAGTAGCTTTGTATTATCGTGATGCTGATCGTGAGGAGACATACACGTTTGAACACATGAGGGATTATTCGAATCAAGCAGCGAATGTACTGAAGCAGTTTGGGGATGTTACAAAAGGGGATCGTGTATTTGTCTTTATGCCGCGTTCACCAGAGCTTTACTTTACTGTACTCGGGGCGATTAAAGCAGGGGCTATTGTTGGTCCATTATTTGAAGCCTTTATGGAAGGAGCCGTTCGTGATCGTTTAGAAGATAGTGAGGCAAAGGTGCTGGTAACAACACCGGAACTATTAGAGCGTGTGCCTGTAGCGGAACTGCCTGCTTTAAAAACAATTTTCCTTGTTGGGGATCATGTACAAGCAGAAGGAAGGTTTGTTGATTTTAAAGCAAAAATGAAGAATGCTGATCGTTCATTCGAAGTGGAGTGGATGGACCTTGATGACGGGATGATTTTACATTACACATCAGGTTCTACAGGGAAGCCGAAAGGGATTTTGCATGTTCATCGAGCGATGGTTCAGCAATATCAAACAGCTAAATGGGTGCTTGATCTGCAAGAGAATGATGTGTATTGGTGCACAGCCGATCCAGGTTGGGTCACAGGTACAGCTTATGGTATCTTCGGACCTTGGTTAACAGGGACAACGAATGTCGTCGTCGGTGGTCGATTTAGTCCGGAAAACTGGTACAAAACACTTGAGGATTATGGAGTGACTGTTTGGTATAGTGCACCAACTGCTTTCCGGATGTTGATGGGTGCTGGCGATGAATTGGTGAAGAAGTTCGATTTGAGCTCACTTCGTCATATTTTAAGCGTCGGGGAACCGTTGAATCCAGAAGTGGTACGTTGGGGAGCAAAAGTGTTTGATCTGCGCATTCATGATACATGGTGGATGACTGAAACAGGGGCACAAGTGATTTGTAACTATCCTTGCATAGACATTAGACCTGGATCGATGGGGAAACCAATTCCTGGAGTGAAGGCAGCGATTGTTGATGATCAAGGCAATGAGCTTCCGCCGAATCGAATGGGGAATTTAGCGATTAAAAAAGGGTGGCCGTCTATGATGGTCTCTGTATGGAATAATCCGGAAAAATATGAATCTTATTTTATGCCAGGTGACTGGTATGTTTCGGGTGATTCTGCTTATATGGATGAAGATGGGTACTTCTGGTTCCAAGGCCGTGTCGATGATGTCATTATGACTGCGGGCGAGCGTGTCGGTCCATTTGAAGTCGAAAGTAAGCTTATTGAACATCCAGCCATTGCAGAAGCAGGGGTAATTGGTAAACCTGATCCTGTTCGAGGAGAAATCATTAAAGCTTTTATCGCACTAATTGACGGCTATGAACCTTCTGATGAATTGAAGGAAGATATTCGCCAATTTGTAAAAACTGGCTTAGCTGCTCATGCCGCGCCGCGCGAAATTGAATTCCGTGATAAACTGCCAAAAACTCGCAGCGGAAAAATTATGCGTCGCGTCCTAAAAGCTTGGGAACTTGATCTTCCGACAGGCGACCTATCTACTATGGAAGACTAATACCGGAAAAAAGTGACCTCCATGTAGGTCGCTTTTTTTGATCGGTTATTTGACAGTTGAAAAAACTTGTTTGACATTATCTAAGTTCTTTGTTTACAATATGAGGTATAACATTTAAATACACGTAAAGCGTTGATAGGATTGAGTAGTTCGCTATCCCTGTTGTTCAGAGAGCTGGTGGTTGGTGAGAACCAGTACAAATAGTTGAATGAATTACCCCCTGTAGCTTTTGCTGTGAATCTTTTAGTAGCAGCAAACGGTCTTAGCCGTTATTCAAATGAAGTGGAGAAATATTTATTTCTCAAGCTTGGGTGGTACCGCGCATAAATATAGCGTCCCTGCATATGGCAGGGGCGTTTTTTGTATTTGTGTAAATTGAACGCTAATTGAAAAAAGAGAGGAAGAGGATCAATGGATTTAATGCAGGAATTAGAATGGCGTGGGATCGTTTACCAGCAAACAGATGAAGAAGGCATGAAAGAACTCTTAAATAAAGAAAGTGTTTCACTATACTGCGGTGTGGACCCAACAGCAGATAGTATGCATATCGGACATTTACTGCCATTTTTGACGCTTCGTCGTTTTCAAAACCATGGCCATCGCCCGATTGTTCTTGTTGGTGGGGCAACAGGAATGATTGGCGATCCGAGTGGAAAACGCGAAGAAAGAAAGCTGCAAACACCTGAAATGGTTGAACACAATGTGGCATGCATTAAAAAGCAATTAGAGAAAATTTTTGATTTCTCAGGTGATAATGGAGCGAAATTAGTCAATAACAATGACTGGGTTGGCTCCATGGATGTGGTAACATTTTTACGTGACTTTGGTAAAAACATCGGCGTGAACTACATGCTGGCGAAAGATATTGTTTCTTCACGACTAGACTCTGGTATTTCCTTCACTGAATTTGCTTATACCATTTTACAAGCGATGGATTTCTATCATTTATACGAAAATCATAACTGTAAAATGCAAATTGGTGGAAGTGACCAATGGGGCAACATTACAACGGGCTTAGAAATGATTCGTAAAATGAAGCCAGAAGCTGAAAAGGCATTTGGCATGACGATTCCACTTGTCACAAAAGCGGATGGAACGAAATTCGGTAAAACAGAGAGCGGTGCGATTTGGCTCGATCCGGAAAAAACATCTCCGTATGAATTTTACCAATTCTGGATTAACGCAGCGGATGCTGATGTGGTAAAATACTTGAAAATTTTCACTTTCTTAACTCCGGAAACAATTGAAGTACTAGAAGCGTCGATGCAAGAAGAAGCCCACTTAAGAAAAGCACAAAAAGCATTAGCAGAAGAAATGACACGCTTAATTCATGGACAAGAGGCTTTAGAACAAGCGATTAAAATCTCTGCAGCACTATTCAGCGGTGATGTGAAAAACTTGACAGCTACTGAAATCGAACAAGGCTTTAAGGATGTGCCGTCATATGAGCCGGCGAACGAAGAAGAGCTAGCACTTGTTGAACTGCTTGTCTCTGCTGGTATTTCACCATCTAAGCGTCAAGCGCGTGAAGATATTCAAAACGGTGCTGTATCGATCAACGGTGATAAAATGACAGATACAAGCTATACCTTATCCAACGAGGATAAAATGGAAGGCAAGTTCACGATCATTCGCCGTGGGAAAAAGAAATATTTCTTAATTAAATATTAATGATGTGTGGCTAAGTGCTTGTGTATGGGTGATCCTTAGACTAGCACTCACACAAGTTTATGAATCAAATTTTTATAGAATCAAGCAAAAAGCAGGCTGTCGAGTATTTCATATCAGCCTGCTTTTTTTAGGTATTTAAATATCTTTATGTCTAAAATACTTCATTTACTTCCCAGGATTCGACAATTCGATGAGCGGTTTGGGGATCATATCCTCTTCCAACTAAATAACTTATGGCTGATACCTCCGTCATTGCGTGTAGATAAGAGGTAAATTGAGCCTCGTGAAGACCATGTTGAACAATAGGTTCAACAGTTGAAAGTGTGTGGTATTTTAACTGTTGAATTTGAGGGTTATAAAATTGTTGTTGATAGTGGTGAGTTTTTCGGGCTTGATTCCAATCATGGCTAGGGCTTGGATACCATTGATAAGAATTGCTATTCATAAGAGTAGCTCCTTTTAATAAATTTATCCCGCATTAACTGGCTGTAAGACCCCACCTTAACATGGCAGAAGAAGCGCAGGCGGATCAACAGCCAGTAAACGCCCGATTGATTCGGGCCTGCAGGATGCAGGTTACAAAGGCGTTGCAACAGGACGTTGCGACGTTAGCCTTTGTTCTTCTTTTATCAGTGGGGGATGAAGAAAACCCCCACTGATTGAAGTTTCACTTTATATATTTTAGCCTATGTTCATGTTATCCAAAGGTTGAGCCTATTTTTTTGAAGATATAAAAAGGATGTATTCCAGCTAAATATTAGTTCAATGCACAATTTAGTTCATTTTATAGAGCGCAGTTCAGAGTACCAAGCCTTTTCTTGTGTCTATAACCTTCCGAAACAAATGGGAAAATACAAAGCAGGAGAAAACAAAAAGCCCTGATAACCATTGATAGAACAACGATCATTAGAGCTTTTGCAATCAGGTTTATCACCTGATTTAATTAACGAGAGTAGAACTCTACGATTAGTGCTTCGTTGATTTCAGCTGGTAATTCAGAACGCTCAGGTAGGCGAGTGAATGTACCTTCTAATTTATCAGCATCGAATGTTAAATATTCAGGAACAAAGTTGTTTACTTCGATCGCTTCTTTAACGATTTCAAGGCTTCTTGATTTTTCACGAATAGAAATTGCTTGACCTGGTTTTACTTGGTAAGATGGGATGTCAACACGTTGTCCATCAACTGTTACGTGACCGTGGTTAACAAGCTGACGAGCTTGACGACGAGTACGAGCTAAACCAAGACGGTAAACAAGGTTATCTAGGCGGCTTTCAAGAAGGATCATGAAGTTTTCGCCGTATACGCCTTTCATTTTACCAGCTTTCACGAATAGGTTGTGGAATTGGCGCTCATTAACTCCGTACATATGACGAAGTTTTTGCTTTTCTTGTAATTGTAATCCGTATTCAGAAAGTTTTTTACGTTGGTTAGGACCATGTTGTCCAGGTGCGTAAGGACGCTTTTCTAATTCTTTACCAGTTCCGCTAAGGGAGATTCCTAAGCGACGGGATAATTTCCAGCTTGGACCAGTATAACGAGCCATAATATAGCTCCTCCTTTAAATGTTTTTATTTTGTTGTAAAATAAAAACCGGGTGAGACAGCGATTAGGTCATTTTGTTTTCATGCACCATCGCCCCAGCAGCACAGGGTTACGCGATGCACCTTTCATCGTCGAGATGAAGGAACAAAATGAGCTCATAAAAGTGTTCACTTAGGCTGCATTTATTTTACACAAAGAATAGTATATAATTTTATTTTATACATGTCAACACACATTCACTAATAATAAAATTGGTTTGTAAAACTTTAGTCGGAGGAAATATGATATAATAATCATCTATGGTAGTTAGTGATTCGCGGATTCAATAAACATGAGAAAATCTCTATCCGAAAAGAAATGTAGGTGGGGTAAAATGGATAGTAATGATAAAGTTGAATGGTTGATGAAATATAAAGCCATGCTATTTCATTTAATCATTCAAAGTCAAAAAAATTTAGTGACTCCGGAACAGCTTGTGCGGGAGTGGCTTGATCTATTGTGTCTGTTATTTAAAACAGACCAGCTCAAGTTATATCGAGTAGAACACCTATACTCAGCATGTATCGAAGTGGAAAAAATAGCTAGAGGTGAGTATGCTTCCATTTACCGAGCATTTACAGTTCCATTTCTTAAAGGGGAAAATTTACCTAAAGAAGGAAATCTCGGCTTCCAATTTTTTGATGGTGATGAATTATATTTATTTCTACAAGTGAAGGAAGCATTGTTAGCGGAACTCACTGATGAGGAATTGAGCGCATTTGTACAAGAAACGAATGCCTTTATCACCTTTATCAAACAAATGAATTTTGAAACAAATAATGATAAAAGATATAAAGAGTTATTTAACGTGACAGAGAAGTTTCATTCATCCTTAGATATTGAATATGTACTTGGTGAAATATTGTCTACGCTTGAAAGGGTATTTCCTAAGTATACGTATCACTTCTTATTGGCGATTGATGATCGATATAATGAGTTGCCAACAGAACACTTTAATTTCGAACGAGCAAGTGAAGAAGCGATGTCAGCTTATATAAATGGTAAAGTACAGTTGGAGCAACGTCTAGGGAGAAAATCTTCTATTCTGTATGCACCATTGATGGGCAAGCAAGGTGTGTATGGTGTTTTACAAGTGAAAATACCGATAGAAAAACAAATATTAGAAAGTGAAAAAGGTTTTATTCGGATTTTGGCTAATACCGGTGGGAGTGCGATCGAAAAAGCTAAACTGTATGAACAATCAAGGAAATTGATTGCTGATTTGCAATTAATTAATGAAACGTCACACCAGCTTAATTCGACATTACGCTTCACCGATACGACCCAATACTTAAATGATCAAATCACTCGCTTTTTTCAAGCTTCGGCGGTTGGATTTGTATTTATAAATGATGGAGAAGTGGAAATTCTTCCTGGCAGCAGTGAGTTTTTCTATGAGCGCCAAGGACAACGATACATTGAATACGCTTCGAAACGTATTCAAAAAGAAAAGGATTCGTTTTTTGTTGGGGAGCTAGCAGGGAAATTAGAAGAAGAACATCTTCTTTATCATTCGTTAATGGTTGTTCCGATGGTTCAAGGAAATGTATTGAAAGGCTTTTGTATTGTTTTGAAGCAGGAGGCCTATGGATTTACGTTTGATATGTACAAGCTATTACAGTCGCTTATTCATCACTCTACTCTTGGTTTAACGAATGCCATGTTAAGAGAAGAATTAGAGCAGCTTGTTATTACTGATTACTTGACGAAATTGTTTTCTAGAAATTATTTAGATCAATCCATTTCTGAATCGATTGAAAAAGATGAAAAAGGAACGTTTTTATTAATAGATATTGATGATTTTAAAGCAATTAACGACACGTATGGGCATCAAACAGGTGATGATACGATTATTCAAGTGGCAGAGTTAATTAGAAAAATAACAGGAGAGAAAGATATTGCTGCTCGTTGGGGAGGAGAAGAGCTTGCGATCTATTTTCCGGAGAAATCTTTGGAAGAAGGAGTAGCGATTGCTGAACAATTAGTAGCAAGTGTAGCCCGTTCAACTAACCCGATGGTGACTATTTCCTGCGGTGTTTCTTCTTGGTCAAAAGAACAGCCGATTAGTGTCAAAGTATTATTTAATCAAGCAGATGAAGCACTTTATAAAGCGAAAAAAACAGGGAAAAATAAAGTGATTGTTTGTTCAAACAATCACTAAGAGTGAGAGGCCTGCCTTCCATCAAACGTATGCTTAAAGCTCAATTGATGGTAAGGAGAGGTCTTTTTTAGTAAAAGGCTATGTTTAAAGTTTAGTGTTGACGGCAATTTCTCGTATGTCTTTGTTTAGTCATTGACTAGGCGTGAATCTGTTCGCTCCCTTGACCAATTCCTTTAGCGGAGTGGGCATCTGATCCGTAGACTAATGGAATCCCCATTTTTTTTGCTTTTACAGCTACTTCCGCTGGGGGATACGTTTCACAACATAAAGGTTTGACGACACCTGCACCGTTGTAATCGAGTTCATAGTGATGAAGTTTCACTGTTTGTAAAATTGCATCAATTTCAGTGCTGAAATCTTTAGGGCAAGGGAATTTTTTTTGGAATTTATGGACAAGAGTCATATGTCCGATTCGTTTAGGCTTATATGTACCCAGATTCGCCAAAATTGATTGGTGTACTGTATGAAAATAAGATTCATAAATGGCTGATACCGAGCCAAAAAGGGTGATCATTTCTTCAAATACGTCGGGATTATAGTCGAGACAGTACCAATTTTGATTGTTTTTTAAAAAATGCACTGAAAGAATGGAGTCGTCGAGATATGGAGCATATTCATTTAAGAACTTCGTTGTCTCCTTCTCAAAGCCTTCGATATAATCAACTTCTAATCCAAGGTGGATAGTGAGATCTTGTTTGTACTCTTTCTGGATCTGTTGCAATACGGATAAATATTCCTCCATTACAGAAAGCTTCATGGCACTATCCTTCGTCGGAGTCGTGTCGATAAATCCTTCTGGTAGCGGCGCATGCTCAGTGAAGGTGATTTCATGAAAACCTTGAAGAATAGCGGCCTCGACATAACTGTTTAAAGAATCCTTTGACCCATGTGGACAAAAGGGGGTGTGAATATGACCATCTCTTTTCATCGTTGTTCCTCCAGATTATGTATTCGTTGAAATAAGTGTAACAAATTTTTTCGAAACTAGGCCAAAAAAAACAAATTTTCTCATTAAAAAAAGTCAAATACGTGATATCATTAGTAGTATTGAGAGCGTTTATCGACATTGATCATAT
Source organism: Bacillus sp. FJAT-52991 (assembly GCF_037201805.1). GTDB lineage: Bacteria > Bacillota > Bacilli > Bacillales > Domibacillaceae > Bacillus_CE > Bacillus_CE kandeliae. Next base: position 2,683,941 of record NZ_CP147404.1, on the reverse strand, counting down.
ATAAATGAATAGATTTATTTTTTGATAGAAGAACAGGGGGCTTAACATGAAATATGTAATTGGCGGAATATTAATAGTAGCCATACTTTTAATTATTGCCTACATAAATAGAAGAAAGTTGTTCAAGCAAATAGATGAGCTTGAGCAAAAGAAAATAGAATTAATGAATCAGCCTGTATCAGAGGAATTGACAAAAGTGAAGCAGTTAAACATGACCGGTCAGACAGAAGAATTGTTTGATCGTTGGCGTGCAATGTGGGATGAAGTGTTAGCAGAAGAGCTTCCTAATGCAGATGAAAAACTGCTTGAGTCTGAAGAGTGGTTAAATAAATATCGTTTTGGTAAAACAAGGGGAATTAATGAAGAGATTTCGGATCAATTGGAGAAATCGGAAGAGAAAGTGAATACGATTTTAGCCGAACTGCAAGTGTTGATCGGTAGTGAAGAGCAAAATCGAAAAGAAAGTGAAGACATAAAAGAGAAGCAACGAGCAGCAAGAAAGCAGTTGCTTGCTCACCGTCACACATTTGGTAAAGCAGCCCCGATATTTGAAATCCAACTGGATGCATTATCTTCGCAATTTGATAAATTTGAGGATTTAACAAATGAAGGAAATTATTTAGAGGCGAGAGAGACGATTCTTAAGCTACAAGAAGATATGACTCTTATTTTACATAAAATGGAGAGAATTCCTGTGCTATTATCCGAAACGACAAATCTTTTGCCTTCTCAGCTTGATGAGATTCAGTCAGGCTATAGAGAGATGAAGAGAAGCGGCTATTTACTTGATCATTTACATATTGAGAAAGAAATTGCTGATTTGCGTGAACAACTTGCTCAATTTAAGGAGCATATTATTAAAACGGACACGCATGAAGTAGAAGATGATATTCGTGATGTGAAAGATAGCATTGACTTTTTCTACGATTTGCTAGAAAAAGAAGTAGATGCGAAACACTTTATTATCGAAAATAACGAGTCAACAAGAGAGAAAATTGAGCACATTCAACAAGCGAATGAACAATTGCAAGATGAAACCGAAGTGGTTCGCCAAAGCTATCAACTAGTAGAAGAAGAAGCTGGTCTGCCTCACAAGATCGAGGAAGAGATTTTTCGAGTGGTCAAAAAATATGACATCCTTGAATCGAGAATTCTTCAGCAAAACACAGCTTACTCCTTTTTGCATGATGAGTTAAAGGAAATCCACGAGCAGCTAGAAGAACTACAAAAAGAACAAACGAGCTTTACCCACTTCTTGCAGACGCTTCGAAAAGATGAGATGGGAGCGCAGGATAAACTGCTTGAACTTCGGAGAAGGGTAAATGATATTTTCCGGATGATTCAAAAAAGCAATATGCCAGGTGTTCCAGAATTCTATCAATCTTTGACGGAAGAGGCGAAGAACCGAGTAGAAGAGGTTGTTGACTGCTTGAATGAAAAGCCTTTAAACATGAAGCAGGTTCAGGACAAGCTACGAGAGGCTGTGCAGTCAGTGGAGCATTTGGAGAAGAAAACGGCAGAAATTATTGAACAGGCAGAACTTGCTGAGAGAATTATTCAATATGGTAATCGTTACAAACGTTCACACCCTGCGATCAGCTCGCAGCTCAATCAAGCGGAGATGGCCTTTAGAAATTATGATTATCGGGCCGCTCTAGAAGAAGCGGCGACAGCTATTGATAAAGTGGATCCAAAGGGGTTAAAAAAGCTTGAAAAAATGATGAACAGTTAATAAGAAAAGGGGCGATTCGATGAGGATCGCCCCTTTGGTTTTATGATTCAATATTAGGATGATAGACCTTTTTCCAACCTAGTAAGGAAGCTAGTAGAAACCCGATGATCGCTCCTAGCACAGCAGGGACTAACCACCCAAGCCCAGCAGAGAGGAAAGGGATGAACTGCAATGCATCAACAATCGCAGTTACATCGATCCCAGCTGTATGAAGGGCATCGAGCAGGCTGATTAAACCAGTAGGTAATAATGCGCCAATATAGACCGCAGAATAACCGTTAAAGAGCGAATCAGCAAACGATAATAATAGCATCACGATGGCTAATGGGTAAATCATGATCAAGACAGGCAAGGAAATGGCAATCAATTTTGTTAAGCCAGCATTGGCGATCACCATGCTAAATACAGATATGATCATTACTAAAGCCGGATAGGAAAGCTTAGATGACAAGCGACTGAAGTATTGTGCCGTCGCTGATACCAGTCCTACGGATGTCGTAATACAAGCAAAGAAAATCGCTAAGGCCAAAATAATTGTCCCCGCCTCACCATATAAATGAGTCGCGGCCTTTGATAAAATGGCTCCTCCGTTTTCTTGTATACCAATCGCTTCTGTACTCGTTGCACCGATAAAAGCAAGGGATAAATACACGAGTGCTAATCCGACAGCTGCAATGATGCCTGCTTGAATACACACTTTTGCAATCTGTTTTTCTTCCGTTATGCCTTTATCCATAATCGCTGAAATAACGACAATGCCAAAGACAAGAGCCGCAATCGTATCCATTGTTAAATATCCTTCAATAAATCCTTTAAATACGGGAGCGGATACATAATCTTCATGCGGTGATTGAATCTCTCCCATCGGGGAAATAAAGCTTTTTCCAACAAGTATGGCTAATACGAGTAGAAGCAGCGGAGTTAATATTTTACCGATACGATCCACAAGTTTCGTTGGGTTTAATGAGAGCCACGCTGTTAAGGAAAAAAACAACGCTGTGAAAATAAGTAAGGCATACGGGCTCTTGTTTAAATTTTCTGACAAAAAAGGCGACACAGAAATTTCATAAGCAACAGTTCCGGTTCTTGGAATGCCGAAAAATGGTCCGATCGCTAAGTACATCACGATCGTAAAAACAACACCGAATAATGGAGACACCCGCCCAGCGATCGCTTGTACACTACCTCCGGCTTTGGCAATGGCAATCACTCCAAGTAAAGGCAATCCAACTCCTGTAATTAAAAACCCAGCCGTACCTAGCCACACATTTTCTCCTGCTTGCTGGCCGAGGAAAGGGGGGAAGATCATATTTCCTGCTCCGAGAAACAGAGCGAAAAGCATCAGTCCAACAGCAAATATTTCTTTCGCCGTTAAGGCTTTCTTAGCCATAAAGAACCTCCTTGAAATGTAAATCTGTTCACAAATGAAAATAATATCATAAAAAATAAAGATTATGTTAATAAAATTAAAAATTCGAAAATTCAGATTAAGTTTTCATCAAAAAGCGGCTATGTTATGATAGCTGTTGAACAAACGGAAAAAAAGCAGGTGCCTAAATGATATATTTTGATAATAGTGCAACGACGAAACCATATAAAGAAGCTTTATCTGCTTTTATGAAAGTGAATGAAGAATTTTTTGGAAACCCATCTTCCCTTCATCAGCTCGGATTAGAGGCAGAAAAGCTATTGATCAGTGCTCGCCGCCAAGTGGCCTCCTTCATAGGAGTCAAGCCAGAGGAGCTCCTGTTCACATCGGGAGGAACAGAATCGAATAATTTAGCCATTAAAGGAACTGCGCTTGCGTATAAAGACAGAGGAAGACATATCATCACTCAGCAAACAGAACATCCATCTGTTCTGCAGGCTTGCGGACAGCTAGAGGATTATGGCTTTCAAGTCACTTATTTGCCAGTTAATCATGAAGGACGAGTATCGCTTCAAGTCCTTCAACAAGCGTTAACGGATGAAACGATTTTAGTTTCTATTATGCATGTCAATAATGAGACCGGAACGATTCAACCGATTGAAGAGATCGGCGAGTTGCTTGCTCAATATCCGAAAGTGCTGTTTCATGTAGACGATGTGCAAGGACGTGGAAAAGTGCCGCTTCATTTAGGTAATATTGATCTTTGTTCTTTTTCTGCTCATAAATTTCATGGAGTTAAAGGAACTGGTGGGCTATATAAAAAAGATGGTGTCCGATTATCTCCGCTTTTCTCCGGTGGAGGACAGGAGCATAAAATACGAAGTGGAACAGAAAACACAGGTGGCATCATCGCGATGGCCAAAGCGTTAAGAATGGTCGAAGAAAAGCGAGAGCATACAAGTTCAAACATGAAAGACATCCAAACATTTTTGCGAACAGAGCTTGAAAAAATGAATGAGGTGACCATTCATACGTCGTCAACGGGTTGCGCTCCTCATATATTGAATTTTTCTGTTAAGGGTGTAAAAGGAGAAGTGCTTGTTCATGCCTTAGAGGAGAAGGGCTGTTTTGTTTCAACAACAAGTGCTTGTTCTTCAAAACAGAAAAAAACGAGCACCGTTCTTACTGCGATGGGGCTCTCTCAAGCTGAAGCAGACAGCAGCATCCGCATCAGTCTTGCTTATGATAACTCTTTAGAAGAAGCGAAAGTATTGATAAAGCAGCTGCAAAACATTTTACCAAAATTGACGAAAGTCCAGAGGTGACGATGATGAATTATGATCGCGTGCTTGTCCGTTACGGAGAATTATCCACAAAAGGACGCAACCGTAATCAATTTATTAATAAAGTAAAAACAAATATTCGAGCAGTCTTAAGAGAATGTGATATTCGCATAGAGACTAGACGTGATCGGATGTACATTCATTTAAATGGCACTCCTTTTGAAGAAGTGAAAAATAAGCTGATCTACGTATTTGGTATTCAATCATTCAGTCCCGTTGTGCGGACATCAAAAGAGCTATCAGAAATGAAGTCAGCAGCATTAGCCCTTGTCCGAAAGAATGTGACAGGAAGCTGTACATTTAAAGTATCCGCGCGGCGATCAGATAAAAGCTTTGAACTAGAAACGAATGATATCAACTATGAAATTGGTGCTCACGTATTAAGAAACATTCAGGAGTTAAAGGTGGATGTCAAACATCCTGATATTAATTTACTAGTTGAAGTCCGGAATGAAGGGATCTTTTTATCCTGCGAAAAGTATGAAGGGGCAGGTGGACTTCCTATAGGTGCGAGCGGTAAGGCCATGCTCTTGCTTTCTGGCGGAATCGACAGTCCAGTAGCCGGTTACTTTATGCTCAAACGAGGTGTAGAAATTGAGGCAATTCATTTTCATAGCCCACCGTATACAAGTGAACGAGCGAAGCAAAAGGTGCTCGATTTAGCGACGAAATTAACGGAATTTGGCACGCCAATCAATGTTCATATCGTCCCGTTTACTGCGATTCAGCAAAAAATTCAAGAACAGGTACCCGAAAACTATACGATGACATCCACTCGTCGAATGATGCTTTCGATTGCTGATAAAATTCGCCAAAAACGAGGCGCTCTTGCCCTTGTTACTGGAGAAAGTTTAGGTCAGGTAGCGAGCCAGACGCTTGAAAGCATGCGTGCGATTAACGATGTCACCTCAACGCCGATTCTGCGGCCGCTCATTGCGATGGATAAACTTGACATTATTAGTGTCGCACAAAAAATTGGCACACATGATATTTCGATTTTGCCATACGAGGACTGTTGTACAATTTTTACGCCACCATCTCCTAAAACACGGCCGAAACTTGAAAAGGTTCAATTCTTTGAAAGCTTTGTCGACTTTGAAGAATTAATGGAAGAAGCGGTGGACAAGACGCTAACGATTCGTTTGCCGGAAGAAAAAGCAGATGCTCATTTAGCGGATTTATTATAAATAGGTTGTCTTTAAGAGGAACTCATCCCATGTTGATATGGAAGGGTTCCTCTTTGTTATGAAAATTTGTTCACATTTACGTTATTTACGGCGATTTTTTTTGGATAAATATTTTAAAATTTTAAATAATTTAGTATAATCAAAATAGATTGGACAAGGGGGGAATTAGGATGAAGCGTGAAGATTTGTTAGCACCAGAAACATATAATATTGTGATGGAAGTAGAGAAGTATGCGAAAGATCCGAACCGTGTCGCTTTAAAATGGGAGAATGAAGCGGGAGATCAAAAAGAAATTACATATTCAGAGCTAATGAAAGCAACGAACAAGATTGGGAATGCTTTCCTTCAGGCTGGGTTGAAAAAAGGGGACCCTATCTTAATTATGGTGCCACGGCTGATTGAAGCGTACGAAGTATTTTTGGCAGCATTAAAAATAGGTTTAGTCATCATTCCGAGTGCTGAGTTGTTGCGAACGAAAGATTTAAATTATCGTATTGAACATGCAGGAGTCAAGGGTATCGCTTCCTATGCTCCTTTCACAGAAGAGTTTAATCAAGCGGATAAGATCAATGAAATGATTAAATTTTCATTTGGTGGTCAAGTAGAAGGATGGATGAATTTAGAAGAGAGCATGCAAACGGCGTCAGATGAGCTAGAAATCGCGGATACTTCTAAAGATGATATGGCTTTCTTACCATATACATCAGGCACAACAGGTAATCCGAAAGGGGTCGTTCATACGCATGCTTGGGGTTATGCCCATTTGAAAACAGCTGCTCCAAACTGGCTAGCCATTGAAGATGGGGATGTTGTATGGGCCACGGCTGGACCAGGCTGGCAAAAGTGGACATGGAGCCCGTTCTTGTCTGTACTCGGTTCAGGAGCGACAGGATTCGTCTATAATGGCAAATTTGAGCCGAAGAAATATTTAGAGCTACTTGATCGTCATCAAATTAACGTGTTATGCTGTACCCCTACGGAATACCGTTTAATGGTAAAGGTAGATAATCTCAGTGAATATAATCTTGAACATTTACACTCTGCCGTATCTGCTGGAGAACCATTAAATCGTGAAGTCATTGACACGTTTAAAAAGCATTTTAACATAGAAGTACGCGATGGCTATGGCCAAACAGAAAGTACGCTGGTGATTGGCGTGCTGAAAGGGATGGAAATCAAGCCAGGATCTATGGGTAAACCAACACCTGGAAATCGCGTCGAAATTATCAATGAAGATGGAGAGCCCGTTGGTGTTGGAGAAGTAGGAGACATCGCTGTCCATATCGACACGCCGGCTTTATTTAAAAATTATTATAAAGATCCAGAAAGAACAGCCATGCAATTCCGTGGAGACTATTACCTCACAGGGGATAAAGCGAAAAAAGATGAAGATGGATATTTTTGGTTTGAAGGGCGCGGCGATGATATTATCATTAGCTCAGGCTACACGATCGGACCATTTGAAGTAGAAGATGCTTTAGTGAAGCATCCGGATGTAAAAGAATGTGCAGTTGTGGCTAGTCCCGATGAAATTCGCGGACATATTGTCAAAGCCTTTATCGTTCTTCAAGATGGTGTTGATGAGAATGAGCCTGGTCTTGTTGAAAAGCTACAAGATCACGTGAAAGAAATGACCGCACCATATAAATATCCACGTAAGATCGAATTTATTAAAGAGTTACCGAAAACAACTTCTGGAAAGATTCGCCGCATTGAACTGCGCCAAGCAGAATTAGAAGTGAAAAACTAATCAAATATTGGGGAACCCGTTCAATAGGCGGGTTTCTTTTTTGTTAAATCGCGATATAATGAAGTTATTTCGGGACTAGAAGGAATTGGGTGAACATATGAATGAATCAACGAAATCAGGAATGATGTATGCAGGAAGCGCATATTTATTATGGGGATTGTTTCCGATCTATTGGAAATGGCTTGAGCATGTCGCAGCGGATGAAATTTTAGCCAATCGCATATTTTGGTCGTTTGTCTCTATGGTTTTATTTTTATTATTTACAAGAAAGCTAGGACGATTGAAAGCGACACTTCAAGCGATAAAAACGAAGCCAAAACAAGCTGTTGCTTTAATTGCCGCTTCATTATTAGTCAGCCTCAATTGGTTTTTATTCATTTGGGCAGTAAATGAGGATCGCATTATTGAAACGAGCCTCGGTTATTATATTAACCCGCTCATGAGTGTGCTACTTGGTGTCTTTATTTTGAAAGAAGATTTATCAAAAGCACAAATTTTCTCGTTTATTTTGGCGATGGGAGGAGTTCTTGTTTTAGCCATTTCCTATGGACAATTTCCATGGGTATCGCTCGGTTTAGCTGTCACCTTTGCGTTATATGGGCTTGCAAAGAAAATGATACAAGTGGACGCAGCGATTGGTTTAACACTTGAAACGGCTGTTGTGGCACCGGCAGCGCTAGTTTTTTTAGTGTTTACTTATTTTCATGGAGATTTGTCTCTTTTTTCTTATTCTGTATCGACCGACTTTTTACTGATTATTGGTGGAACAGTAACAGCGATTCCTTTGCTATTATTTGCCCAAGGTGCACAGAAAATACCGCTTTATATGATTGGTTTTTTACAGTATATAACGCCAACAATGACCCTTTTTCTCGGGATTTTTGTCTATCATGAACCATTTACGCCTGTACAACTGACTGCTTTTTGCTTGATTTGGACAGCTCTGCTTCTGTTTTCTTTGTCTCAAACAAAATGGTATCAACATAAGCAATTTGTATTGAAGAATGATCATAAATGAAAGAGCGTCTTTTTATAGATGCTCTTCATTTGTATTAGTAGTAGGTAGAAAAGAAAAGTTTTGGTAAAATGGGAGTAGCTTGTGATACATACTATGAGCAACTGATTTTTTAACATGAAAGGAGACGAAATAGTGAACGCAAAAAGAAGTATTGCCCTTGCTGCAGCGGCTGCTTTATTTATTGTATCTGTCATTGTTAACTTTGCTTCTTCAGCATTAACAACAGATTTGACCTCTGCTATTGACACAGCTTTCGGAGCAAATAAAGATGGTTTTACTGAAACAGTGAAAGAAGAGGGTAATCCTATGGAGAAAATTGCCATTCTTCCAGTGGAGGGTGTCATTCAAGACACAGGAGCTCAATCTTTCATGGCCTCACCAGGCTATAATCATCAAGAATTTATGAAAAAATTGGAGACGGCCAAAGAGGACGATAGTGTAAAAGCGATCATTCTTCAAGTCAATTCACCAGGTGGCGGAGTAGTAGAAAGCGCGCAAATTCATGACAAAATCCTTGAAATCAAGGAAGAAACGAAGAAGCCTGTTTATGTATCTATGGGGTCAATTGCCGCTTCAGGTGGATATTACATATCGGCACCAGCGGACAAAATTTTTGCCAGTGCAGAAACATTAACGGGTTCCCTAGGTGTTATTATGCAAAGTGTGAATTATTCGGAACTTGCTAAAAAATATGGCGTTGATTTTGTCACCATTAAAAGTGGTCCGCATAAAGACATTATGAGTCCAACCCGAGAAATGACAGAAGAAGAAAAGAAAATTTTACAAGAAATGGTCGGCAATTCTTATGATGGCTTCGTCAAGGTTATTTCTGAAGGACGAGGTATGTCAGAGGCTGAAGTAAGAAAAATTGCAGATGGTCGCGTTTATGATGGCAAACAAGCGAAAGAGCTTAACTTAATTGATGACTTCGGATATTTAGAGGATGTAATCGCGCAGCTGAAAAAGGATGCCAACTTACAAGGTGCCCAAGTCGTTACGTATGAATCTAATTTGGGACTACCGAGTTATTTTTCAATGAAAGCACAACAAATGTTTGGCGGCAACGACGATGTTAATGCCTTAATGAATCTATTATCACATCCAAATTCTCCGCGATTAATGTACTTGTATGCAGAATAAAGGAGGGATGGCGAAATGAACGATGAGATCAACAAAGAGACAGAAGAACAACTTCTTGCTGAACCGAAGCCACAAGTAGAAGAACAGTTTCTTGCTGAATCGAAGCTACAAGCAGAAGAACAGCTTCTTGCTGAGCCGACGTCGCAAACAGAAGAAAAGGCTCCTTGCGCCACAATGCCTCATTATGCCGGCTTCTGGATGAGGTGTTGGGCCTACTTGCTAGACTTAATCGTGATCGGAAGCATTTCAAGGCTCGTTGTTTACCCATTATTGCGAGCGATGGATGTGGATATCACTTCAGGCGGTATGTTTGCACCTGTAAATATCGCTACAGCAGCTGTGTTCTATTTGTATTTTATTATATTTACTAAATGTTGGGGGCAAACTGTTGGTAAAATGGTCTTTGGTTTAAAAGTCATTTCTTTAAAGGATCCTCAACTTTCTTGGCCAACAGTATTAGTGAGAGAGTTATTGGGACGTTACATCACTTCGACGATTTTCATTCTATATGTACTGATCGCCTTTTTGTCGAAAAAACAAGGCGTACATGACTTATTTGCTGATACGACGGTTATTCACGAAAATTCTCTTGCTATTCAACAAACACCTGCCTATTCATAAGTAAGGATCAAGCCACTGGGTAAAGTGTACCCTATAGAGTAGACACTAAAAAAGTCTACCTATAGGGTACTTTTTTGTATAATAAAAAACACAACCAGAGAAATTGACATGGAGACGGAGAAATTATGAGTAAAAAGGTTTTTACAGAAAAAGAGATCAAGTTGCTATCAATTAATCCTTACGTTAAATCTGTAAGTTCAAAAGGAATTACCTATACAGATGAATTTAAACATATTTTTATCGCAGAAAAAAAGAAAGGCAAGTTTGCCAGAGATATATTTGAACAACATGGTTTTGACATAGATGTTTTGGGGAAACACCGGATTAAGTCAGCTAGTAGAAGGTGGAATGATGCTTACAATGAGGGAGGGATAAGTGGTTTACGTGATACTAGAACTGGTAACTCAGGGCGTCCTAGAGAAAGAGAATTATCCCTAGAGGAGAAAAATGCTCGCTTAGAAGCACAAATTAACTTGTTAAAGGCGGAAAATGAACTTTTAAAAAAGATTCGATTTGCAGAAAGGGGGATGAAGAAATAGCACTTCCTCCTAGCCGAAAGTATATCCTTATTCGATCAGTTATCGAAAAATATCAATTAAAAAATATAGTGAGCTACCTATGTAAAGCAGCTGGCGTCTCAAGAAGTGGTTATTATAATTATTTCTCAAAAGCGTCGCAAGAACAAAGGAAGCTAAAAGATGAAAAAGATGAGGTAGTAAAGGGGATTGTCTTAAAGGCCTTCCATTTTAAAAGACGGAAAAAAGGGGCACGTCAAATCAAAATGACTTTGGCGGGTCAATTTGGTGTTGTCTACAATTTAAAGCGCATACGGCGAATCATGAAGAAGTATGGGATTATATGCCCTATCAGAAAGGCAAATCCTTATAGACGAATGATGAAAGCCACACAAGAACACCGAGTTGTACCAAATCTATTGAACCGGCAATTTAAGCAAGGTGTCCCTGGAAAGGTACTCCTAACCGATATCACATATTTATATTACGGAAAGGGTCAGAAAGCCTATTTGTCGACAATTAAAGATAGCTCAACCAATGAACTCTTGGCCTATCACGTGTCAGACCGATTAACCATGGATTTAGCTACAGGTACCCTTCTGAAGTTAAAGAAGAATCGAAACTTTAGAAAGACAGAAGATGCCTTGATACACTCTGATCAAGGTACCCACTATACACACCCTGATTTTCAAAAGTTAGTGAAGAAACTTGGATTACGTCAATCCATGTCCAGGCGAGGTAACTGTTGGGATAATGCTCCGCAAGAATCCTTCTTTGGGCATTTTAAGGACGAGGCCTATATTAAACCATGTATAACACTAGAGGAATTAAAACGTGAAATTAAGCAATATATGATTTATTACAATAACTATAGGTATCAATGGAATCTAAAAAAGATGACCCCTGTTCAATACAGAGATCATCTTCTAAAACTCACTTACTTTTACAAGTATACACTTCTATCCTTTAGGGCAGAATGCTAACGGAAAGGAAGGGGAATAATGGTATATGCATGGTGGCTACTTGGTGGTCTTTTTTTTATGATTGTGGTCGTTTGTTTGTCCAAGTTGCGTGTTATTATTCATTCCTTTTTTGAGAAGGATAATATAGACATTAAAGTTCGTCTAGAGCTTTGGAATGGATTGCTTTCCTATACGGTAAAAGTGCCATTTATGAAGCTGCTTACTTATCGGGGAAAAAAACCGCCTAGTCTTTTTTTTGAAAAAGAGACAAAAACAAAGGATGGGCAAAAGACGAAAAATGCGGACAAAAAAGAAATTACATATGCCGAATTTGAGGAGTTCCTATCGGATGCAAGGGAGTTGACTCGGCGAGTAGAGTCGCTGCGAGAGGTACTGCGCTCTTTTTTGAAGAAAGTGGAGATCAAGAACGTATGTTGGAAAACCGTTCTTGGAATGAAGGATGCTGCATGGACTGGAATGGCGGCAGGCTCACTTTGGACAGTCAAAAGTGGAGCCATTTCTATTGCGAGCTATTTGATGAGGATGACATCAGAGCCGAAAATGATGATCACTCCTGTTTTCGGTCAGTCCGTTTTACGAACGGAATTTTCATGTATGATTGCCTTCCGTCCCGGGCAAGCTATAGTTGCTGTTATTAAAATTCTTTCTCGTTGGCGTAGCAAAAAAAGGAAGTGGGGAACGGCGGCGATTAATAAACAAGTATAATTGGGAGGTAAAAATATGAGTGAACATCCAATTGAAGGCTTAATGACAACGGCGATGGAAAACTTGAAACAAATGATTGATGTTAACACGATCATTGGTGATCCGGTAGAAACACCGGATGGAAGTGTGATTATGACAGTTTCTAAAGTTGGTTTTGGTTTTGCGGCTGGTGGAAGTGAGTTCACAATTGACAAGCCAAATGGCGGCTCATCAGGAAGTTCGCAATCTAAACAGGAAAAAAGTCCATTTGGTGGTGGGAGCGGTGGTGGGGTTTCGATCACACCGATTGCTTTTTTAATTGTGAAGGGTAATGATGTGCGTATGCTTCACTTAGATGAAAATACGCATTTAATTGATAAAGTGCTTGATATGGCACCTAATGTCGTCGAAAAAATTCAAGGGATGTTTCAAAAAAATGATCCTTCTAAGACAGATGGTTGCCAAACGAAGCCTGATCAGGATCCTTCTATTTAATGAAATAGTCACATCTTCCTTGCTGAAACTCAGCAAGGGTTTTTCTTTGCTTTTTTGCTAATTTTTTCAGTAAAATAAGAAGTGTAAATAGATCAAGGAGGGATTAGGAATGGCTCATGTAACGTTTAAAGGAAATCCAATGACTTTACTTGGAAACGAAGTAAAAGTAGGAGATCAAGCACCGGATTTTACTGTGCTAGCTAACGATTTATCAGAGGTGACGCTAGCTGATTCTAAAGGAAAAGTTCGCTTGATCAGTGTGGTCCCTTCAATTGATACGGGTGTATGTGATGCTCAAACGCGTCGCTTTAATGAAGAGGCATCCAAAGTGGAAAATGTAGAAGTATTAACGATTTCTGTGGATTTACCGTTTGCACAAAAACGTTGGTGTGCAGCGAATGGCTTAGAAAATGTGAAAACATACTCGGATCATCGCGACCTTTCTTTCGCTGAGGCGTATGGGGTTCATCTGAAAGAACTACGTTTATTAGCACGTGCGGTATTTGTAGTTGACAGTCATGATAAAATTACTTACGTTGAGTATGTAAGTGAGGGAACGAATCATCCGGACTATGAAAAAGCGATTGAAGCTGTAAAAGCTGCTTTATAATCAGTAGGCTGACCCTTAACAAAAGGGTCAGCTTTTTTAAGTAATGTTCCCGGTGAGAAATGTTTAAGGAGGAACGACGAATGAATGAATTTTCCCCGATCGAAAGACTTTTCAAAACTTTCGATGAAACAGCTGCCATTTTTCAAAACGAATTGTCGTGCACATATTTAGATGCATTAGCAGAAACAGCTGAAAACTTATTCCAAAAAGACATACTGCAAGAGGAATTAAGTGAAGTGGCGAAAAAGCAAGTCTTAAAGAAGTACGAAGATATTCAGCTCGATCAATTTTCTAAAGAAGAAATGCGTAAGGCTTATCAGCTTGCTATTTTAAAAGGAATGCAAGAAAACGTCCAGCCTAATCATCAAATGACACCAGATTCTATGGGGCTATTTATCGGTTATTTACTTGGCCAGTTCATGAAGGACAAGAGTGAATTCACAATAATGGACCCTGCTGTTGGAACAGGAAATTTATTGTTTACCGTGTTAAATCATTTATCGGAAAAAAATCTAGCTGCTATTGGGGTCGATATTGATGATCTACTGTTGAAGCTTGCGTGGTGCGGAGCCAACTTACTTGAGCAGCCTGTGCAATTGTATAGTCAAGATTCGTTAGAGCCATTGTTAATCGATCCATCTGATGTGATTGTTTGCGACTTACCAGTTGGTTATTATCCGAATGACGTACGTGCTGCCGAGTACGAGTTACGTGCAGAAGAAGGTCATTCTTATGCTCATTTCTTATTTATGGAACAAAGTATTAAGCATACAAAACCAGGTGGATATTTATTTTTCCTCATACCAGATAGCTTATTTGAATCTACTGGTGCGGATAAGCTACACCGCTTTTTTCAACAGCATGCACATATTCAAGGTGTCATTGGACTCCCGCCATCCTTGTTTAAAAATAAGCAAGCAGCAAAAAATATTTTAATTTTGCAAAAGCAAGCAGAAGAGACTCAGCCACCGAAACAAGTCTTTCTTGCCAATATGCCATCAATGAAAGATCCTAAAGCTATGCAATCCATTATGGTGAAAATGGATCAATGGTTCCGAGAAAGCAAATCTTAAAAAAATCCCCTCTGTTTTTTTGAGGCCACTGAAAAACTTACGTTTTTAAAATAGGTCAGTTGATTTCCAACTAAAAAGGCGATATAGCGTTCGATTTTGAACGTTATATCGCTTTTTTCTTCGGTTATTTTTATTTGGATTCCCGTAAAAGTGTAAGGATTCGTTTGAGATTGACGGCGAATATCGCCATCGCTCCTTGCATTTGCATACCAATAAGACCCGAGGAAGAGGCCACATCATACCCGTGTCTGTGCTTGAGTTCACTATTTTTCGCTTCAATTTTATAACGCTCTTTTGCCTTCTCCTTAAAGCCTTCACTCTTTTGAAATGCTTCTTGTTCTTTATGTTCTGTCGACTTAATTGTGACAGAATACGTTTTACTTTTTGCCCCTTCTTTATAACATCCCTTTTTAAATGGACATCCCTTACATTTTTCAATATCGAAATAATACGTTTGGCGTTGATTTTCACCTACATTTTTCTTATTCGTACGGGCTTTGCGAATAGCCATGTGTCCAGCCTGACAAACGTACATCCCTGCATCTTTATTAAACTCAAATTCATTTTCTTTCGCGCGTCCACCTTGTGTAATTTGGGGATTTAGTTTCGATACTAATTGGAGCTCGTTTTCATTTGCATAGTGAATATTATCTTTTTCTGAATAAGCTGTATCCCCAATAACTGTTTCAATTTTCATGCCTGTTTCTTGGCTTTTT
Source organism: Bacillus sp. FJAT-52991 (assembly GCF_037201805.1). GTDB lineage: Bacteria > Bacillota > Bacilli > Bacillales > Domibacillaceae > Bacillus_CE > Bacillus_CE kandeliae. The sequence goes on along the minus strand of NZ_CP147404.1, from coordinate 2,668,704 downwards.
TCAATTAATTCTTGTAGGTATTTCCCATCGCTTTTTTCGCCTGTTGTCACGATCGCAGCGGTAATCAGTCGTTCATCACTCATAGCGATATGTGTTTTAAAGCCGAAGAAAGAAGAATCTGCCGTTTTATGACCAACACGTGCATCTGGATCAGTAGAGAAATGGAGCTGTTCTGTATAATCTTCCACTACTTCTTTCAACACATTTAATTTTTCTTTCATTGATTCATCGATTTGATAGACAGCCTTTCGGACATTTTTCGATTTTTCCATTAAAAATTCTTTGGGTGATTTTTGATTATAACGCGATTTCGTATGCGTAGCATCCACGATAATGGTTTTACTTTTAATGAGTCCTTTTTCCAGCGCCATATCGACGGTTTTATAAATAAGCATGTCTAATAAACCTACATCTTGAAGACGAAGTTTACGGAATTTCGTTAATGAACTTGAATTAATCACAGCATCTTCCGGCGCCATATCTAGGAAATATTTAAAGGACATATCATACTTCGAACGCTCGACCACATCCACATCCGACAAATCGAAGATGGATTTCAGCAATAAATATTTAAACATGCGAATCGGCGGCACTGCGTTGCGACCGTTATCGAGGCAATATTTATTTTTTAGTTCTTCTAGAATGAATGTAAAATCCACGAGTTCATTCATTTGACGAAGCATATTATCTTTTGGCACAACAATATCGTAAATCTCCATAAATGGGCTGAGAGTTAAGGATTCTTGATTGGAAATCATCGGGACACCACCTGAATGTAATATCCTTATTATACAAAAAATAGCGAGCCTTTCCTCAATTTCATCGAGGAAAGGCTCGCTTAGTTTAAATAGATGGACTTTTTCAGTGCCCTCGTTTTTTTGAGGGGATTTTTTCATCAATAATATTATTTTGAACGCTCAACCAACCACTGGTCAATCGTTGGGTACGTACGCTTCACTGCATTTCCACCAACGGCGACAGAAACATGTCCAGTAGGCATCAATTGATACGTTTTATCTTTACTGGATACTTTGTCCATTAATGGCTTTACCTGCTCTGGCGCAGCAATATGATCGCGTTGGGCGGCGATATTTAAAATATTCGCTTCAATATCGCTTAGCCGCACATGTTTCCCCCGGATCATTAATTCATCTTTAATCAGCTTGTTTTTTTGATAAAAGTCGCGGATCCATTGTCTAAACGCTTCACCAGGGAATGGGATGCCATCATGCACCCATTTTTGCATTAAAGACCAGCTTTTAATGAAGTCTTCATTGTCTGCACGTTCAGCTAATGTTATAAAAGGCCCCATATAGTTGACAAGCGGCTTTAATAGCTTATTTCCAAGGTCAATCGTTTGAGGCGGAATAATGCCAAATGTATCGACCATTTTATCCAAATTAAAATAACGCTCATCAAGCCAGTTTGTAAATAAACCGGTATCCTCAAAATCAAATGGACTTGTTAAAAAGATTAAATTACGAATTGGCAAATCGGGATGGAGAGCAGCAGAAATAGCTGTCATCGTCCCGCCCATGCAATAACCAAGTAAACTTACTTCATCCGCACCGGAAGTTCGTAATACCTTTTGGATGGCACGAGGAATGTAATCCAGAACATAATGGTCTAGTTTCATATGCCGATCTTCGTAACCTGGTGTCCCCCAATCCAATAAGTAAACGTCATGTCCTTGATCCGTTAAGTATTCGATTAGGCTACTGCCAGGAGTTAAGTCTAATATATAGGGCTTATTGATAAGGGCATAAATCATTAATAGCGGCACTTTATTTGTCTTTTCTTTTGCCGGTTGGTAACGGTATAGCTTGGCTTTGTTCTTTGTCCAAATGACTTCTTTAGGTGTTAAGCCTACTTGCGGTTCCGGTTCTTTTGTTAATACCTCTGATACTCGTTTGAAGCGGTAATAGCTTTTTTGGATATTGTCAGGTAGTGTATTTACCCAAGCTTCCATTTCTTTTGTTGTAGAGTACACGTTCACATTCCCCCTTTTTAAATGTTACAGCAAACGATTCATCTTGCTTACATGTATACACCGCCATTTACATTGATGCATTGACCTGTAATGTAATTACTGTTTGCGAGGAATAGAACAGCTTCTGCTACTTCAGAAGTTTTTCCTAAGCGCTTCATTGGGATTTTTGATATAAGTTGCTCTAGGACATTGTCTGGAATCGCTGCGGACATCTCAGTTTCAATATAGCCAGGGCAGATGGAATTAACTGTAATCCCGCTTTTAGCTGTTTCTAAAGCTAAAGATTTAGTAAAGCCAATCATGCCTGCTTTTGAAGCTGAGTAGTTCGTTTGACCGAAGGCGCCTGCTTGTCCGATGATTGAACTAATATTAATAATGCGGCCGTACTTTTGCTCAAGCATTGTATGAATGACAGCAGATGTCGTGTGATAAATACTATTTAAATTGACGTTAATCACATCGTACCACTCTTCTTCGCTAAGCTTTTTAAATGAACGATCTCTTGTAATCCCAGCATTATTGACAAGAATGTCGATTCTGCCAAATTGTTTTTTCGTTTCTTCAATTAAGTGTTTAGATTCTTCTAAGCTTGCTACATCAGCTTTGCAAGCTAGTGCTGATCCACCAAAGCTTTCAATATCTTCTACGACAGCTTTTGCTGCGTCTGAACTTGAGTTATAGTTAATGACAACATTTGCACCTTTTTTTGCTAGTTCTTTTGCAATTGTAGCACCGATCCCACGGGAACCGCCTGTTACAATGACAACTTTTCCTCTCAAACTTAACAAATCTTCATTTTTCTGGATTAGCTCTTTTTCAATGATTGCCATTTACATACACTCCTTATGTAGTTTTTTAGAAGATGACTTGCTATTAAGAACCTTGTTTCTTTGTTTGTGAAGTAGATGCTGTTGTTTTGGCAGAGGGGGCTTCAGTTGATGCGGATGCTTGTTCTGGTTCCGGTGCGGATGCCGCTTCCTCTACTTGCTGCAATGCTTTTAAGATTCGGTCCATCTTTTTATCTAGTCTGATAACTGTTGTTTTTAGCTTAGTAATTTCAGCTAGAGCTGGACTGTTCAAAAGTTCGTCTTCTACTTTTTGGTCAAGGTCTTCCACTTTCTCTTCTAAGTTAATAATGAGCGACGCAACGCTTGAAATCTCTTCGCGAGTTGGCATATTTATTTGCTTTAAATAAGCCTCTGTCGTTTTTTGAATCAGCTCTTGGAATTGTAAATAAGCGCTTTGAGTTTGGCCCATCCATTCAGAATAAGCCTCCTGCTGCATCGTTTCATGCAGGATATCATTCCAACTTGCTTCTGTTTTTTCGTAAAAACTTTTCCATACGGTAAATGGATCTGGCAATGTTTGTTGGGTCATTACGCTTTAACTCCTTTTGAATTTTTAGTTTTTTATAAATCTTAACACTATTGCTACATATTTAGGATAATACACATGAGCCATCTTTTGTTCCAAAAAAAAACGTAAAATTCTAATCAAAAACCCAGAATTTTGACAATGTTTTTAACAAATGTTGTCGATTGGAATTCATTTTGTCAATATTTGTAGGTGATGCAAAGCTTGACTTGAAATGCATATAGGTGTAAATTACACATATGAGCAATATTAAAGATATAGTAGGTGATAGCGATGGTTTCAAACCGGAGTAGCTCTAAAGAGAACAAGGACGGGAAAAGAAATGTAGCCGGTGCACCGAAAAACTTTATGATTCCTGTACTTTTGCTTCTTTTAAGGGATTGGAATGCCCACGGATATGAATTAATGCAAAAACTTATTCAATTTGGATTTCATTCCATTGATCAAGGGAATTTTTATAGAACATTAAGGCAGCTAGAGAAGGATGAGTTTGTCACTTCTGAGTGGGATACATCATCAGGGGGACCTGCCAAACGAATTTATTCCATTACATCTGCAGGTGAGCAATATTTACAGATGTGGGCCTCTTCACTAGAGCAATATCAAAAAATGCTTGATCAATTTTTTAATGTATACAGTCAATTTTTTATGCCACCAGGATTCACAACGAATAAAGATGATCAATCGAAAAAATAGACAAGACCTCTTTAGTTTAGACAGCATAACTTTTATAAGGCTTTGCAACTGTCAAATGAATGACTTTGGCAATTGTATAAGTTTTTATACAAGGTCTAATTGACCTTAATTAAATTAAAATGGAGGTTTCAAACAATGAATAAAAAAGAAACAAACAAGTCTATTGATGTAATCGATGTGTTTTGGGATGGGTGGTTTAACGGATTTAAAACGTTTTATTCTTCTCAAGATGGATTAGAGCAAAAAACACTTCAAGTGTTTGAAAGACAAAAAGATTGGATCAATTCTAGCCGCGCACAAATTTCTAAGCTAGAAGAAAACTCTAAAAAGCTGTCTTCAGAGTGGAAGTCCAATATGAACTCTTCTTGGAACCAACAAGAGCTTGGCGGCAAAAATCTTTCTGAATGGGTCGGTCAGTTAGAAGAAATCAGCTATACGACTCAAGCACTAGCTCTTAACCCAGGGAAAGCATCTATCGAAATGCTATCTAAATCTCAAGCTCATTTAGAAGAAACATATAAAAATGCACTTGAAGCACAACAACAAAACCGTGCAGAAGTATTAAACGCTTGCGAGGATTTAATTAATCAATTGAAGCAAACACAAAAAGGGATGCTTCAATCGTTTGAATTAATTGCTAAGTAATAAATGATGGTGAAGCCAACTCGGAATGAATCTGAGTTGGCTTTTTTGTGGGAAATGATTAAAGCATCTGTTCAATTGGTTTAGCATATGATTTATAATGAACACACTATGAATGAAAGGAAGAATCCAATGTAAACGATCCCTATCTAACTTAAAAACTGAATATTTAGCGAAGGAGATAGGCGTTTATGTTTAATCAACGTTCTTTTCATTTACTTTGGATCGGGCAAGTTTTGGCTAATAGTGGAGACCTTTTTTACATTGTGGGTTTAATTAGTATTTTTTACAAATTGAGCGGTTCCGCAGCTTTAATGGCGTTCATTCCATTTGTTATCACAATTTCCCGATTTGGTGGTGAGGTTGTAGCCCCTTTACTTGTTGAACGATATTCTTTGAAGAAAATCCTGGTCTATTCTCAACTAGGAAAAACGATGTTGTTAGGCATACTTGCTTTAGACCCGTGGATGAAGATAGATACGAATGATTTGTACTTTGTGTTTTTGATTGTAGCCCTCATGGCTTTTCTCGACGGATGGGCTATACCTACACGGAATTCGCTACTTCCACAGTTTGTTTCACCTAGTAGGTTAGTAAAAGCAAATAGTTTAATAGTGGTCGTGGATCAAATCATTCAACTTGGTGGTTGGCCGATTGGTGCGATCCTTGTTGCGCTTTTTGGAGGTGCATACTTGATTGATTTGACCATTGCTTTGTTTTTGCTTTCTACGCTTATCATGATGGGGATTCAAGACAGTGAAGAAAAGCGAACACCTTCTTCAGAAAATAAAAGGGATGCTGTAAAAGAAGGCTGGGTGATTATTTGGAAAACACCGTCGCTGAAGACAGTGGCTGTTATGGATGTAATGGATTCTATCGCCAACGTCGTTTGGATTGCGGCTATTTTGTATATTTATGTGGAGGAAGTTCTTCATAAAAGCGAAGCCTGGTGGGGATATATAAACTCCGCTTTTTTTGTTGGTTTAATGATCGGAGGGCTGCTAAGTCTGAAAGCACAATCTTATTTGAAAAGGAAGTTTTCGCAAGTTATTTGTATTAGTGCATTATTGGTGGGCGTTTTCACTTTATGTTTCGGTCTTTCCACTAATCCTTTATGGTCGTTATTAATGTCTGTTTTTGTGGGTGTAGCCACGCAATTGAAAATGATTGGACAGCAAACGGTTGTTCAATTAACCGCATCAAAGAAACAGTTGCCCAAGGTGCTTTCAGCGAGAGATGCGATATTGACCGGAACTTTTGGAGTGGCTTCTCTGTTTTTTGGTTATGTAGCAGAAACATATGGAGTTATTACTGTATTTGTGATTGCGGCTAACCTGTTGTTCTTCTCGAGTATTTGGGCTTATATAAGAAGGAAGTATTTATCGTTGCAGAAATTGGAAAGAGATTGAAAAGAAAGCTCTTTCTTAAGCAGATGAGGACGAGTTTCTCCTTTTTTGTTGTTTTCCTAATAGAAAAACAACATAGGGGGAGCTTGTCGCATGCATAGAGAGAAATTGACATTTTTAATAGGATCATAGAGAATGAAAAGACAAGCAACAGTGAAACAAGGAGGGGATTGTTATGGCTTGGACTGAACGAGACGAAGCTGTTTGGGAAGATATTATGGCTTGGGAACAATCACTAGTAGATTATGAAGGCAATGATTTCCAATATACATATGCTAAATGGTTACAAGCGGCATTTGAAGCTATTCCGGAAGAAACAGTGGCTACTTTTTTTGGTCAGTTGGATAATGCACTTTTTCAAATGCATTCTTTATTGCAAGGTTCACAATTTCAAAATGAAGCGCGTGAGAGAATCTTAACTTCTGCTAGAGTTTTTAATGAAGAGGTAAAGACGATTCCCGATATGAAAAAGCTAACACTAGACCAGTTAGCCTACTTAAATCGTCAGCAGGCATCTAGACAACGTATGTATTCTCTCATTCAAGGAGGCATCACGGGAACGGGTGGAGCTGTGCCGGTTAGCACGGATTTTCTTGCCATGGTCTTGATTAACCTGCGAGCTGTTCAGTTGACAGCTATGTCTTACGGATACGACCCGCAGACACCATTTGAAATGATGGCCTCCCTAAAGGTGTTTCACGCAGCTACATTGCCAGATCGTTTAAAGGCAGCCGGCTGGCAGGAGCTTCTCTTGGAACTAGAAGCGCAGGACCAATCTTTCTTTTATGAAGAAACCGATCAGTTGACAGGCACGGCTTGGATTGAAGGGCCGATCAAGCAATTGTTTAAGTTGATGGCTATTACTGTATTTAAACATAAAAAAATATCTAACTTGCCCCTTGTTAGTTTAGCGATCGGAGCGGGTATGAACTATCGTTTAACGAAAACGGTAACGACCTATGCAGAAAAATATTATCAATATCGCTTATTGCAGGAGAAGAAAGCAGACAGCCAATGAAAAAGCCGCCGTGTACGAAAAGTATACGGCGGCTTTTGTGAGTGCTGATACATTGCCAGATGGACTTATTTCTCCATAGAAGGCGAAGTCCGAAACCAAAGCCAAAGATCATTAATGATAGAAGCAAGTTCACTGATTTCTTCATTAAGCAAGCAAGAGCGCTGAAAGCTTTCTTCATGATCAAGCTGAGCTTGGCGTTCGTTAATTTCTTTTTCCAAGTTTTTAATTCGATCGGGAATACTGCCACGAATCGTTTCCCATTCATGAAGGATATAGGCTTGTTCATTCATAGAGTAATGAGTCCATTCCTTCATTAAATGAGGTACAGAGATCCCAAGACGTGGGTTTGTTTGAAAGTACATAGGCTCTCCCATCTTTTTTTCTCCATCTTACCGTTTTCCTTTGTTTTCTGCAAAACTCCAGTATTGCATGATTATTTATTCATAAAAAAGCAAAAAAATACACTTTTTTTGAATAAACTACTTGAAAGCTTATGAAGAACATGGTATTCTTTATTCATGTTAAGAGAATAAAAATTAATAAAAATGAATATTTATACTAATAGATATCAACTTAGAGGAGGAAGTAAGTCATGAGTAAAAAAGTTGTTCTTGCGTATTCTGGGGGATTAGATACATCGGTGGCCATTCCGTGGTTAAAGGAGAAAGGTTATGATGTAGTCGCTTGTTGCTTAGATGTTGGTGAAGGAAAGGATTTAGAGTTTATTAAAGAAAAGGCACTTCAAGTAGGAGCGGTAGCGAGCTACATGATCGATGCGAAAGAAGAATATGCAAAAGAGTATGCATTAATCGCTCTTCAAGCACATACTTTATACGAGGGTAAATATCCGCTAGTATCCGCACTTTCACGTCCGCTTATTTCGAAAAAGCTAGTAGAGGTAGCTGAAAAAGAAAATGCAGTCGCGGTTGCTCACGGTTGTACGGGTAAAGGAAATGATCAAGTTCGTTTCGAAGTATCCATTAAAGCATTGAATCCTGATCTTGAAGTTCTTGCTCCAGTACGTGATTGGAAATGGTCACGGGAAGAAGAGATCGAGTATGCGAAACAAAACAATATTCCAGTGCCGATCAACTTAGATAGTCCATTCTCGATCGACCAAAACCTTTGGGGTAGAAGCAATGAGTGCGGAATTTTGGAAGATCCTTGGGCAGCGCCACCAGAGGATGCTTATGATTTAACAGTTGCTTTAGAAAACACACCAGATAGTCCTGAAATCATCGAAATCGATTTTAAAGAAGGTGTACCAGTTGCAGTGAACGGCGTACAATATTCTTTAGCTGAACTAATCCTTCATTTAAATGAAGTAGCTGGAAAACATGGTGTAGGAAGAATTGACCATGTAGAAAACCGCCTTGTTGGTATTAAATCGAGAGAAGTGTATGAGTGCCCAGGTGCGATCACATTAATCAAGGCGCATAAAGAACTTGAAGATTTAACGTTAGTAAAAGAAGTCGCTCACTTTAAACCAGTGATTGAGAAGAAAATCACAGAGCTGATCTATGATGGATTATGGTTCTCCTCATTGAGAGCACCACTTGAAGCATTCTTAAAAGAAACGCAGAAGTTTGTGACTGGAACGGTTCGTGTGAAATTGTTTAAAGGTCATGCCATTGTAGAAGGAAGAAAATCTGACTATTCTCTATACAATGAAAAACTAGCGACATACACAACAGAAGATGAGTTTGATCACGATGCAGCCGTAGGGTTTATCCAGTTATGGGGTCTTCCAACAAAAGTGAATTCAATGGTACAGCAGGAGAAGGAGAAGATTCATTCATGAAAAAGCTATGGGGAGGGCGCTTCCAAAAGTCAGCAGAACAATGGGTAGATGAATTTGGAGCATCCATCCACTTTGATCAAGAGCTTGTGTTTGAAGACTTAGAAGGAAGTATCGCGCATGTCACAATGCTTGGTGAAACAGGCATTTTAACAAAAGAGGAAGCAGATCAAATCACGGGCGGCCTTGAAGCTTTAAAGGAGAAAGCTTCAAAAGGTGAATTAGCTTTTTCGGTTGCCCAAGAGGACATCCATTTAAATTTAGAAAAATTCTTGATCGAAGAAATCGGAGCGGTTGGTGGCAAGCTTCACACTGGCCGTAGCCGTAACGATCAAGTAGCCACTGATATGCATTTGTACTTGAAGAAGCAGGTCAAGCTAATCATTGGTTTAATTGAAGCGTTTCAAGAAGCAATTGTGGAGAAAGCCGAGGCGCATGTGGAAACACTCGCACCTGGCTACACCCACTTGCAAAGAGCACAGCCGATTTCATTCGGCCACCACTTAATGGCATATTTCTGGATGCTGCAAAGAGATAAAGAGCGTTTTCAAGAGGGATTAAAACGGACGGACATCTCGCCTCTAGGCGCTGGTGCCCTTGCTGGTACAACGTTCCCAATTGATCGTGAATTATCGGCTGAGCTACTTGGGTTTGCAGGAGTCTATGCCAACAGCATGGATGCGGTCAGTGACCGTGACTTCATCCTTGAATTTTTAAGCGCTTCTTCCATTTTAATGATGCATCTGTCTCGCTTGGCAGAAGAGATGATTCTTTGGTCGAGCCAAGAGTTTCAATTTATTGAAATGGATGATGCCTTCTCTACGGGATCAAGCATTATGCCTCAGAAGAAAAATCCTGATATGGCAGAGCTCATCCGTGGAAAAACAGGTCGCGTATACGGCAATCTATTTAGTTTGTTAACTGTATTAAAAGGTTTACCGCTTGCGTATAACAAAGATATGCAAGAGGACAAGGAAGGTATGTTCGATACAGTACATACAATTATTGGTTCCTTGAAAATTTTTGCAGGAATGGTTCAAACAATGAAGGTGAACGAGGACCGCTTAGGAGAAGCAGTCCACAACGATTTCTCCAATGCTACGGAGCTGGCTGATTACTTAGCATCAAAAGGCATTCCATTCCGCGAAGCACACGAAATAGTTGGAAAACTAGTGCTTCACTGCATCCAAAATCAATGCTATCTCGCTGACCTGCCTTTAGAGGAGCTAAAAGCAGCGTCTGAGGTCATTGAAGAAGACATTTATCAAGTGCTGTCACCATATGAAGCCGTCAAAAGAAGGAAGTCTTTAGGCGGTACTGGATTCGACCAAGTTCAGCTCCAAATCAGTGCAGCAAAAGACTTGATCGATGCGCAACAAGCCCTTAAGGAGTAAGGGCTTGTTTTTTTGTAGAGAAAAAAGTATTCCCTTCGCTTCAGTTGCTAAAGCGAGGGGGAATGCTTTTATTTTTCTAATTTATGAAGCATAACGGAGAGAACTTTAGCTGATTGAGCGCGAGTTGAGCTTTCTTTTGGTCCGAATTTATCATTTGTTTTTCCTTCCATGATTCCTAGGCGGAAGGCTTTCTGAACGGATTCTTTTGCGTAAGCGTTAATTTTTTCTGCATCTTTGAAATTCTTGATTGGACCGTCTTCTACTGATTTCTCTGCCTTGTATTCATAAGCACGCACAGACATTGCAGCCATTTGTTCGCGTGTAATCGGCTCATACGGTGCAAATGTAGTGGCTGATTCTCCGTTAATAATTCCTGCTTCAAAAGCAATTGAAAATAAAAAGATTGTAAGGGTTTTTCTCTACAATCGGAGACCCTTAAGATATAAGGGCAGTTTTCTAGGGGAATAAAAAAAACTGCCCCAAAAAATTGAGACAGTTTTTCATCTTATTCTCCCTTATCTGTGCGAACGACTAGTACGTCGCAACGAGCAGCACGAGTGATGTGTTCAGATACACTTCCGATTAAGAAGCGCTCCATTGCGTTTAGCCCAGTAGCTCCACAAACGATTAAGTCAGCTTCGACTTTTTTCGCTACATCTTTAGGAATGATTACTTTAGGTGAACCATATTCCACAAACGTATTGACTGCTTTCACTCCAGCTTTTTCAGCTTCTGCTTTGTACTCTTCTAATAGGTCGCTACCATATTTAGAAGCACGTTCAGCGATTGTACGGTCATATGCTTCGATGGCTGCGAATGAACGAGTGTCAATGACATGCAATAAATTTAACGTTGCATCATTTCGTTTAGAAATCTCGATTGATTTTTTAAATGCCCATTCTGCTTCTTTTGAACCGTCAACAGCTACAAGAATATTTTCATATTTCATACTCATTTGTCATTCCCCCTTATAATTTAGGTGTACAACAATTATAGCATTCTATCAGTAAAATTTTACTGAGAAATGTGAAATTTTCCTAAACAAATAGTAATTCTTTAGGGAATGAAGTTAGGATTTGACTTCCTGTGCTTGTCACGTACACATCGTCTTCAATCCGAACGCCGGCGACACCTGGAACATAAATGCCTGGCTCAATGGTAAAGACCATTCCTTCTTGAAGAACAAGCTCGTTTGTTTCAGTGATGCTAGGGAATTCATGTACACTAATGCCAAGTCCATGACCGAGACGATGTGGGAAGTATTCTCCATATCCTGCATCGGCAATGATAGATCTCGCTATTAAATCGATTTCTTTCGCTGTTATACCTGGTTTAACCGCAGCAATCGCCGCTTGTTCCGCTTTAAGTACTGTTTCGTAAATTTCCCGCTGTTTGTCGTTGATTTCTCCAAAAGCAACGGTACGTGTAATGTCTGAGCAATAACCTTCATAAACGACACCAAGATCAAATAAGACTAAATCGCCCTTTTGAACTTTTGTTGCCCCAGGGATGCCGTGTGGAGAAGCCGCATTTGCTCCAGTTAACACCATTGTCGAAAATGACATTTCCGCAATGCCTTTCTTTTTCATTTCAAATTCGATTTCTGCTAAAATTTCCAGCTCAGATTTTCCTTCTTGGATTGCCTCTGTTCCCACTTTAATTGCATAGTCAGCGTATTCCGCTGCCTTTTTCAAACTGGCTAGCTCTTTTTCATCTTTGATCATTCGCAACTGCTCTAGCTTGGCTTCCGCTGAAACAAAGGTAGCGGAAGGGAAGCGTGTAGACAGTTCCTCGTATCGTTCAACGTTTAAGTGTTGTTTTTCGACAGCTATCTGTTGAGTGTTGTTGATTCGACTATTAACGCGGGATTGAATCATTTCCCAAGGGTTTTCGATATCAGTATATCCAACGACTTCATATGCCCAGCCGCTGTTTTGTGCGTCGGTTACTTCCATTTTCGGACAGACTAGAAAAGGCTCTGCTTCTTGAAAGATGGCGACACCGAGAAGACGCTCATGCGGATCGCTTCTGAAGCCTGTTAAATAAAAGACGTTTTCAGATGAGGTAATAAATGAAAAAGGAATATCTTCTGTTTTCATCCAATTCATTAGTTTTGTTAATCGTTGATTCATGCTGTTTTCCTCCTTAGCGATTTTAAAAATCGTATCAATAAAAGTCTATCATGTAAAATGAGAGGAAAAAAGATGATTTAAGCGAATAGTAAATTAGGGGGAATATTTTCAGTTGAAAGGAGTTTATCAAAGTGAAAGTATCCTATCATGGACATTCAATTGTAAAAGTAGAAACAAAAGGAAAAACAATCTTAATTGATCCGTTTATTACCGGAAATGGTTTGACGGATCTAAAAGTAGAAGAGGAGCATCCCGATGTGATCGTTTTGACGCATGGTCATGGTGATCATGTCGGTGACACGATCGAATTAGCGAAGAAGAGTGGGGCTTTAGTTATTGCGGTGAATGAACTCGCTATTTATTTGGCTCACCAAGGATTGAATACTCATCCGATGCATATCGGCGGTAGCTTTGAATTTGATTTTGGAAAAGTGAAGTTTACGCAGGCGTTTCATGGTTCTGGTTTGCAGCAGGCAGACGGTACATTTCTTTATATGGGAATGCCAGCGGGTGTATTGTTAATGATCGAAGGGAAAACAATTTATCATGCGGGAGATACGGGGTTATTCTCTGATATGAAATTAATTGGCGAACGTCATCCAATCGATCTCGCTTTCTTGCCAATTGGCGATAATTTCACGATGGGTCCGGAAGATGCTGCGATCGCGGCTCAGTTTTTACAGGCTAAGCAAGTCATTCCGATCCATTTCAATACGTTCCCACCTATTAAACAAGATCCTTACGCTTTTATTAACAAACTCGAAGCAAACAATGGTCTCGTACTAGAGCCAGGTGAAGTGATCGAGCTGTAAGCAAATGAAAGAAGTTGTCTCATAAAGGAGATGGATCTTTTATGGGACAATCTTTGTTTCATCCACCTTTGCGAGTTTTCCACTCTCTCCTCTAAACATTTTTTCCGAAAATTGAATCCGACACCTTTTCATCTTATAATAACTGTATTAGGGGATCGGAAAGGAACAGGTGAAACAGTTGATAACGAAACATGAGCAGATTTTACACTATATCGAAGAGTTGCCAATCGGTGAGAAAATATCAGTTAGGCAAATAGCGAAAGCGTTGTCTGTCAGTGAAGGGACCGCTTATCGAGCAATTAAGGATGCGGAAACGAAAGGGTTAGTTTCTGCGATTGAACGAGTGGGTACAATTCGGATCGAACAGAAGAAGAAAGAAAATATTGAAAAGCTGACATTTGCTGAAGTCGTGAAAATTATCGACGGACAGGTGCTTGGTGGTCGAGCAGGTCTTCATAAAACGTTAAATAAATTTGTCATCGGCGCCATGAAGCTTGAGGCGATGATGAGATATACAGGCCCAGGTAATTTATTAATCGTCGGTAATCGAACGCAAGCTCATGAGCACGCTTTACAGGCCGGGGCAGCTGTTTTAATCACAGGTGGATTTGATACGGAAGAGGAGGTAAAGAAGCTAGCAGATGAGCTTGAACTTCCTGTCATCTCCACAAGCTATGATACATTCACGGTTGCGACGATGATTAACCGGGCGATTTATGACCAGTTAATTAAAAAAGAGATTGTGCTTGTTGGTGATATTTTTACCGCTTTTGATCAAACGGCGGCCTTATCCGCTAATGATACAGTTAATGATTGGCTTGAAAAAAATAGGCAAACGTTGCATAGCCGTTTCCCTGTTATTGATGACCAGTTGAAGGTACAAGGGATGGTCACAGCGAAGGATATTATGGGGCATGAAAAAGAATGGCCGATTGAGAAGGTAATGACGAAGAATCCGATCACAGTTAGTGTGAAAACAAGTGTTGCTTCCGCTTCCCATATCATGATTTGGGAAGGGATCGAACTATTGCCAGTTGTTGATGATCACAATCGAATTCAAGGAATTATTAGCAGGCAAGATGTGTTAAAAGCACTGCAAATGACGCAGCGGCAACCGCAAATGGGGGAGACATTAAATGATACCATTACTAACCAAATAGATTTATCAGGAAAAGGGGAAAGTGTGTATACATTTGAAGTGACTCCACAAATGACGAATCAAATAGGGACGATTTCTTACGGTGTGTTCACTACGCTTGTAACAGAAGCAGCAAATCAAGCGATGCGTGCTCAGAAAAAAGGAGACTTAGTCATTGAGAATATTACCATTTACTTTATCAAGCCGGTTCAAATGGAAAGCATACTAGAAATTCATCCGAAAGTGCTCGAAGTTGGACGAAAGTTTGGAAAAGTGGATGTGGAAGTGTTCAATAGTGGCATTCTTGTAGGAAAGGCGCTAATGATGTGTCAAGTTATTGAGCGCAATTAAAACACCGCTCCGATCGTAGGAGCGGCTATTAAGCAATTAATTATTGTATTCCTCTGCTTCTTTTCGGGCATATGGAAGGAAGTGGCGATATGCTTTAATGCCCGCCCATACACTACCAAAACCGACAAGTATAAAGACAGCGGCAACGATGTAAGCAACCGTTGATTGTTGAATGAACAGCGTGTTGATTCCGAAGACGCCCACACAAAGGCCAAGAGCGATACTAGACTTAGCAGATACCCATTTCTTTTCCATTGGAAGTCTGCTTCTAACGTACCGTACCTTATACATGATATAGAAAGAGAACGATATAACAATAATAAACACTAAAACAGGCATATGATTTCCTCCATACAATTCTTTGACTACTTTCATTGTACCGAGAATAAGAGAGAAATTCTACCTTAAAAACTTGCCTAGCACAAAGGAGAACGAAATATGAAAAAACAAATCATTGAAAAAATTAAAGACTATGACACCATTATTATTCATCGACATGTCCGTCCAGACCCAGATGCTTACGGGTCACAAGGAGGGCTAGCAGAAATTATTAGCACTTCTTTTCCAGAAAAGAAGGTGTATACAGTCGGAAAAGAAGAACCGACTCTTCGTTTTTTGCGTACACTTGATGTTCTTGACAATGAAGTTTATGAAGGGGCACTCGTGATCGTATGTGATACAGCCAACAAGGAAAGAATTTGTGACGATCGCTATAAGCTAGCGAAAGAATGGATCAAAATTGATCACCATCCGAATGAAGATCCTTACGGTGACTTACTTTGGGTAGATACATCCGCCAGCTCCGCGAGTGAAATGATTTATGATTTATACAAAAGCGGTAAAGAGGATGGCTTGAAAATGAATGAGGAGGCCGCTCGATTATTGTTTGCGGGCATTGTCGGTGATACCGGACGTTTCCTTTATCCAAGCACAACTGACCGAACAATGGAATATGCGGGAGAATTAATTGAATATAAATTTGATCGTCATGAGTTATTTAACCGCATGTATGAAACAGATGAAAAAGTGGTGAAACTGCAAGGTTATATTTTACAGCATTTTCAATTAGAAGAAAGTGGAGCAGCAATTGTAACATTGAAAAAAGAGCTGCTTGAAGAGTTCGGGGTGACTCCATCAGAAGCTTCTCTTCTTATTAGTTCTCTTGGTGAGGTAAAGGGGATGAAAGCTTGGGTCTTTTTCGTTGAAGAAAATGATCAAATTCGAGTTCGCCTTCGCTCAAAAGGTCCTATTATTAATGAAATCGCCAAGAAATACAATGGAGGAGGTCATCCGCTTGCTGCAGGCGCTTCTGTTTATTCTTGGGAGGAAGCGGAACTTGTAGCGAAGGACCTCAAACAGGCGTGCATCACATACAAGAACTAATTATCTTGAAGAGTGAGCTCGAGCTGAATATGAATCGTCGTGTAAAACAGCCATTCTTTCACACGTAGCGAATAGCTTTTTTGATTGATTTTGATCGTTTTATTTTCAATTGTTTGACGCAATAATTCTTTTTGTGAATAGACGGTTTCTAAATCTTTTGCTGAAAGTACGGATAAGTCTTTTTTGATGTTTTCCTGGATTTCATAAATACTTTGAGCGTCATCGATTCCATACTTTTCATAGTTCATTATTTCAATTTCAACTTCCTGCACAGTCAGCTTGTGCAGGGTTTTTTTATTCAACATTTTATATTCTTCCTGCCAAATTTCTAAATGAGCGGATAAGTCCCGGATTTCATTTTTTTGTAATTCTAAAGTAAGGGCTTGTCTTTCTTGCAAGGAGCCAAACATATAGAGAAATAATAGCCAGCTTATGCAACTGCCGATGACGGCACCACTTAGCAACCATTTTCTTTTTTGACGTTTATGAAAGGTAGGGACTCTCATGGAGCAATGTGTTCTCCTGTTAGCCAAGCGATAATTAACGTGCCGGTATGCGTGCCACCCATGGCCGATAATATGAGTAAAAATTGTTTAAATACTTCTTTTGTTTCCCCTTCTTGGAAGCCGCGTTCAAAGTTTGATAACGTATCAAATGTGCCCCCAATCGCTGCGACAATCGCCCAAATGTGCAAGCTTTTACTAATTTGCGCGATCCCTGTAAAGAGTGGTTTGCCTGTCACGAAGGAGGCCATTCCTCCGATTAAGGATCCCCCTAGCAAAACCCCGAAAGCGATAAAAAAACATTTTAATAATTCTTGGAAAAAGGTATCAGCCATAGTGCCTCCGTTTATCTATCCGTCTTTCTTTCTATATATGCAAATGTTCAAGTTTGTATGAAAACAGAACGTATTTTCTTTTTTTTCCTCTCCCCTTTATAATATAGGTAGAATACAGGATGAAATCTGTAAATAAGGGAATGATCAGATGTTCACACATTTACAAATTCAGACAGGTTATAGTTTGCTTTCGAGCACCATTTCAATTGATAAGCTCATTGCTAAAGCAAAACAACTTGACTACAAAGCACTTGCGATTACAGATCGCAATGTCATGTACGGAGTGATCCCTTTTTATCAAGCGTGTAAAAAAGAAGGGATTAAGCCGTTAATCGGCTTAACAGTCGATGTGAAAAGTGAATTTACAAATGACTGTTCGTATCCGCTCGTGCTGCTAGCAAAAAATAATACTGGATATCATCATTTGTTGAAAATTTCAAGTGTCATTCAAACAAAAGCAAAAGACGGCATTCCGATTAAATGGCTAAAAGGGTATTCGGATGGCTTGTTTGCTTTTACTCCAGGTTTAGAAGGGGAAATTGAAGGTTTACTTCAAAAAGATGTGTTAAAGGCTGAAGAGGTAGCTAAGTTTTTTAACCAGTTATTTGAACCAGGTCACTTTTTCTTATCGTTGCAGCGGCATGGGAAGCAAGAGGAAGAGCTCGTTAACGAAGGAATGAAAACCTTAAGCGAGAAACTTTCCATCCCACTGATTGTGACTCATCAAGTGGCATATATTGAAAAGGATGAGGCTTTTTCATTGCAGTGTTTGCAGACGATTCGTGATGGTGAACAGCTAGCTGATCCAATGATAGATGATCATCAACGAGCCTATTTCACTTCGCAACAAGAAATGACTGAATGGTTTTCAGATGTTCCGGAAGCATTACAGCAAACGAATGAAATTGCCGCTGCTTGCGAAGTAGAGCTAGCTTTTGGTCGCCAATTGCTTCCGCGATTTCCACATGCGGAAGGAAAGTCTGCAGGAGAGTTTTTGCAAGAGCTTTGCTTTAAAGGATTAGAAGAAGCTGACTTAGCTCATCAGCCGGAGTATAAAGATCGGCTGCTTTATGAATTAAACATCATTGAACGCATGGGGTTTAGCGACTATTTTTTGATTGTTTGGGACTTTATGAAGTTTGCAAGAAGCCAACAGATGTTAACAGGGCCGGGACGGGGATCAGCTGCGGGTTCACTTGTTGCGTACGTTCTCGATATTACAACGGTGGACCCGCTGAAATACGGTTTGTTATTTGAACGATTTTTGAATCCGGAACGTGTATCGATGCCGGATATTGATTTAGATTTTCCGGACCATTGTCGCGATGAAGTGATTCAGTATATCTCACAGAAGTATGGTTCGCTGCATGCTGCACAAATTATTACGTTCGGTACATTGTCTGCTAAGGCTGTGATGCGTGATGTGGCAAGAACGTTCGGTTTTTCAACGAAAGAGCTTGAACAGCTGTCAAAAATGATTCCAACACGTCCTGGCTTAACGTTACGGCAAGTGTATGAAGAGTCGGAGAAGTTTCGTGAATGGGTTGGAGCATCTTCAAGTAATGAGAAACTATATAAAACAGCGTTAACATTAGAAGGGCTTCCGCGACATACGTCTACCCATGCAGCTGGAATGGTCATTACTGAACAACCACTAACCGACCTCATTGCCATTCAAGAAGGGCATGATCAGATTTTTCTTACTCAGTTTCCGATGGATATATTAGAAGAGTTAGGTTTGTTAAAGATTGATTTGCTTGGTCTACGAAATTTAACGATTTTAGAGCGGATTTTAGAATCTATTTATTATTCAGAAGGAAAAAAGTTGAATTTGAAGAATATACCTTTACAAGACAGTCAAACCTTTCAATTATTGGGAGAAGGGCGAACAACAGGCATTTTTCAATTAGAGTCGGAAGGCATGCGGAAGGTACTGATGCGTTTAAAGCCTAGTCACTTTGAAGATATTGTGGCGGTGAATGCACTTTATCGTCCAGGTCCAATGGAGAATATCTCTACGTACATTGATCGCAAGCATGGTCGAAAGCCTGTTGAATATCCTCATTCGGATATAAAGGGAATTTTAGAACCGACCTATGGCGTGTTAATTTATCAAGAGCAAATTATGCAAATTGCCTCGCAACTAGCGGGTTTTTCATTAGGAGAGGCTGATTTATTAAGGAGAGCTGTCAGCAAAAAAAAGAGGGAAGTGCTTAATGCTGAGCGTCAGCATTTTGTGAATGGAGCACGTCAAAAGGGCTATAGTGAAGAAACGGCGGACAAGGTGTATCATTTAATCGTTCAATTTGCCAACTACGGATTTAACCGAAGTCATGCGGTTGCTTATAGTTTCATTGCTTATCAGCTTGCTTATTTAAAAGCCCATTACCCCATTAATTTTATGGCGGCACTTTTAACATCTGCCATTGGCAATGAAGAGAAAGTGAAACAGTACATGAGTGAAGCGAAAACGATGAGTCTTCAAGTTTTTCCTCCTTCTATTAATAATAGTCACTTTCCTTTTAAAGCAGAGGAAGGTGGCATTCGCTATAGCTTAGCGGCGATTCGCGGAATCGGAGCAAGTGTGCTGAAAGCCATTTTGTCGGCAAGAGAGAAGGGCCCCTTTGTTGATTTGTTTGATTTTTGTCTGCGAGTACCTTTGAAAATTGTGAACAGAAAAGCGATAGAGTCGCTGATCTTTTCAGGAGCATTCGATGAGTTTGGTCAGGATCGTGCCGTTTTATTAGCAAGTCTTGATGTGGCGATCGATCATGTGGAGCTTGTCGGACCAGAAGATGAGGGACTTGGTTTGTTTAATGATACAGACTTTTTTCCAAAGCCAAAATATGTCGAGGCGGAGCCGATTACTATCCAAGAGAAGCTTGCCTTGGAAAAAGAAGTGTTAGGTGTGTATGTATCCGCTCATCCGACAAAGCCTTATCAGCCAATATTTAGTGGGTTCAGGGTTGTTCCTGTTGCCCAATTGTTGCAAGGGCATCGTCAAGTAGTGGTTGGTATATTTATGAATGAAGTAAGAGCGATTCGTACGAAAAAAGGAGAGAGCATGGCCTTTATTCATCTATCTGATGAGAGTGGAGAAATAGAAGGCGTCGTTTTCCCAGCTATCTATCGAAAAGTCTCCACTTTGTTGCAAGATGGTTCCATTCTTTTAGTAAAGGGAGATGTAGAGGAACGAAATAAAAAAAAGCAATTGGTGGTTAAAAACGTCCAAACAGTAGAGGAACTGCAAATGTTGCAGGAAGAAAGAAACAAAACGCTGTATGTCAAAATTCCTCATACTCCAGATGAACATTTAGTTCTTGAAGATGTTCATCACATCTTTCAAAGGTTTCAAGGACAGACGCCCGTTGTACTACATTATGAACGAACTCATCAAACGGTGAAATTAAGAGAGAAGAATTGGATTAAGCCATCAGAGGAGCTAATGACACAGTTAGAAAAGGCTGTTGGAAAAGATCATGTTGTGTTGAAGTAACATTAATACTTTACAACCTTCTCTTCATAGTTTATTGTTTTGTAATAGGAAAAAATGTGGTCTGACCACTTAAGAGATGAAGAATGGATTGTTTAAATTAGGGAGTGATCGAGAGTGTCGATTAGAGAAGAAGCACTACATATGCATAAAGTCAATCAAGGTAAATTGTCTACAGGTATTAAAACAGAGGTGAAAAATGCTAAAGATTTAAGTCTTGCTTATTCACCAGGTGTAGCTGAACCTTGCAAAGAAATTTATGAAAAACCAGAAACTGTTTATGACTACACAATAAAAGGTAATACTGTAGCTGTCGTATCTGATGGAACAGCTGTGCTAGGACTTGGAAATATTGGTCCAGAAGCAGCTATGCCTGTTATGGAAGGGAAAGCAGTTCTATTTAAAAGCTTTGCTGGTGTCGATGCATTTCCGATCTGCTTAAATACAAATGACATTGACAAAATTGTTGAAGCAGTGAAGTTAATGGAGCCGACATTTGGCGGTATCAATCTAGAAGATATTGCTGCGCCAAACTGTTTTGAAATTGAAGAACGCTTGAAGAAAGAAGCGAATATTCCTGTTTTTCACGATGATCAGCATGGTACGGCGATTGTTACAGTAGCGGGCTTAATCAATGCATTGAAGCTGACTGGCAGACAAATGACCGATATTAAAGTAGTTGCGAACGGTGCAGGAGCAGCAGGCATTGCTATTATTAAACTGTTAATTAGCTACGGTGTAAAAAACATCATCATGTGTGATTCTCGTGGGGCGATTTATGAAGGGCGTCCGGAAGGTATGAATCCTGTGAAGGAAAAAGTGGCTAAACATACAAATAGAAACTGTGAATCAGGAACATTAGAAGACATAATTAAAGAAGCGGATGTCTTTATTGGTGTATCCGTTGCTGGTGCGTTAACAAAAGAAATGGTCCAAACGATGAATCCAGATCCAATTATTTTTGCTATGGCTAATCCAATGCCTGAAATTATGCCAGATGAGGCAAAAGCAGCTGGGGCGAAAGTGATTGGGACAGGACGTTCAGATTTTGCAAATCAGGTCAATAATGTGTTGGCTTTCCCTGGTATTTTCCGTGGAGCGCTTGATGTACGTGCAACGCATATTAACGAAAAGATGAAGCAAGCAGCAGTAGAAGCCATTGCTGGTTTAGTTTCTGAAGCGGAATTGAACGTTGACTATGTCATTCCAGGTCCGTTTGATCCAAGAGTCGCACCAGCAGTTGCAGCAGCCGTAGCAAAAGCGGCAATGGAAACAGGTGTTGCTCGCTTGAAAATCGATCCAGAAGAAATTAGAGAGCGGACGATGCAATTATCGGTTATTGGAAAAGGAGAATAATGGGGTGAAATCCTCCCATTCTCATTCCAAGTTTGAGAAAGTGGTCGGGCAAATCCGGCACATCATTTTGGAAGATGGCTTGATTCCAGGTGATAAGCTTCCTTCTGAGAGAGAACTATCGGAGCGGCTATCCGTTGCTCGTTCTTCTGTCAGGGAGGCACTTAGAGCACTTGAATTGCTTGGGCTGATTGAAACGAAGCGCGGAGAAGGAACTTTTCTCCGTGACTTTCGTGATCATCGGCTAATTGAACTTCTTAGTACATTTATTTTACAAACGGATGAGAAGAAGCAGGATGTCATCCGAACGAAAGAAATCGTGGAGCTTGGTTGCCTATCTTTTGTGATTCAACAGGGTAACTTAGAAGAAGAACTATCGATCATTGCAGAAGAAATGAAGACCGATGATTATACAGAAGAGGAGTTCTTTTCTTCTATGATGGAATTGTGCGGGAATGAGTTGCTGAGAAAGATCTGGATGATTGTCTCGGACTATGCTGCTTCCTTTTATCGAGTAGATCGCATGGTTAATAGTAAGCCCCATTTCTTTCACTTAATTGAACAATTAAAAATGAAAAATATGCAAGCTATATTTGAAGCATACAAGCAACTTAGTTAAATCATCTAGTACGAATAGAAATCTCAACTAAACGAGTTGAAAGCCTTTACAGGGGGAGGATACACGTTGATTAAAGATTTATTTTATAAGCAAAAGCCGAAGAAGAAAAAGTATGCGACCATTCCTTCTGCAGCGAGCAAACAAGATGTTCCTGAAGGGATTATGCAGAAGTGTCCAAAATGCAAAAAAATCATGTATACAAAGGAATTAAAGAAAAATATGCATGTTTGTTTGCAGTGTGACTATCACTATGGGATGAATGCCTTTGAACGTCGAGATTCTTTTATCGATGAGGGCACATTTACAGAGTTAGATGAAAGCTTGCGCTCAACGAATCCGCTTGGTTTTCCAGACTATATCGAGAAAGTCGAGAAAGATCGGGAAAAAACAAAGCTGAACGAAGCGATTTTAACTGGTGTAGGTAAAGTCAATGGCTATGATGTTGTCGTAGCGATTATGGACTCAAACTTCCGAATGGGGAGCATGGGGTCTGTCGTAGGGGAGAAAATTACGAGAGCGATTGAAGAAGCAGGTCGTCTTGGTGTACCTTTTATTATTTTTACAGCTTCTGGAGGAGCTAGAATGCAAGAAGGCGTCTTGTCTTTAATGCAAATGGCGAAAACGAGTGTGGCTTTAAAACGCTTTAGCGACCAAGGTGGATTGATTATTTCTATTATGACTCATCCGACAACTGGAGGCGTATCTGCAAGTTTTGCTTCGCTAGGCGATTACAATTTTGCGGAACCAGGAGCGTTAATTGGTTTTGCTGGGAGACGCATTATTGAACAAACAATTCGCGAGAAGCTTCCAGAGGATTTCCAAACAGCTGAGTTTTTATTAAAGCATGGTCAGTTAGATGCGGTTATTCATCGTCATGAAATGAAGGAACAAATCGGTCTATTATTAGATATACATCAACCGGGTGGTGAACTGGCATGATAGGATTAGAATTTGAAAAGCCGGTGTTGGAGCTAAAGGAGAAAATTGCAGAATTGAAAGAATTTACCTCCACTTCAGATGTTGATTTAACGGAGGAAATTGAAAAGCTTGAAGAGCGACTGCGCAAGCTAGAGAAAGATATTTATGAAAGCATGAGACCATGGGATCGCGTCCAAATGGCTCGTCATCCAGAGCGACCGACGACACTTGACTACATTGCACACTTGTTTACAGATTTCATGGAACTGCATGGAGATCGTTTGTTTGGCGATGACGCGGCCATTGTTGGTGGAGTGGCGAAATATCGAGGGCTTCCAGTCACGGTTATCGGTCATCAGCGCGGTCGTGACACGAAGGAAAATATTCGTCGTACATTCGGGATGCCACATCCAGAAGGCTATCGAAAAGCGCTTCGCCTCATGAATCAAGCGGTGAAGTTTAAACGTCCGATCATTTGTTTAATTGATACGAAAGGTGCTTATCCTGGGAAAGCGGCGGAAGAACGTGGACAAAGTGAAGCCATTGCTAAAAATTTATTTGAAATGGCAGGCATGGACGTTCCAGTGATTTGTATAGTGATCGGAGAAGGTGGCAGCGGTGGCGCGTTAGCTCTTGGTGTAGGAGATCGTTTGTTTATGCTTGAAAATTCCACTTATTCCGTTATTTCTCCAGAGGGAGCAGCTGCTTTATTATGGAAAGATGCTTCTCAAGCGAAGCGAGCAGCTGAGACGATGAAAATTACTGCTGGCGATTTAAAAGAACTTGGTGTTATTGACGGAATTATTCCAGAAGTAAGCGGTGGCGCTCATCGTAACGTCAAGCAGCAAGCGGAATTTATAGACGCAGTGCTAAAAAGCTCTTTAGCCGAATTATTGAACCAATCATCTGAAGAGCTTTTAGAAAAGCGCTATGAAAAATACAAAAAAATCGGTGAATACTTGCAAGAATAGAAAGAAAAGAGAACAAGCTACCTACATAGGTCTTGTTCTCTTTTTTATGAACGCTCGTTTAGTTAGAGAAATATAGAAAGTAAACGTTTCCAATTTTAAAACTTTATTATTTATTGGTAAAGCTATGATTCATCGTTGTGAAGGTCAGACCTTTCTGTTATTTTAAAATAGATAAGAGAACTTTTGAATGACAATTACATAAAAAACCGTTATGAGGTGATCAATGTGAAGCGCATCGGAGTTTTAACGAGTGGTGGCGATGCACCAGGTATGAATGCTGCTGTACGTGCCGTTGTTCGGAAAGCGATTTATCAAGGAGTAGAAGTGTATGGTATTTATCAAGGATACCAAGGCTTAATTACTGGTCAGATAGAAAAGATGGAGGTAGGATCGGTCGGTGATATTATTCATCGTGGCGGTACAATGCTTCGGTCAGCGAGATGCCAAGAATTCGTGACAAAAGAAGGGCAGTTGAAAGGGATCCAACAATTAAAAGCACTCGGCATTGAGGGATTAATTGTGATTGGTGGAGATGGTTCTTATCGCGGAGCTAAAGCGCTAACAGAACTTGGCTTTCCTTGTATTGGCGTGCCTGGTACAATTGATAATGATATTCCAGGAACGGACTTCACAATCGGCTTTGATACCGCATTAAATACAGTGATTGATGCCATCGATAAAATTAGGGATACGGCAAGTTCACATGAGCGCACTTTTGTTGTAGAAGTAATGGGACGAAATGCAGGTGATTTAGCACTTTGGGCAGGATTATCTGGAGGGGCAGAAACGATTTTGATTCCGGAAGACCCATTCGATATGGATTCTATTAAAGACCGTTTACTTAAAGGGCATGAGCGTGGCAAGAGACATAGTATTATTATTGTGGCTGAAGGCGTGATGAGCGGAAATGAATTTGCGAAGAAGCTAGAAGAAGAGACTCAATTCGATACGAGGGTATCTGTTTTAGGTCATATGCAACGAGGAGGCTCTCCAACTGCTGTTGACCGCATGCTTGCTAGTCGTCTTGGGGCTAGAGCTGTAGAGTTGCTCATAGAAGGAAAAGGTGGGCGAACAGTAGGGATTGAGAAAAATCAATTAGTCGATTACGATATTAGTGAAGCATTAGCCATGCCTCATCAACTTGATTTAGATATTTATCGTTTATCAAAGGAATTATCCATTTAAGAAACACCTACGTTTAGGAGGATAAAAAATGAGAAAGACAAAAATTGTGTGTACGATTGGTCCGGCGAGTGAAAGCTTAGAAATGCTGACGAGTTTAATTGAAGCAGGAATGAATGTGGCTCGGTTAAATTTCTCTCATGGTAATCATGAGGAACACGCGTTACGTATTCAAACGATTCGAAAAGCAGCAGAGATGACAGGAAAACCAGTAGGCATATTATTGGATACAAAAGGTCCGGAAATTCGAACACATAATATGGAAAATGACTCGATTGAATTAGTAGCAGGCAACGATATTGTTGTTTCTATGGCGGAAGTTCTTGGTACACCTGAGAAATTTTCTGTGACCTATAGTGGTTTAATAAATGATGTAACAAAAGGAAGCAAGATTTTGCTTGATGATGGATTAATTGCTCTAGAAGTTGTTGAGATTGATCAACAGCAAAATGAAATTCAGGCAAAAATATTAAATAGTGGCACATTAAAAAATAAAAAAGGCGTTAACGTACCGGGTGTGTCTGTCAACCTTCCAGGAATCACTGAAAAAGACGCGGAAGATATTGAATTTGGTATTCGACAAGACATTGACTTTATTGCGGCTTCCTTCGTTCGTCGTCCCTCAGATGTGTTAGAAATCCGCGAATTACTTGAAAAGCATGGAGCGGACCATATTCAAATCATCCCAAAAATCGAGAACCAAGAAGGTGTAGACAATATTGATAGCATTCTTGAAGTATCTGATGGCTTGATGGTGGCACGTGGGGATTTAGGAGTAGAGATTCCAGCAGAAGAAGTACCACTTGTGCAGAAAAATTTGATTTTAAAATGTAATGTACTTGGGAAGCCAGTCATTACGGCAACACAAATGCTTGATTCGATGCAGCGCAATCCTCGCCCAACACGCGCAGAAGCAAGTGATGTAGCAAATGCCATTTTCGACGGAACGGATGCGATCATGCTGTCAGGAGAAACAGCTGCTGGTATGTACCCAGTCGAAGCGGTGAAAACGATGCATAATATTGCTGACCGTACAGAAACGGCTCTTAATTATTCGGATATTTTGACTAACCGTAGTAAATTAAGTGATCGCCATACAATGACAGATGCCATCGGACAATCGGTTGCACATACGTCAAATAATCTTGACGTTAAAGCGATTGTAACACCGACAGAGAGTGGTCATACAGCTCGAATGATTTCTCGTTACCGTTCAAAAGCACCGATCGTGGCGGTTACTTCGAGTGAGCGTATATCTCGAAGCCTCTCACTTGTTTGGGGAGTTTTTCCAAACATCGGACCGAAAGTGAAAACAACGGATGAAATGCTTGAGTTAGCTGTGCAACAAAGCTTGAATACAGGTCTTGTCGAACATGGTGATTTAATCGTGATCACAGCAGGTGTTCCAGTCGGTGAATCGGGTACAACGAACTTAATGAAAATTCATATCGTTGGTGATGTTTTGATGAAAGGACAAGGCATTGGTCGCAAATCCGCTTACGGCAAAGTGGTGGTTGCCAAAAATGCTGCTGAAGCTCTTGAGAAAGTCGAGGAAGGGTCCATTTTAGTGACGCTCGGTACAGATAAAGAGATGGTACCGGCGATTGAAAAATGTGTTGCTGTCATTACAGAAGAAGGCGGACTTACAAGTCACGCGGCTGTTGTCGGTATCAATTTAGGGATTCCAGTGATTGTTGGTGTGGAAAAAGCTGTGTCTATTTTGAATGATGGACAGGAAATTACGGTTGATGCCGCTCGGGGAATCATTTACAACGGTCACGCAAACGTATTATAAGCTATTTTTTTCTCTATTTTCAGGCTGGATGTTATAATAAATTCATGATTGAAGGTTATAAAGGAGAATGATTCAATGAGAGTGATTATTCCATTCCTTATTATTATTCCAGCTGTAGAACTTGGGCTATTGATGTATTTTGGGAAAACATTAGGTATTTGGTTAACAATTTCACTTATTTTAGGAACCGGCTTTCTAGGAGCGTATTTGGCAAAAAAACAAGGGTTACGAACGATTGAAAAGCTGAAAGCGGACATTCAAACCGGCCAGTATATAGGAGATGCGGTTATAGATGGCGTTTGTATATTAGTAGGAGGGCTTCTGCTATTAACTCCCGGATTTATTACAGATATAACAGGCTTTTTATTACTATTTCCGATCACGAGGAAATATTTTAAGCCGCTTCTGTACAAATTTTTTCGTCGTTGGTTCCAAGGTGGAAGCAATATCATTATTATGAAATAGGCTATGTTGAAGTGTAGTGTTGACGTTTGACTCATTTGTGCAAACTGGCCCTTTCGCATGAATGAGTCATCAACACCATTGCTTCACAAAGCCATGAAATAAAAAACGTCAGCGTTTATGCTGACGTTTTATTTTCGTGCCGTAGGGATGTCTTTTCCCATAATATAATTCCAAAGATCCGAAAATACACCGGCATTTTGTAGTGATTTGAGAATCACTAATGTCACCGGACCTAAAATAAGTCCGAAAAAGCCCACAAGCTTATAACCAATAAATAAAGAAACTAAGGTAGCGAGTGGATCTAAACCAATGCTTGATGACAAAACCTTTGGCTCCATAATTTGACGCTGAACAACGACGATAGTGTAAAGAATAGTTAGCCCAATGGCAAGACTTATATCCCCAGTAATAAATTCATAAATAATCCACGGAACAAATATAGTCCCTGTTCCTAAGTAAGGAAGAACATCAACGAGGCCGGTAATTAAAGCCAGTGTAATAGCATAGTTGACTTTTAATATAAGAAAACCAATCAATACAATGAACGTCGTGATAGAAATGAGCGTCATCGTTGCTTTTATATAACCAAACAGCGCTTGTTTCAATGAAGAGAATACTCGAATTAAGCTAAAAGAAGCTTTATTTGGTAAATAGGTAGAGAAGCGCTGTTGAAGTCGTTCCCAGTCCTTGCTAATAAAAAAGGCGGCAAGGAAAGAGAAGATAATCACAGTGGCAAAATCAGGAATCCAAGATACTAAATTAGGTAGCTTCAAAAAGAAGTTTTGTAAAAAATCTCCAGCTGTGGAAGCGAATGTTTCACTAGCATTTTCGATGTTCGTTAAAATCGCCTCTTGCTGATCCGTTCCTAACGATTGGAACATGCCGGATATTCGTTCGTAAAAAGGAATGATTTGAGAAGTAAATAATTCTTCAAAATATTTCACCATTGTGTTGATATGATTTGGCACAACCCTAGCGAAATAATTCGCACCTGATACAATTTCAGCAATGAGTAGTGTGACTAGACCAGCAAACAAAGCGATAATGGTGATGATTGACGTCACTACAGCTGCAGAACGCGGGAGTTTAGCTCTGTTTTCTAAAAAACGGATAAAGGGTTTCATTAAAAACGCAATAGCGAATCCTATAATAAAAGGATAAGTTACTTTTGCGATATAATATAAAGCAAGAAAAAGTAAGACAGTGGATACAACGACAATCAAAAATCTGACGAGTCTATCCCTGTTGACCGGATTCATTCACATACCTCCGTTAATAAGCAAATGTTTGTACTTATTGTAACGGTTTGGTTGCTTGAAGAAAAGGATAAAACTTAGCAGAAGAAAGAAAAAAGAATTTGATAAAAGGAAGGATTGTTTATGTTACAGCCTTATTTATTTTTAGTGTTATTATTGTTTATTAGTGTCATCGCCAAGAATCAATCGCTTTTAATCGCTGTCTCCGTTTTACTAGTGATGAAAGTAATTGGTGCGGATGAAAAGCTCTTTTCTATGTTCCAATCAAAAGGAATCAATTGGGGAGTGACGATTATTACGATCGCTGTTTTAGCTCCCATTGCTACAGGTGAGATTGGATTTAAAGAACTGCAAGAAGCACTCAAATCTCCAGCTGCTTGGATTGCGCTTGTTTCAGGCATGGCAGTTGCCTTATTAGGTAAACAAGGGATCACTTTACTAGCTGAGGACCCTCATATTACAACCGCTCTTGTGTTAGGAACGATCGCAGCAGTAGCATTGTTTAATGGTGTAGCTGTTGGTCCGGTAATCGGAGCGGGTATTGCGTACGTAACAATGAAAATATTTGAAATATTTCAATAGATATTTCATCATTTTAAATGTATAATATTAGGAAGGTAAATAATTTTTCAGTATAACATGAAAAAATCCTTAATTTTATTTGTAAAACAAAATATTTTTGACTATTTTTCGACGCTTTCGATTCACAAAACATAGATAGTTGTTTATAATAAGAAATGAAAGCGCAACCTTTTCTTAAAGCTATGTTGACTTTTACTTCAAAGTTGCTGAGCAATTGCTCGATTACAATAATGGTTTTGAAAAGGTACATGGGGAAATTTAAAGGCGAAGGAGAGAAAACCTATGACTACAACTCGTGGATTAGAAGGAGTAGTTGCAACAACGTCATCAGTTAGTTCCATTATTGATGATACTCTTACATATGCAGGCTATAACATTGATGACTTAGCAGAGAATGCAAGCTTTGAAGAAGTTATTTATTTGCTTTGGCACCGCCGTCTTCCTACACAAACTGAACTGGATGAATTGAAGCAACAATTAGCGAATAATTATGATATTCCTCAAGAAGTATTTAACCACTTTAAAATGTATCCTATTGATAAAGTCCATCCGATGGCAGCATTACGTACCGCAATCTCTTTATTAGGTTTATATGATGATGAAGCAGATGTGATGACTGACGAGGCTAATTATCGAAAAGCCATTCGTCTTCAAGCGAAAATTTCTACGCTCGTTACAGCTTTTGCGCGTATTCGTAAAGGCCAAGAGCCAGTTGCTCCACGCAAAGACCTTGGACTAGCTGCGAACTTCTTGTATATGCTATCTGGCAAAGAGCCTGAAGCAATAGAAGTGGAAGCTTTCGATAAAGCGCTTGTTTTGCATGCTGATCATGAATTAAATGCCTCTACATTTACGGCTCGTGTATGTGTAGCGACATTATCAGATGTGTATTCTGGTGTGACTGCAGCGATCAGTGCATTAAAAGGACCTCTTCATGGTGGCGCTAACGAACAGGTAATGAAAATGCTTTCTGAAATTGGTTCAGTCGATAATGTAGAACCATATATTTTAAACAAATTAAACAACAAAGAAAAAATTATGGGATTTGGTCATCGCGTATACCGTAAAGGTGATCCTCGTGCGAAACACTTGAGAGAAATGTCTAAAAAGTTGACAGAAATCACTGGAGAACCGCAATGGTATGAAATGTCTACACAAATTGAAGAATTAGTGACATCTCAAAAAAATCTGCCGCCAAACGTAGACTTTTATTCTGCGTCTGTGTATCACAGCTTAGGAGTTGAGCATGATTTATTTACGCCGATCTTCGCTGTAAGCCGTGTATCTGGCTGGTTAGCACATATTTTAGAGCAATATTCAAACAACCGTTTAATCCGTCCACGCGCGGAGTATACAGGTCCAGATATGCAAAAATTTGTGCCGATTAATGAGCGTTAATAATTCTGATATTTACAAAATGAATAAAAATTGGTGTAATATATAAAGTAAGTACAAAGGTTAGATGGCCTATGCCTCTAACCTTTGATTCTGGAATTGGAGGTATTGTAAGATGACTCAAGGCGAAAAAATTACTGTACAAAATGGTGTGTTAAACGTACCAAATCATCCGGTTATTCCATTTATCGAAGGGGACGGAATTGGTCCTGATATTTGGGCAGCAGCTTCTCGTGTATTAGATGCAGCTGTTGAAAAAGCTTACAATGGTGAAAAGAAAATCGAGTGGAAAGAAGTATACGCTGGGGAAAAAGCTTTCGATAAAACTGGTGAATGGCTTCCGGCAGAAACATTAGATTTAATTCGTGAATACTTAATTGCAATTAAAGGTCCTTTAACAACTCCAATTGGCGGTGGGATTCGTTCACTAAATGTGGCGCTACGTCAAGAACTGGATTTATTTGTATGTCTTCGTCCGGTACGTTACTTCGATGGAGTTCCTTCACCGATCAAACGTCCAGAAGATACTGACATGGTTATTTTCCGTGAAAACACAGAAGATATTTATGCAGGTATTGAATATGCTGAAGGCTCAGATGAAGTTAAGAAGTTATTAGACTTCCTTCAAAATGAAATGGGAGTTAACAAAATCCGTTTCCCTGAAACATCAGGTCTTGGAATTAAGCCAGTTTCAAAAGAAGGTACAAGCCGTTTGGTTCGTTCAGCGATCAACTATGCGATTAAAGAAGGCCGCAAGTCCCTTACTTTAGTACATAAAGGGAACATCATGAAATTCACTGAAGGTGCCTTTAAAAACTGGGGATATGAGTTAGCTGAAAAAGAATTCGGCGATCAAGTATTTACTTGGGCTCAATACGATAAAATTAAAGAAGAGCAAGGTACAGAAGCGGCTAATAAAGCACAAGCTGATGCAGAAGCAACTGGCAAGATCATCGTAAAAGATGCGATTGCTGATATCTTCCTTCAACAAATCTTAACTCGTCCAAAAGAGTTTGATGTGGTTGCCACAATGAACTTGAACGGAGATTATATTTCTGATGCATTAGCTGCTCAAGTCGGCGGTATCGGTATTGCTCCAGGAGCGAACATTAACTACGAAACTGGACATGCTATTTTTGAGGCGACACATGGTACAGCTCCAAAATATGCTGGCTTAGACAAAGTAAACCCTTCATCTGTTCTTCTTTCAGGCGTGTTAATGCTTGAGCATTTAGGCTGGAATGAAGCGGCTCAAATGATTACAAAATCAGTAGAGAAAACAATTGCTTCTAAAGTCGTTACTTATGACTTTGCTCGCCTAATGGAAGGCGCAACAGAAGTTAAAACTTCTGAATTCGCAGATGAATTAATTAAAAACCTGTAATTGGTCATTTGCCCGAGGTGATCTCGTAAACGGT
This sequence comes from Bacillus sp. FJAT-52991, assembly GCF_037201805.1. Lineage (GTDB taxonomy): Bacteria > Bacillota > Bacilli > Bacillales > Domibacillaceae > Bacillus_CE > Bacillus_CE kandeliae. The sequence continues at coordinate 2,636,285 of NZ_CP147404.1, read as the reverse complement.
CACCTCGGTATTACATATTCTATTTGTATTTTTAAGGGAGGCACTTAAAAATGAGTTTGCAACGTAAAAAGATTTCTGTTATTGGCGCAGGTTTCACTGGTGCAACAACCGCTTTCTTACTTGCTCAGAAAGAACTTGGAGATGTCGTATTAGTAGATATTCCACAAGCGGAAGGTCCTACAAAAGGAAAAGCGCTTGATATGCTTGAAGCAAGTCCTGTACAAGGTTTCGATGCAAACATCATCGGTACTTCCGACTATGTTGACACAAAAGACTCTGACATCGTGATCATCACTGCTGGTATCGCTCGTAAACCAGGAATGAGCCGCGATGACTTAGTTCAAACAAATCAAAAAGTAATGAAAGCTGTAACAAGCGAAGTCGTGAAAAACTCTCCAAACTGTACAATCATTGTGTTAACAAATCCAGTTGATGCAATGACTTACACTGTTTATAAAGAGTCTGGCTTCCCTAAAAACCGTGTAATCGGACAATCCGGTGTTCTTGATACAGCTCGTTTCCGTACATTCGTTGCTCAAGAATTAAATCTTTCAGTGAAAGATATTACTGGTTTCGTTCTAGGTGGCCACGGTGACGACATGGTTCCACTTGTACGCTACTCTTATGCTGGTGGAATTCCATTAGAAACATTAATTCCGAAAGATCGTTTAGATGCAATTGTTGAACGTACTCGTAAAGGCGGCGGCGAAATCGTAGCCCTTTTAGGTAACGGTTCGGCCTATTACGCTCCTGCAGCTGCACTTGTTGAAATGGCAGAAGCAATTCTTAAAGATCAACGCCGTGTCATTCCTTCTATTGCTTACTTAGAAGGTGAGTACGGATTTGACGGAATCTACCTTGGTGTGCCAACAATCCTTGGTAAAGAAGGTATTGAACAAATCATCGAACTGGAATTAACAGAAGATGAAAAAGCAGCACTTGCTAAATCCGCGGATTCCGTTCGTAGCGTAATGAAAGTACTTGCTTAATTTGAAATAAATAAAAAGAAGATGTCTTGCATATTTAGACATCTTCTTTTTTATGGTTAAAGTTATATGGCTAGACGCCTTCCGTTTTTCTTGTGTCTAGCTCCAGTCCCCAGCGACTAGTAGACTTCCATGATCCCCCTTGCGATAAGTCAACATCGATTCATTGGCGTTCATCGTGTTGTCTAGCTCCGCCAACTAGCCGCTCGAGGTCATAAGCCAAACCTCCTGCGGAAGGAAAAGACGCCTTCCTCCGGATGTTCGTCTTATGCTTGTCGCGGCTGAACCAGTTGGCTTCGCATTTCGTTTTCCTTTATCTCGTGCGGATCATTCCAGTCCATACGTTGCTAAACGGGCCCTTCCGCTTTTCTATTGTTCAGCTCTAGCGACCAGACTTTCGGACATCAGCCATCACGTCTGTGTGGCAAAGAACACCACTTCGACGGGCCGTCTGATGTCTGCCGAGTCTAAGCGGTCGCTTCTGCTTTTCTATTGTCCTTTCTTAAATAGGGTAAATTATATATAATAGATTAGGAATGATTATTATTTCATTTGAGGAGGAAAGCATGGCGAAGACGATTTTGGTTGTTGACGATGAGCAATCCATTGTCACATTAATTAAATATAATTTAGAGCAAGCTGGTTATCAAGTGATCACGGCTTTGGATGGAAAAGAAGGACTTGATAAAGCAATGGAGGAAAGTCCTGATTTAATGATCCTTGATTGGATGCTTCCGGGTATGGATGGCATGGAAGTATGTAAAGAGTTAAGACAGCAAAAAGTCAGTACGCCTATTTTGATGCTCACCGCAAAGGATGAGGAATTTGATAAAGTGCTTGGACTAGAATTAGGGGCTGATGATTATATGACAAAACCATTTAGTCCTAGAGAATTGCTTGCGCGAGTGAAAGCGATTTTACGTAGAATTCAGCATTTACCGAAAGAAGAAGAAATTATTGAAAGTGAAGATCGATGTTTCGAAGTATCTGAATTAAAAATATTTCCTGATCAATACGAAGCTTATTTTCTAGAAGAGTTGCTTGAATTGACACCAAAAGAATTTGAATTATTGCTTTATTTAGTGGAAAATAAAGGGCGAGTTTTGACTCGTGATCAATTATTAAGCGCAGTATGGAAATATGACTTTGCTGGAGATACACGAATTGTAGATGTTCATATTAGTCATTTGCGTGAAAAAATTGAACAAAATACGAGAAAGCCTCAATATATAAAGACGATTAGGGGGCTTGGCTATAAGCTTGAGGAGCCTAAAACTTCATGATCAAGCTTCGCACTCGATTAGTATTATGGATGACTTTTCTTGTATTTATTTTTTTAGTCGCTCTTGGTGTAGCTTTAAGTGAGATGTTTAAAACTTATAATTTACAAACACTAAATGACCGTTTAGAAAAAGAGAGTGTTCTTTTAGCTGATCAAATTAGCCGAGAAGGTGGTATTTCTCAAATAACGGAGGAGCGAGTCGAAGAGTGGAGTGAACAGTTAAAGGTTCGTGTTGCCATTGTAGATGCATCTGGCAACTTGCTCGTTGACAGCGATATGTATGATTCAACAAAAAAGTCTGAGTACAAGAAATTAGTGCAACGAATTGCTAAGCTAGAAGAACCGGAAAATTATCAAGAAGCGTTAGCGATTAAATACAATGAGCAATTTCATTGGCAGGTCATTCAAAATCGTGAAGGTGCCACTGAAGGAGTAGTTGTCCTCAATACGAAAATCGATGATTTCCCTCATGTTTACAAACAGATTTGGGTAATTTTGTTCACTTCTATTGGCGCTATGCTGTTAGTGATTGTTTTATTAGGAGTGAAAATTACTAATCGTTATACAAAGCCAATTGAATCAGCCACGAAAGTAGCGATCGAATTGGCAAAAGGAAACTACCGAGCGAGAACGTATGATGCACCGACGAATGAAGTGGGGATGTTAAATACGTCTATTAATATACTGGCTCGTAATCTTCAAGAAATGATGCAAGCGCAAGAAGTTCATCAAAATAGGCTGACTACGTTAATTGAAAATATGGAAAGCGGCCTGCTGCTAATTGATGATCGAGGGTTTATCATTGTTGTCAACAAATCGTTTAAAAAGTTTTTTCATGTAAAGAATGAACGATTAATTAAAAAAAGATATTATGAAGCGATTCAATATAAAGAAGTAATTGAGATTATTGAAGAAGTGTTTATGACGGAGGAAAATGTCCGTAAGCAGCTATTGCTTTCTCTTGGTATTGAACGTAAACACTTTGAAGTCTCCGGTGCCCCGATCATTGGTACGAATGATGAGTGGAAGGGAATTTTAATTGTTTTTCATGATATTACGGAGATCAAAAAGCTAGAGCAGATGAGAAAAGATTTTGTGGCCAATGTTTCTCATGAATTAAAAACGCCTATTACTTCCATTAAAGGTTTTACGGAGACACTATTAGATGGAGCTATGAATGAGCCAGAAGCATTGTCGATGTTTTTAAATATTATTTTAAAAGAAAGCGAACGAATGCAAACACTCGTGATGGATTTGTTGGATTTATCTAAAATTGAACAAAACGGAATCGTCTTAAATTTGAAGCCTGTACGAGTGGACGAAGTCATCGAAGAGATTCTTCTTACTCTTGAAAATCGCATTCACGATAAGCGAATTTCATTGATGCTGAATATAGAGAATAATCTTGAAATCCTTGGTGATTTGTATCGCTTGAAACAAGTGTTTATTAACTTAATTAATAATGCCATCTTGTATACTCAAGAGGAAGGCACCATTCAGATATCTGCTTTTGATCAAGGATCTTATGTTGAAGTACAAGTGTCTGATAATGGGATCGGAATTGAAGAGGAAGAGGTCCCTCGAATTTTTGAAAGGTTTTATCGCGTAGATAAAGCAAGAAGCCGTAATTCAGGTGGGACAGGTTTAGGTTTGGCCATTGTCAAACATATCCTTGAAGCCCATGACGGCAAAATTTTTGTTCATAGTAAACTAAATGAAGGAACTACTTTTATTGTTAAATTGAAAAAACAACCTGACATTGAGGGGAAATAGTATAAATTCGTATCATTTACAAAATATTAATGTACAGTTTACACTGAATTTATAAAGAGAGATTATAATGTAATTTATCAACCCCCTTTATCCAAAAGCTTTCCTTTTGAGGGGCTTTATGCCCCTCGCTTTTTTTATAGCGGGATGATGCAAGGCCGTTATTTTCTTTTTTTATTCTAGGCATGGTAGAATAAGAAGGAAAATAGCGGCTTTTTTGATGTTGTTATATAAGGAGGAGATCCGGATTGGAGAAAAAAATAGTTTTAATTGATGGAAATAGTGTAGCCTATCGGGCGTTTTTTGCTCTTCCTTTATTAAACAATGATAAGGGAATACATACAAATGCGGTTTATGGATTTACAATGATGTTAATGAAAATTTTACAAGAAGAACAGCCCACTCATATACTTGTCGCTTTCGATGCAGGGAAGACGACTTTTCGGCATGAAACGTATAAAGAATATAAAGGCGGACGGCAAAAAACTCCTCCTGAGCTATCTGAACAATTCCCATATTTACGCGAATTATTAAATTGTTATCATATCCCGTACTTCGAATTAGAAAACTATGAAGCAGATGATATTATCGGAACTTTGTCACTGCAAGCGGAAAAAGAGGGCTTCGAAGTAAAGATTTTTTCTGGAGATAAGGATTTGACGCAATTAAGCTCAGAAGCTACAACCGTTTGTATTACGCGAAAAGGGATCACCGATATTGAAGTATATACACCGGGTCACATTCAAGAAAAATATAGTCTTACACCAGAACAGATCATTGATATGAAAGGGTTAATGGGCGATTCCTCTGATAACATTCCAGGTGTGCCGGGAGTGGGAGAGAAAACAGCGATTAAGCTATTAAAACAATTTGAGTCTGTTGAACAATTGCTTGGCTCCATTGATGAAGTAAGCGGAAAGAAGTTAAAAGAGAAACTAGAGGAACATAAAGAATTAGCCTTAATGAGTAAGCAACTTGCCACCATTTTGCGAGAAGTACCGATGGATGTATCATTAAACAGTTTAGAGTACGAAGGTCCGAACAATGATCAAGTGTATGAGCTGTTTAAGGATCTTGGTTTTAATTCTTTGCTTGATAAATTAGATCGACCGGCAGATGAAATGGTAGCTCATGAATCTGTGGACTATAACATAGAAACAGAGCTAGATGAACAGCTATTTAACAGCCAATCTTCATTTTACTTGGAAATGATTACGGATAATTATCATCATGCAGACATAGCTGGTTTTGGCTTAGCAGCAGAAAATAAAATCTCTTATATCTCTGTTGAAGCTGCGTTAGCTTCTCCGACTTTTAAGGCATGGGCGGAAAATGAACAGTACAAGAAATCTGTGTTTGATGCCAAGCGTACGGTGATTGGATTAAGGCGGCATGGGATTGAGTTGAAAGGGATTGATTTTGATTTACTGTTAGCTTCCTATTTAATTAATCCATCCGAATCTCCAGAGGACTTTTCGGCAGTGGCGAAATTACATGGATTTGGAACGATTCAGTCAGATGAAGCGGTATATGGAAAAGGGGCGAAACTTAAGCTACCAGAAGAAGAGGTGTATGCTGAGCACATTGCTTCTAAAGTAGCAGCGTTAGCACAGCTAAAAGAAACGTGTTTGCAGGAGTTAGAAGACAATCAACAGCTTAAGCTATTTTATGATTTAGAATTGCCATTGGCTCTTATTTTAGCTGATATGGAATCAGAAGGGGTCCAAGTGGATGTGGACCGTTTGAAACAAATGGGGGACGAACTGAAACAACAGTTGTCTGTCCTAGAACAAACCATTTATCAGCTCGCTGGCACAGAGTTTAATATTAATTCACCAAAGCAGCTTGGCACGATTTTGTTTGAAAAGCTAGGTTTACCTCCTATTAAGAAAACAAAAACGGGCTACTCTACTTCTGCCGATGTGTTAGAAAAACTAGCTCCATCTCATGAAATTGTGGAGCATATTCTTCATTACCGCCAGCTTGGGAAACTGCAATCGACCTATATTGAAGGTTTGCTGAAAGTGGTAAGTGATAACAATAAAATTCATACCAGGTTTAACCAGGCGTTAACACAAACAGGCCGACTCAGCTCAACCGAACCAAACCTGCAAAATATCCCGATTCGATTAGAGGAAGGAAGAAAAATTCGTCAAGCATTTGTTCCTACTAAAAGTGATTCCGTCATTTTTGCAGCGGATTACTCACAAATTGAACTAAGAGTTCTCGCTCATATCGCCAATGATGAAAAATTAATCGAAGCTTTTCTTCAAGGGTTAGATATTCATACAGCTACAGCGATGGACGTGTTCCATGTGTCGAAGGAAGAAGTCGATGGAAATATGCGCCGCCAAGCGAAAGCGGTGAATTTTGGAATTGTCTATGGTATTAGTGATTATGGCTTATCACAAAACTTGGGCATTACTAGAAAAGAAGCGGCCGACTTTATTGAGCGGTATTTAACTACCTACCCAGGTGTGAAAGAGTATATGGACTCTATCATTCGTGAGGCGAAGGAAAAGGGATATGTCACGACGTTATTACAACGAAGACGTTATATTCCTGAAATTACAAGCCGAAATTTTAACTTGCGTGGCTTTGGAGAACGAACAGCGATGAACACACCGATTCAAGGAAGTGCTGCGGATATTATTAAAAAGGCCATGATTGATGTAGCAGAACGGTTAGATAAAGAAAAGCTGCAATCGAAATTATTATTACAAGTGCACGATGAATTAATTTTTGAAGTGCCGAAAGAGGAGATCGAAATAATGAGCAAGCTTGTGCCAGAAGTGATGGAGCAAGCTGTGCCGTTGAAAGTGCCGCTCAAGGTTGATTTTTCTTACGGTGCTACTTGGTATGATGCAAAATAAAGTGAAAGGGGAAGAATGAGTTGCCGGAACTTCCAGAAGTAGAAACGGTCCGGCGCACGCTCACACAGCTGGTTGTTGGGAAGACGATTCAGGAAGTGGAGGTTCGCTGGACAAACATTATTAAAAAGCCCGAACAGGCGGAGCAATTTGCTGATGCACTCGTCGGGGAAACGATTCACGATGTAGTAAGACGAGGGAAATTTTTAATCTTTGAATTAGATCATTATGCGCTCGTTTCTCATTTACGCATGGAAGGAAAATATCGACTCCATGAAAAAGGCGAGAAGGAAGAGCCGCATACGCATGTTTTATTTACATTCACGGATGGGACAGAATTGCGGTATCGCGATGTGCGTAAGTTTGGGACGATGCATTTATTTGCCAAAGGGGAAGAGTACGACACACTTCCTCTCTCACAACTAGGACCGGAGCCTTTTTCTGAAGAATTCTCCTTAGAGTACGTGAAAGCCAAGTTGAAAAAAACAGAGCGAATGATTAAAGCTGTGTTGCTTGATCAAAAGATCTTTGTGGGACTAGGTAATATTTATGTGGATGAAGCATTATTCCGTGCGAAAATTCATCCTGAGCGAAAAGCAAGTTCCCTTCAGGAAGAAGAAATTACTGTACTTCATCAAGAAATTGTTGCCACACTTCAGGAGGCGGTTGACCAAGGTGGGAGCACGATTCGCTCTTACGTTAACAGCCAAGGGCAGATGGGGATGTTTCAGCAACAGCTATTTGTGTACGGCAAGAAAGGAGAACCATGCCATACATGCGGAACAGCTATTGAAAAAATGAAAGTAGCAGGTCGAGGAACGCATATTTGTCCAAATTGTCAGCCTCCATCTCGCTGAACCTTCTACTAGTTCCTTCATATACTATCGTAATCATTCGATAGGGAGGAGTTGCTTGATGAATGCGTACCTTTCATTGTATATGCTCGCTGTTGCTGTTAGTTTAGACAGTTTCAGTGCCGGGCTCGCCTATGGACTAAAGCAATTGAAGCTTCCGATCAAGTCTTCTATTGTTTTGTCTATTTGTTCGGCTGGATCTTTGCTTGTTGCGATGATGACGGGGCATATATTAAGTCGGTTTATTTCAGAGCAAACAGCTAGTCAAATCGGCGGATTCATTTTAATTGGCCTTGGCGCTTGGGTGCTTTGGCAATTTTTCCGTGCAGATCATAAAAGTAATCAATTAGAGGATAAACCTCTTGTATACTTAGAGTTTAAGCGGCTGGGCATCGTGATTCAAATTTTAAAAAGTCCCGCTGCGGCTGATCTTGACAAGTCTGGAACGATTTCGGGAATGGAAGCATTGCTGCTTGGGCTCGCCTTATCGCTAGATTCCTTTGGAGCGGGAATTGGAGCGGCTTTGCTTAGTTTTTCGCCATTCATTTTAGCAGCTTCTGTAGCTGGAATGAACTTCTTATTTGTGACGAGCGGACTGTGGTGTGGACAGAAATTTGCTAATGTGCAATGGATGCAACGTGTCGCATTTTTGCCAGGCATTTTATTAATCATATTAGGTACGTTTAAAATGTGAAAGGTGGAAGCGAATGGCTAATGTTATTGGGCTAACGGGTGGAATTGCTAGTGGCAAAAGCACAGTGAGCCAAATGTTGAAAGAAAAGGATTTTGCAGTAGTGGATGCAGATATAGCGGCACGTGCAGTTGTGGAGCCTGGTCAACAAGCATTAACACAAATTGTCGAAACGTTTGGAGAAGGAGTTCTACAAGCTGATGGCTCGCTTGACCGATTAAAGCTAGGTGAGCGTATTTTTAACAATGAAGATGAACGGAAAAAGCTGAATGGAATCGTGCATCCAGCTGTCCGTCAATTTATGCTTGCTGAAAAAGAAGCGGCCATCCAAGCAGGGAAGAAAACGATCATTATGGATATCCCTTTGCTATTTGAAAGCCAATTGACTTGGATGGTGGAAAAAGTCATTGTCGTTTATGTAAACGAAGAAACTCAACTACATAGACTAATGGCACGTAATGGTTTTGATGAAGTAGCAGCAAAATCTCGGATCGCTTCCCAGCTTAGCCTCGCCGATAAGGCCGCTCAAGCCGATGCGGTCATCAATAATAATGGAACGATAATAGAAACGAAAGAGCAGCTTGAGCAGATTTTAATGGATTGGCATTTGGAGCCTTAGATCGTCCTTTTTAGAAGGGCGGTTTTTTAGTTGATGAATAGATTAGATAGATACTTCAAACTTTTTCACAAATACCGCTTGTCCAGTGATTTCCACTTCAAAGGTATTATCCTTTTTTAGCACGGAAACAAGAACTCTTCCGTCTTTCCCGATTTCCTGTCCTTGTTCAATCAACAGTTTCATCTGTTCTTTTGGTTCAATATATTTTGCATAATAGGCCCCCATCACTCCAGAAGCTGTTCCCGTGACAGGATCTTCTATTGTACCTGAAAATGCTGAAGAAAAATGGCGTCCATGCATTTGAGCGTTTGGATCAAAAGTCTCTAAACAAAAAGGATGAATAGATGCTTTGGGCATTTCTTTTAATACGTCTGGAAACCGTTGATTATTAGGTTTCATTTTTTGACATGCACTTAATGTTTTAATTGGAAGTAATAATGTCCAAATGCCTGTGCTTCCATAAACAATTGGTAACGTCATATCGATATCATTTTTCTCTAACCCGATAGAAGCAGCCAAATCATCGACAGACCCTTGAAATTCATGAAATTCAGCCGGTGCTTGTTTCATTGTGATGGATGCTTCATCTTTTGAGGGAGCATCTATTTTTAGAGGAAGGATGCCGGCTTTTGTTTCGATCATTAGGTGATCTTTTCCTTGTAATAATCCGTTAGTGATCATAGAAAAAATGGTGGCGATAGTTCCATGGCCACATAAATTCATTTCATGGCCAGGGGTAAAATAACGAATTTGAACGTCAGCTTTGTCTGATGGTAATGTAAAAGCAGTCTCATTAAAACCTACTTTGAAGGCAATTCCCTGCATTTCCTCTTCAGTTAGATGGTCTGCGTCTAATACCACACCTGCTGGGTTTCCTTTATTAGGTTCCTTACTAAATGCATCAAACTGAAAAGCGGTTACTGTTTTCAAAATGACAACCTCCCATTGATTGAAGTTTCACTTTATCCTATCACATACAAACGGAAGAAAGAGCAAAAAACAATGATCGATTCATTCATGAAAGCAGCTAGCTAGGACAAGATACATATATCTGGTTACGAGCGGTTCACGGCATTATTTTTCTGAATAGTTAAATTTCTTATTTTGGTGATTTAAAGGTTCCATTAAAAATTAATTATGTTATACTAATTAAAGCAAAACAAACAATTAAGTATATAACATTGATGGATATAGGAGGAGCCGGTATATGAAGGCGAAAGTAGCAATTAACGGATTTGGCCGTATCGGAAGAATGGTATTTCGTAAAGCGATTTTAGAGGAAGGTTTGGATATTGTAGCAGTAAATGCAAGCTATCCGCCTGAGACTCTTGCTCATTTGATTAAGTATGACACAAATCATGGTAAATTTGAAGGGGAAGTAACAACTGAAGAGAATGCATTAGTTGTAAATGGTAAGCGCATTCAACTATTAAGCAGCCGTGATCCATTAGAGCTTCCTTGGAAAGACCTTGGTGTAGATATCGTAATTGAAGCAACAGGTAAATTTAATGCTCGCGATAAAGCAGCGCTTCACCTTCAAGCAGGAGCGAAGAAAGTGATTTTAACAGCACCTGGTAAGAATGAAGATGTAACCATCGTTATGGGTGTTAATGATGAAGCGTTAAACATTGTTGAACATGATGTTATCTCAAATGCTTCTTGTACAACAAACTGCTTGGCTCCAGTAGCGAAAGTATTAAATGAGAAATTTGGTATTGAGAATGGTTTAATGACAACTGTTCATGCTTATACAAACGACCAAAAGAATATCGACAATCCACATAAAGACTTACGCCGTGCTCGTGCATGTGCGCAATCGATTATCCCGACTTCAACTGGAGCGGCGAAAGCATTGTCACTTGTTCTTCCAGAGTTAAAAGGTAGACTGCATGGTATGGCTTTACGTGTGCCAACTTCTAACGTCTCTCTTGTAGACCTTGTTGTTGACTTAAAGCGTGAAGTAACAGTAGAAGAAGTAAATCAAGCGTTTATCGAAGCGTCTCAAGGTGAGCTAAAAGGTATCCTTGATTTCACAACAGAACCGTTAGTATCTGTTGATTTCAATACAAATCCGCATTCTTCGATTGTAGACGGATTATCTACAATCGTAATGGACGGAACAAAAGTAAAAGTTCTTTCTTGGTATGACAACGAGTGGGGCTATTCTTGCCGCGTTGTTGACTTAGTGAATTACGTAGCAGAAGAAATGAAAAAAAAAGCTGAAGTAACAGCTTAATTTCAATTAATATTCAAGTCGGCTTGAGTGAATGTCTCAAGCCGACTTTGTCTTGCTTAAAAATGATAAATCTCTGGCAGGCGGCTATACTATAAAGGCTGGCTTTTTGTCTTTCGCTCACCTTCCCCTTTTATAACAATAGAGCTTTGTTAAACAATCGAAATCAACAATAAAAAACTTTCATAATGGATATTGCAAATTTGTTCAGATCAAAGTATACTAATTCCCGTGAAACAAAATAGCTACTTAAAGGGTTAGGACCTCTTCGGACTAACTTTCCCCCGTGGTAGTTATCACTTTTACAAAAGCCTATGGTGAAAAAAATCATTGTAAAAGGGGGAAACGATCATGGAAACAATGGGTCGTCATGTAATTTCAGAACTATGGGGATGTAACTTAGAAAAATTAAATGATATGGAGAAAATTGAGCAAATTTTTGTGGATGCTGCATTAAAATCAGGTGCGGAAATTCGCGAGGTAGCTTTTCATAAATTTGCCCCACAAGGAGTTAGTGGAGTAGTCATTATTTCCGAATCTCATTTAACGATTCATAGCTTCCCTGAGCATGGATACGCAAGCATTGATGTGTATACATGCGGAGACTTAGATCCAAATATCGCTGCTAATTATATTGCAGAGGCTCTAGAGGCAGAAACACGTGAAACGATTGAATTGCCTCGAGGAATGGGTCCTGTACAAGCGAAAGAAAAAGCAACTATAAGCTAACAAAAACAAGGTGTATGCGATCAGCATACACCTTTTCATATTGTAGAACAAACGACGTTATTTCTTTTCTTGTGCATTCTGTATCTTTTTTATATGATAGGATAAATATAAGCAAATTTAAATCGGAGTTGATACGATGAAATGTCCGGCTTGCCAGTACAATGGTACACGTGTAATCGATTCTAGACCAGTAGATGATGGTCGGTCGATTCGGCGTCGGCGGGAATGTGAATCTTGTGCTTACCGATTCACTACGTTTGAAAAGGTGGAAGATTTACCGCTGATTGTTGTGAAGAAAGAGGGAATGAGAGAGGAATTTAACCGAGACAAAATGTTACGTGGCTTAGTGAAGGCATGTGAAAAACGTCCGGTATCCCTTGAGCAGTTAGAAAATATTTCGCTTGCTGTTGAGAAAGACATTCGTAGCCAAGGGTATTCAGAGATCGATTCAGATAAAATTGGCGAGATGGTGATGGACCGTCTAGCGGAAGTGGACGAGGTGGCTTACGTTCGTTTTGCTTCTGTGTACCGCCAATTTAAAGATATTAACGTCTTTTTGGATGAATTGAAAGAATTAATTAAAAAAGTGAAATAACAGGCTGGAGGCAGACAGTTCTCTAGCTTTTTTCATCGAAAGGTTAGATAAACGATGACCCCACACTGGAATGAAATTCAACCCGTCGATGAGTACAAGGCTTGTTTAAGTGGAGTGCTGCATGAAACGGATCGAAAAATATTAACATTTCTTTATCAACCGTTAATCGGTGCGAAATGTTTTAGTTTGTATATGACATTATGGGCTGAGGTGGAAGAGAATAGACTGATTGCCCGGGTGTCTAATCATTATTATTTAATGAATTTTATGGATATGAATATTCAAGATATATATAAAGAGCGCTTAAAGTTAGAAGCGCTTGGTTTGTTAAAAACGTACGCCAAAAAAAGAGGCGATATCCGTGAATTTATTTATGAGCTGCAGCCGCCGCTGACACCGGAGCAGTTTTTTCATGATGGCATGTTAAATGTGTTTCTTTACCGGAAAATTGGTCGCTCTCATTTTCAGCGGTTAAAAGAATTTTTTGTTGATCAGCTTATATCAAAAAAAGAGTATCATGACGTTACAAGAGACTTTCAAGAAGTGTTTTCTGCTGGTCAACCAACGATAAACGAAGAAGCCATCGAGGCGAGCGAAGCCTCTCGAAATCAACAATTTCTTTCAAAGGCAGAAAGTAAAGGCATTTCTCTTTCGAAGAATACCTTTGATTTCAGCTTTCTTGAAAGTGCCTTAAAAGGGGCGATGCTATCAAAAGTGGTATTGACCCCATCTGTGAAGGAAACGATTGTGAAATTATCCGTTCTTTATGGGATTGAACCGCTTGAAATGAAAAGCTTGATTTTATCGTCTATGGATGAAAAGGACGAGGTTGATATCGAAGTGTTGCGAAAGTCAGCTCGCGATTGGTATCAGCTAGAGAAAAATAGTCAACTTCCTGAACTTATTCACCTCGTTCAGCCGGTTTCATTACGAACGGTGGAAAATGAGCCGGTCACACAAGAGGAACAATTAGTGCAATATTTAGAAACAACTTCTCCAAGGCAAATACTGATTGATATTTCAGGGAGTCTGCCATCAAAAGCGGACTTAAAAGTGATCGAAGGTGTGATGTTCCAACATAAGCTGCCTGCTGGTGTCGTGAATGTACTTATTCAGTATGTGCTTCTTAAAACGGATATGAAAATGACGAAAAGTTACGTGGAGAAAATTGCCTCTCACTGGGCACGGAAAAAGGTAAAAACAGTGAAAGACGCAATGGAGCTTGCCAAAAGTGAGCATCGTCAATATTTAGATTGGGCACAAAATAAAAAACAACCACGCAAACAAGCCGCCATTCGCACGGAAAAGCTGCCTGAATGGTTTCATGAAACAGAAGAGACAAAGAAACCTTTGACGAATGAATCAACGAATGTAGAAGCGAAAAGACGTGAATTAGAAGAGAAAATTAAAAATAGTCGATTGAAGAGGCAGGTGAAACAAGATGAAGAAAATTGACGAAACGATTAAACGATTAACAAGCTCCTCTGATTTTCAAAAGCGTTATGAGGAAATGCGGACAGAAATTTTAAATGATCCATCGATTCAGCAATTTATTAAGGAGCATCAACAAGAGATCTCAGCGGATGTGATTAATAAAAACTTAATGAAATTATATGAATATAAATCGCAAAGTTTTTCATGTGACAAATGCCCGAGCCTTGAGGGCTGTATTAATGTGATGCAAGGATTTGAACCGAAGCTTGTGTGGCGTCGGGGTGGGATTGATATTGACTACCATCGTTGTCCGTGCAAAATTCGTGATGATGAAAAACGCAAAAATGAAAAGTTAATTAATAGCATTTATGTACCGAAAGATATTTTGCATGCAACATTTACTAATTTAGACTTGCAAGATCCCGATCGTTGGCAGGCGATTGAGGCGGCACAGCATTTTACTGAAGCTTATGCGAAAGATCCGCACACGAAAGGTTTATTTATTCATGGACCGTTTGGTGTTGGGAAATCATACTTACTTGGAGCAATTGCCAATGATTTAGCCGATATTAATGTGTCCTCGCTTATCGTTTATTTCCCAGAATTTATTCGAGAAATGAAGCAATCTTTTAATGATCAGTCGATGAATAGCAAGCTGGAAGTCGTGAAAAAGGCGCCGATTTTAATGCTGGATGATATTGGAGCGGAAGCGATGTCGAGCTGGATGCGCGATGATATTCTTGGAACGATTTTGCAATTTCGGATGCTAGAAGGGTTGCCGACGTTCTTTACGTCTAATTTTAGCTATGCAGAATTAGAACACCATTTAACTTACTCGCAGCGAGGCGAAAAGGAAGAGCTGAAAGCGAAGCGAGTAATGGAGCGGATTCAATATTTAACGGTACCTGTGGAAATGAAAGGTCGGAATCGCCGGAAATAATGATCGAGCCCTATTGATTTTCATGTTAGTAAGTTCTATAATACGTACATACATGATAAATATTGACAGGTTATGATGAGGACATGAGTCTTTTTTTACGGTTTCTAGAGAGGGAAAGCTAGGCTGAAACTTTCCTAACACGAAAAAAACACTTACCACCTCTGAACCACGGCCGTGAACGCAGCAATGCTTGTAATGGACCGCCGGCAGCAGCCGTTATCTGAACTGGAGATTTCAACATGTTTTGTTGAAAAAGTAGGGTGGAATCGCGATCAAAACCTCGTCCCTTCATTTATTGAAGGGGTGGGGTTTTTATTTTTTGGCTTTGTTTAACAATAATGTTGATTTGAATGATTTTTGACTCATTCGTGCAAAATGGCTACTTTGCACGCTTTCAGCGGACGCTGAAAGTGAATAGAACGAGAAGAAAACATGGAGAAAATGTATTTTCTCTTTCGTTTTCTTTTCGTCCTATTCAAATGAGTCAAAAATCAACACTACACTGTTTAACAGAGCTAATTTTTTACTAAAAAGAAGGAGCTGGAAATAATGTCTGATATGATGAAAATTACATTCCCTGATGGGTCCATCAAGGAGTTTTCTAAAGGAACAACGACAGAAGAAATTGCCCAATCCATTAGCCCAGGACTAAAAAAGAAAGCATTAGCTGGTAAAGTGAGTGGCCAATTATTTGATTTACGCACAGCAATCGAAGAAGATGGCAGTTTAGAAATTGTGACACCTGATCATAAAGATGCGTTAGAAATTTTACGTCACAGCACAGCGCATTTAATGGCTCAAGCGATTAAACGCATATATGGAGCAGAAAATGTGAAGTTAGGTGTCGGTCCAGTGATTGAAGGTGGATTTTATTATGATATCGACCTAGAGGAATCGATCACGCCAGAAGATTTACCGAAGATTGAAAAGGAAATGAAGAAAATTATTGGCGAAAACATTGAAGTCGTTCGCAAAGAAGTGAGCCGCAATGAAGCGCTGAAGTTTTATGAAGAAATTGGCGATGAATACAAAATTGAACTGATCGGTGCGATTCCTGAAGAAGAAACAGTGACAATGTATGAGCAAGGCGACTTTATCGATCTTTGCCGCGGCGTTCATGTTCCTTCAACAAACAAAATCAAAGAATTTAAGCTATTAAGCATTGCCGGAGCTTACTGGCGCGGAGACAGCAATAACAAAATGCTTCAACGTATTTACGGTACAGCGTTCTTTACAAAAGAAGAATTGAAACACCATTTGCAAATGCTTGAAGAGGCGAAAGAGCGTGACCATCGTAAAATTGGTAAAGAGTTAAACTTATTCATGACTTCACAAAAAATTGGGCAAGGGTTGCCAGTGTGGCTGCCAAAAGGAGCAACGATTCGCCGCATTGTTGAGCGCTATATTGTAGATAAAGAAGAAAGTCTTGGCTACAATCACGTCTATACACCGGTAATGGGAAGTATCGAGCTGTATAAAACAAGTGGTCACCTCGACCATTATCAAGACAGTATGTTCCCGGTGATGGAAATGGACAATGAGCAGCTATTCCTTCGTCCGATGAACTGTCCGCATCATATGATGATTTATAAAAACGGCATTCATTCATACCGTCAATTGCCGATCCGTATTGCGGAACTAGGCACGATGCATCGCTATGAAATGTCAGGTGCGCTTTCAGGATTACAGCGTGTACGCGGAATGACATTGAATGATGCTCATATTTTTGTCCGTCCAGATCAAATTAAAGAAGAGCTGAAGCGTGTAGTTGAATTAATTCTTGAAGTATACAAAGACTTTGATTTGAATGATTACTCTTTCCGTTTATCTTACCGCGACCCGGCGGATACAGAGAAATATTTCGATGACAATGAAATGTGGGAAAAAGCACAAGGCATGTTAAAAGAGGCAATGGATGAACTTGGACTTGATTACTACGAAGCAGAGGGAGAAGCGGCATTCTACGGTCCAAAACTGGATGTAATGGTGAAAACAGCGTTAGGTAAAGAGGAAACTTTATCTACAGCTCAGCTGGATTTCTTATTACCACAACGTTTTGATTTAACATACATCGGTGAAGATGGTAAACAGCATCGTCCGGTTGTTATTCACCGCGGTGTTGTATCAACAATGGAACGATTCGTTGCCTTCTTAATTGAAGAATACAAAGGGGCATTCCCAACTTGGTTATCACCAATCCAAGTACAAGTCATTCCAGTTTCTGCTGACGTTCATTTTGATTATGCAAAGGAAGTGCAAGAAAGTTTACGTGCAGCGGGCGTTCGTGCGGAACTTGATGATCGTGATGAAAAAATCGGTTACAAAATCCGTGAAGCACAAATTCAAAAAACACCTTACATGCTGGTTGTTGGTGATAAAGAAATTGAAACAAAGTCCGTCAATGTTCGTAAGTATGGAGAACAAAAATCAGAAACAATTGCTTTTGACGAATTCTTAGAAATGATTAAGAAAGAAGCGAAAAAAGGCTAATTCGAAAAAAATCCTTGATCTTTTGTTCAAGCTTTGTTAATATAATTTTTGTTGATCATAATGAATTGACGAAAGTGGTTCATTATGTTATAGTTACTAAGGTGAACAGAATACACAAGCAGAAGCACCCGCTTCTCACCTGATTGACGCGCCCAAGCAGTTGGCAGGTTTGAATGTAATGATTAATGGCCGGTTTATGGCTGTTTCAATGCGGGTATGCTTATGTACCCGCATTTTTTATTGCCTTTAAACAGTTGACGTTAATGTGTATTCGTAAATATACGTGTATTCTATTAAACCTTGGAGGTGGCTAATTATTAGCAAAGATATGTTTGTAAACGAGGGAATTCGTTCCCGTGAAGTCCGTCTCATTGACCAAAATGGCGAGCAGTTAGGAATTAAATCAAAATTCGATGCGCTCGAAATTGCTTCACGCGTTAATCTTGATCTTGTGCTTGTTGCTCCAAATGCGAAACCGCCAGTAGCTCGTATCATGGACTACGGAAAGTTTAAATTTGAACAGCAGAAGAAAGAGAAAGAAGCTCGTAAAAATCAAAAAATCATTAGTCTTAAAGAAGTTCGTCTTAGCCCGACGATTGAAGAGCATGATTTTAATACGAAACTTCGCAATGCCATCAAATTCCTTGAAAAAGGGGATAAAGTGAAAGCTTCGATCCGCTTCAAGGGACGTGCGATTACTCATAAGGAGATTGGACAACGCGTTCTTGAGCGTTTTTCAAAAGATTGTGAGGAAGTGGCTACTGTTGAGACTAAACCAAAAATGGATGGTCGCAGTATGTTCTTAATCTTAGCACCTAAAAACGAAAAGCAATAAGTTTGAGGAGGAATTACAAATGCCAAAAATGAAAACCCACCGCGGCTCAGCTAAGCGTTTCAAAAAAACAGGTTCTGGTAAATTAAAACGTTCTCATGGCTATACAAGTCACTTATTTGCCAACAAATCTACAAAACAGAAACGTAAGCTTCGCAAAGGAACTCTTGTATCTAAAGGCGATTTCAAACGCATTCGTCATATGTTAGACAATCTTAAGTAAGACTAGGAACCATTATAGGAGGGAAATATTATGCCACGCGTAAAAGGCGGAACAGTAACTCGCAGACGTCGTAAAAAAGTTCTTAAATTAGCAAAAGGTTTTTTCGGTGCTAAACACCGTTTATATAAAGTTGCCAACCAACAAGTAATGAAATCTTTACAATATGCTTACCGTGATCGTCGCCAGAAAAAACGTGACTTCCGTAAGCTTTGGATCACTCGTATCAATGCAGCAGCTCGCATGAACGGTCTTTCTTACAGCCGTTTAATGCACGGTTTAAAGCTTGCTGAAATCGAAGTGAACCGCAAAATGCTTGCTGACTTAGCAATTAGCGATGAAAAAGCATTTGCTCAACTTGCAGACGCTGCAAAAGCTCAATTAAACAAATAATAATCGACTAAAATCAGACCGCTTCAGCGTGTCTGATTTTTTATTGGATGAAAGCGAAGGATTCAGTAAAAGGTTCCCGCGATTCATCAAAAGAGGCTCCTGATTCCGTAAAAGAGCCTCGCGATCCAGTAAAAAAGGTTACTGACTCTGTAAAAACAAGAGCAGGCTCAGCAATCGGGCACACTAAATGAGTAAAAAGTACGGCAATTTCTGAAAAGTGAAATGTTTGATAAAATCGATCTAGGAGGAGGTCCAATTTGTTTATTTATTTTGTTCTCATCAATGTCCTTAGTTATGCGGTGATGGCAAACGATAAGAGGAAAGCAAAACGCGGAGCTTGGAGGACGAGTGAACTGACCTTATGGCTGTTAGCGTTCACTGGGGGAGCCGTTGGTAGCTGGGTAGCTATGCAGACGCATCGTCATAAAACGAAGCATGCTGCATTTAAATACGGTATGCCATTATTGGCGATCATCGACCTTGGTCTGCTAGCTTATTTTTCATAAGGGGTTTGTTAAACAATACCATTTAATATAACTTTCATAAAAATGAAACTAGAAAGGAATGATAAAGATGAATTTATCGAAACTATTTGATATGCAAAAGGCGCTTGATGGATATATTGAAAGAGAGCGTGGTTTAGAAAATGCCGATTTATTTGATCAAAAAGTGCTGGCATTACTTGTAGAAGTAGGGGAACTCGCCAATGAAACGCGCTGTTTTAAATTTTGGAGCCAGAAAGGACCAAGCGAACGCGAGGTGATTTTAGAAGAGTTTGTGGATGGTGTGCACTTTATTTTATCGCTTGGACTGAAGCTAAGCTTTGAGCCACAAGTGACGTTAGTTGAAACAAGTTCGGCACAGACGCAAACAGAACAGTTTCTTCATTTATATGAAACGATTCTTCAGTTTAAACAGGACAAGTCACTCAAGAC
Source organism: Bacillus sp. FJAT-52991 (assembly GCF_037201805.1). Classification (GTDB taxonomy): domain Bacteria; phylum Bacillota; class Bacilli; order Bacillales; family Domibacillaceae; genus Bacillus_CE; species Bacillus_CE kandeliae. The sequence goes on along the minus strand of NZ_CP147404.1, from coordinate 2,616,412 downwards.
GTATCAAAAGCTATTGAACGACTATTTTGCCCTGGGACGTTTGCTTGATTTTACTGCACAGGAAGTAGAAGAAGCTTATGTCGCTAAAAATGAAGTCAACTATCAACGCCAACAGCAAGGATATTAAACGGAAATTTTGAATATTTAAGCAAAATTGCGTATACTGAAAACGGATACATAATTTTTATAAAGGGGGTTTTTCCATGCCAAAAATGGACGAAACATTAATGATGCTGAAAGAACTGACAGATGCTAAGGGGATTCCCGGAAATGAGCGTGAAGTGCGCGCTGTCATGAAAAAATACATAGAGCCGCTTTCAGATGAAGTAACAACAGATCATTTAGGTAGCTTAATTGCCAAAAAAGCAGGCGATGAAAATGGACCAAAAATCATGGTGGCTGGTCACTTAGATGAAGTCGGCTTCATGATTACACAAATTGATGACAAAGGCTTCCTTCGTTTTCAAACAGTGGGCGGCTGGTGGAGTCAGGTCATGCTGGCTCAGCGCGTGACGATTGTAACGAGAAAAGGGGATGTCACTGGTATCATGGGCTCAAAGCCTCCACACATTTTATCACCAGAAGCCCGTAAAAAACCGGTAGAGATTAAAGATATGTTTATTGATATTGGGGCATCGAGCAAAGAAGAAGCGATGGAATGGGGCGTTCGTCCAGGGGACATGGTCGTACCTTACTTTGAATTCACCGTGATGAACAATGAAAAAATGTTGTTAGCGAAGGCATGGGACAACCGCATTGGTTGTGCGATTGCGATCGACGTCATGAAATATGTGAAGGATAAACAGCATAAAAATGTCGTGTATGGAGTAGGAACGGTACAAGAAGAAGTTGGGTTGCGCGGGGCTAAAACAGCAGCTCAAACGATTAAACCGGATATCGCTTTCGGTGTGGATGTCGGGATTGCTGGAGACACGCCAGGTATTTCTGAAAAAGAAGCGATGAGTAAAATGGGCAAAGGTCCACAAATTATTCTGTATGATGCATCGATGGTATCTCATAAAGGTCTTCGTGACTTTGTGACAGACGTGGCGGATGAACTGAACATCCCATACCAATTTGACTCAATGGCTGGTGGAGGCACTGATTCAGGCGCGATCCACGTCACAGCAGGTGGTGTTCCAAGTCTATCCGTAACGATTGCGACACGCTACATCCACTCGCATGCAGCGATGCTTCACCGCGATGACTATGAAAACGCCGTCAAACTTATCGGAGAAGTCATCCTTCGTCTAGACCGAGATACTGTTAATAAAATTACGTTTGACTAAGAAGAGCGGAAGGTGTTCTTCAGCGTGAAAAGCAAATTCATTTGCTTTTCACGCTTTTTTTATGAACTTATATCAAGGTTAGCACAATTATATTTGCTAAGTTCACGAAATAGATATAGTCAGATTCTATTAAAATATTTAAGGTTTGTTTGCCTTTTTGATATCATCAACAAAGATGGATGAAAACGGAAAAGGGGGATTTGTATTGGGGAATTCAATCGTTAAAGAACTGGTAACGAAAGAGGAAATAATGAGTGCTTATCCCGTAATGAATCAGCTTCGAACTCATTTAGATGAACAGATGTATCTTGATTTGGTATTAGAAGCACAGGGAAAAGATCAATACAAAATGTTTGTGTTATGTAGTGATGAAGAAATAGTTGCTGTCATTGGTTTTAAACCAATGATCACGCTTTATTATGGTCGCTTTGTTTGGGTGTGTGACTTAGTGACAGCTGCCGACCAGCGTTCTAAAGGCTATGGGGAGAAATTACTTACACATGTTCATGAATGGGCAAAAGCGCATCGTTATGAAAGCGTCGCATTATCTTCGGGTTTACAACGGATCGACGCTCACCGTTTTTACGAAGAAAAAATGAACTACGACAAAGTTAGTTTTGTGTTTAAACATACTTTGTCATAAAAAAAGGGGAAAATATGACATTAAAAAATCAACCGGTATTAAAGATCCCACAAACTATCCTTGAAAAGATCTCTACCATTGTATCTTTGCTGTTGCTTATGATTAACGTCATCTATTTATTCATTCAATGGGGAGATTTGTCGAATCAAGTGCCCATTCATTTTGGGATTACAGGAGAGGTTGATGGCTGGGGAAGCAAGGGAATGATTTGGTTTTTGCCAATTATAGCATCTCTTTTATGGGGCGGACTTACTTTATTAGAAAGAGTGCCTCATCTATACAATTATAGCGGTTTAACAGAAGAAAATGTGGAGTCTCAATATCGTAACTCGCGAATGATGCTCAATGTGATTAAAACGGAAATCATCATTTTCATGGTATTAGGAAGTTATCAAAGTGTACAAGTAGCTCATGGAAATAGCTTCGGTCTTGGTATATGGGAGCTTCCAATCTTTTTAGGTGTTATGTTCAGTACGATGGGATTTTTTATGTATAAGTCTTTCACATTAAAATAAACAAGCGATTCTCTGTAATGGAGAGTCGTTTTTTTATTAGGTTATTACCTATTTTTAAGAAAGGCAATCGCCCTCTTCGGATCAAATGCATAGGATGTTAATGGAAAGGGGAAGTTTTTAACTAAGATGGAAAGGAAGATTGCTTACAATGAATAATAACTTGGCAGTTATACCTCATGGAGTAGAACAAGATATAAGAGAGACAGATGAAAGAATTATTGGTCGTCCATTTGGGTTTGGATTCGGCAGACCAGGATTTGGTTTTGGAAGGCCGTTTGGGTTTGGATTTGGCAGACCAGGGTTTGGTTTTGGAAGGCCGTTTGGGTTTGGATTCGGTAGACCGTTTGGGTTTGGTCGTCCATTTGGCTTTGGTTTCGGCAGTCCATTTGGCTTTGGATTCGGAGCTCCGTTCTTAGGTGGGTTTGCTGGTGGATTGTTAGCTAGTTCGTTATATCCTCCTTATTATGGATACCCATATCCATACCCGTACTATGGATATGGATACGGAGGTTTTTATTAAGTCAAAAGAGACGAAAGAATATCAATAACATGTAAAGGAGGGAAGATTGCTATGTGGAATCAACGTTTTGATGAACAAGAACCTTTTGACAATATGGATGAGAGACAGCCGCCTTATTATTACCCGTACCCAAGGCCTAGACCATCATATTACCCGTACTATCCTTATCACTCATACTATCCGTACTATCCACACTACCCTTATCACCATCATCATCATCATTACCCACATTATCCGGGATATGGTTATGGTGGCTAGTAAAGCAAAACAAAACAAACCTGGCTATTAGATGAGTGTCTAGTGGCCAGTTACCTATGGAATAAATACATAAGCATAACACAAGTAAAAAAGGTGAAACTAATATTAAAAAGGAGTGATTTGTCATGAAAAATAATTATCCGATTGCTTCACTGAATGAATATCAACTAAAAAAGATCCAATCTTTAGAAAAAGAATTGCGTCATGAAATGGATGAAAACATTGTATTAGTTGCTTACGACGAAAGAGAAGACAAGTAAAAAAAGGGGAGGGAAGGAACTTATTTTTCGGATGATTAATACACTGATTAGAGAATCCGAAAAAGGAGTGAAATCATTATGAGTATGCCGTCCATCCCAAAGGAACCCCATCGTCCAGATAAAAATGAAGTTATTATTGATTTATTAGAATCGATTGCTCTTGAAGAAATTGCTTTATCTCACATCCTCAATGCGGAAGCGGAAAAAATTCAAGCTTTTGTCGGCGAGTGTTTGGACTTTCCAACGGATCCTAATAACCACGAGATCATCAAGTTTAATAAATCTGTTCAGAGTCTAATCGAAACCGTTGTCATGAAAGAATGGTTGTTGCTTAAAAAACTAGAAAGTGTGATGGAGTTGATTCCAATCCATCACAGCAAATGCCACTGCATGACATGTAAAGGTAAAGGGCACCATCCATGCTAGCTTGTGAAAAGCATCATGAGCACACATTTTCTCATGCGATGATTGTGGGTGATGAAGCCTTATCTGCTTTTGTATCAGCCTTGGTTTTATTAGCGAAAGCTGAACAATGTGTAGAGATAGAAAACGACGCGATAAAAGACTTAGCTACCTCGATTTGTGCAGAAATCGCTCAATTACAAAAAGTATTATTTAAAAAAAATAAACGTGTTCTCGCGTATTTTGAACAATCAGGCAAAGCGTATTTAAATTCCCCTTTAGAGCAGCCTGATACGTTAGGTGAGAGTATGTCTAAACTTTACCTGATCGTCAATTCTTTATCGCTCACAACGGAGGAACGAAAGGAACTATACGAGTTGTTAGAAGAAAATCAGCAGTGGTACAAAAAACGGCGAGCGTTATTTTCTTGTTCTCATCGGTTTAACAATGATCCAGCGACCACTTGGCTTTCCATTTACTGTCCTTTTATTGAGAAGGAGAAGCCTGCGCTATAAAAGCGCAGGTCCCATTTTTATTAAGCAGGTATTTACTGGTCACACGGTTTGAGATCTACTCGTTGATCTGGGTTAGATGAAGTAGGAGAAAGTATTACTGTGAATGGAGAGCCTCCAACTGGCGTAAAAGTGAATGTGATGACTTGGTTACCACTTAGGTCGTTCGCAATTGTTAAATGGAAGGTAGTAGGTACGCCATTAATTTCTCCGGCTCCATCTAGGTCGATTGTATTAGCATCTGGATCACATGCATTTATTTTTGTGACAAATCCATTAAATGTAAAGTCCTCCTCGTTAGGATCGTTTGCGTTAAAGTGCAGTAAAACTTCATTAAATTTAGGATTATCACAAGGATCACAGAAACGGAGACGTAGAGGATCAGCTTTTCCTTGAACATCTGAACCGGTTCTATTTGAGACAGCGCTAATGTCTCCTTGATTAAAGAAAGCAGAGCACGAACAGCCTGTTACAGGTGGTCCAGGAGGTTGCTCAGGAATTTCCAAAATCTGTTCCAATTTGAATAATAAGACTAATTCTTTCGCGATGACCTTTTCTAATGTTCTCTCTACACTTTTGTTAATGTCGATTAAATCTTGTACAGAAGGCGTGGATGTCATAGGGGGATTGAGGGTACCCACCACCTTTTGAATTTTTTCTGCTTCCGCATTGACGACGTGAGCAAGAGCAATTTCTTCTAATGCAACAGATGCTAACAATAAATTGATGGCGTCATTACGTTCGATAAATAAGTTACCCGATAAATCTGGTTTTGACATGTTTTTCATCCTTTCAAAATTTTTTGGTCTTACATCAGTACTATATTCGTTTGAAGAGAGAACGGACACGGACAAACAACCAAATTGAAAAGAACTTGTACAAATATTCTTCTGGTAATTGAATGAAGCGCGATCTCCTTCCCCTTTAATAACCAACACCCCCTACACGTGATCGTGTAGGGGGTGTTGTGATCTAATCATGTTCAGGAATCTTTGTGATTTCTTCTAATTTGAATAATAGTATCAACTCTTTGGCGATGACTTTTTTTAATGTGTTCTGCACACTTTTATTAATGTTGATTAAATCTTGTACAGAAGGCGGATGTGTGAGATGGGGAGGAAGGGTACCCACCACCTTTTGAATTTTTTCCGCTTCTGCATTTACTACGTGAGCGAGAGCCAGCTCCTCCAAGGCAACCGAAGCTAATAATAAATTGATCGCTTCCTGACGGCTTATATCTATATTACTTGGTAGTTCAGGTGCAGACATAACGTTTCATCCTTTCCTTTTTTATTGGGATACATCAACACTATATTCATGTGAAGAGCCAATGGAGACTCAAAGTTAATAGAATTTTATCGTCACATTCAAATTAAAAAACGATCCAGAGTAGTTGCTCTGAATCGTTTTTATCCTTTTTATTTCAATCCGTTTTCAAGGGTTTGTAGCATATGTTGTTTCTCTTGCGCGTCCGCGTGCTGCCAAAACACTTCAAATAGCACACCGAGACCTGGAAGCATTTTCTCTTCATTTCGCTGGATGGCATCAACAATCGTTTGCTCTAATTGCTGCTGGGAACTGCCAGTAACATTGTTTAAAACCGCTTCTCTTAAATTAAAGTTCATCAAAATCGCTCCTTTTCACCATTGTCCATATTACTTTCTCCTGTTCTTCCATTTAATATGCGAAAAAAATAAGCTATAATGAAACGAAAAAGCGAAAAGGGGGTCTGTCCCCTATAAAGGAGCGAAAGAAGTGAAGTTTATTCAATCAGCGAAAAATGCTCAGGTGAAGCAGTGGAAAAAGTTGCTTTTGAAGAAAGAGCGAGAGAAAACCGGACTTTATTTGGTGGAAGGGCTCCATTTGGTCGAGGAAGCTTTGAAGCATAAAGAAGAAATGGTGGAATTAATCGCTTCAGAAGATCTATCCTTACCGGCACATTGGAATGTCGATGGTGTGGAAATGACGATTATAACAGCGGAAATTGCGAAGGAGCTGGCGGATACGGAAACGAATCAAGGTGTGTTTGCGGTTTGTCGTAAACGCCAATTGCCTGACTCCTTATCGGGTCGTACGTATTTATTGATCGATGCTGTTCAAGACCCAGGAAATATTGGAACGATGATCCGTACAGCTGATGCAGCTAGTATCGATGGCGTGATTTTAGGGGCGGGCTGTGCCGATCCATATAATCCGAAAGTGCTTCGATCAGCACAAGGAAGTCATTTTCATGTACCTCTGATTCAAATGCCTCTAGATGAAGCGATTCAACAATTAAAAAATCAACAAATTCCGGTATTAGGCACGTCTTTACAGCGAGCGACTGATTATCGGGAAGCGGAAGTACAAGATTCCTTTGCTCTCCTTGTTGGTAATGAAGGCAGTGGTGTGAACGAGGCGCTGTTAGGAGAGACGACAAGCAATGTGTTTATTCCGATATACGGCAGCAGTGAATCGCTAAATGTGGCGGTTGCGGCTGGTATCTTGCTGTATCATTTTAAGCATTTATTGAAAAACGTTTGAACTTTTGAGTGAAAATGTACTATAATAAGAACAAATTATATAAGGCAAAAGGCAATGATAGAGAAGAGTAGTTTACGTTGTTTTTTTCAGGGAGAAAGTGCCGAAGACTGAAAGCACTTTTATGAAACGGTAAGCGAAGTTCACCTCTTGAGCTGGCATCAGGACCGTCATATGCGTAAAGATGCCCCGGTGAAGAACCGTTACATCAATGAAGTGAACATGTGTGATGCATGTTAATAAGGGTGGTACCGCGACCAAAGCCTCGTCCCTTTTCGGGAGACGGGGCTTTTTTGTGTTTACTATACCTAACCGCTTTTTGCCAAGAAAAAAAGGAGGAATTACACTGTGGAACAGCAATTAAAGCAATTACAAACAGAGGCGCTGACTCAAATTGAAACAGCCGCCGATTTAAAACAGCTGAATGACGTTCGTGTCGCTTATTTAGGAAAAAAGGGACCTGTGACAGAAGTATTGAAAGGCATGGGAAAATTATCAGCAGAAGAACGTCCGAAAATGGGGGCGCTCGCGAATGAGGTGCGCGGAGCAATTGCTTCAGCGATTGAAGCAAAGCAAACGACATTAGAGCAACAAGCCATTCAGGAACAACTAGCAAAGGAAACAGTGGATATTACGCTTCCAGGCCGCCCAGTAAAAACGGGTAATCATCATCCGCTGACACGAGTAGTAGAAGAAATTGAAGATTTATTTATTGGCATGGGGTATTCCGTGGCAGAAGGACCAGAAGTAGAAAAGGATTACTATAACTTTGAAGCGCTGAACCTTCCGAAAGGCCATCCAGCACGTGATATGCAGGATTCTTTCTATATTACAGAAGACATTTTGCTTCGTACACATACGTCTCCAGTTCAAGCGCGAACAATGGAAAAAAATACAGAAAAAGGCCCGGTTAAAATCATTTGTCCAGGAAAGGTCTTCCGCCGCGACAACGATGATGCGACACACTCCCATCAGTTTATGCAAATTGAAGGTCTTGCGGTCGATGAAAATATTAGCATGGGCGACCTAAAAGGCACGCTTGAAACATTTATGAAGAAAGTGTTTGGTGAGGATCGTGAAATTCGTTTGCGCCCAAGCTTCTTCCCGTTCACTGAGCCATCCGTTGAAGTCGATGTCAGCTGTATGTGCGGCGGCAAAGGCTGCAATATTTGTAAACATACTGGCTGGATTGAAGTGTTAGGAGCAGGCATGGTGCATCCGAACGTGCTTGAAATGGCTGGTTATGATTCTGAAAAATATACTGGCTTTGCTTTCGGAATTGGAGCGGAACGAATTGCGATGTTGAAATACGGCATCGATGATATTCGTCTTTTCTACACAGATGATCTTCGCTTTTTAAAACAATTTTCGGTACATGAATAATTAGGAGGGGAAAAAGAATATGTTCGTTTCATATAAATGGCTGAGTGAGTACGTTGATCTTGGCGGAATGCCAGCAAAAGAATTAGCAGAAAAAATTACCCGTAGCGGAATTGAAGTAGAAAGTGTTGAGCACCTTGGCGAAGGGATTAAAAATGTCGTCGTTGGTCATGTGCTTGAGCGTGAACAACATCCTAATGCGGATAAATTAAATAAATGTTTAGTCGATGTGGGTGAGGAAGAGCCTGTGCAAATTATTTGCGGAGCACCAAACGTCGATAAAGGACAAAAGGTTGTTGTAGCAAAAGTCGGAGCTGTTCTTCCTGGTAATTTTAAAATTAAAAAAGCGAAGCTACGCGGTGAAGCATCGCATGGGATGATTTGCTCGTTGCAAGAGCTGGGCATCGAAAGCAAGCTAGTGGCGAAAGAATTTGCAGAAGGAATTTTCGTCTTCCCGACTGATGTGACACCAGGTGAAGATGCCCTTCAACAACTAAATTTAGATGATGAAGTGTTAGAGCTTGGGTTAACGCCAAACCGCTCAGATTGCTTAAGCATGTTAGGGGTGGCTTATGAAGTAGCGGCGATTCTTAGCACAAACGTTAAGCTTCCTACGACTGAAGTGAGCGAAGTGAGTGAAAAGGCAGAGGATCATATCCAAATTCGTATTGATGCGAAGGAAGATAACCCAATGTATATCGCACGCGTCGTTAAAAATGTTAAAATCGCTCCATCTCCACTTTGGTTGCAAACACGACTAATGGCTGCCGGTATTCGTCCGCACAATAATGTGGTTGATATTACGAACTATATTTTATTAGAATACGGCCAACCACTTCATGCCTTTGATTATGATCGTCTAGGCTCAAAAGAAATCGTCGTTCGCCGTGCGAATGAAGGCGAAAAAATCGTCACACTTGATGATGCTGAGCGTACACTATCAGCTGAGCATTTAGTGATCACAAACGGCCAAGAGCCAGTAGCGATTGCTGGTGTGATGGGTGGAGCCAATTCTGAAGTGCAAGCAGATACAACGATGGTTCTGATCGAATCTGCGTATTTTGACGGCCAGCGTGTTCGCCAAGCGTCTAAAGATCATGGCCTCCGTTCAGAAGCGAGTGCTCGTTTTGAAAAAGGTGTCGATCCGAATCGTGTGCAAGCAGCCGCTGACCGTGCGGCTCAATTAATGGTGGAACTAGCTGGTGGAGAAGTACTTTCTGGCCGCGTCGTAGCAGGAGAAATGGCGGCAGAGCCGAAAGTCGTTTCGATCACAATGGAAAAATTGAATCGTGTCCTTGGTACAGAGTTACAAGTATCCGAGGTGGAAGATATTTTCCGTCGTTTGCAGTTTGAAGTGAAAACGGACAACGGTGAATTCATCGTGACAGTTCCTACTCGCCGCGGCGACATCACGATCCCTGAAGATTTAGTGGAAGAAGTGGCGCGTATGTATGGTTACGATCATTTGCCAACAACGCTGCCAACAGGCGAGTCCAAACCAGGCAGATTAACGGATTATCAATTAACACGCCGCGTCGTTCGCCGTTATTTAGAAGGGGCAGGCTTAAATCAAGCGATCACTTATTCTTTAACAAGCGAGAAAAAAGCGACACAATATGCATTAGAAACTCGTGAGCCGGTTGCTTTAGCGATGCCGATGAGTGAAGAGCGTGCATTCTTACGCTTAAGTCTTGTTCCTCAATTGCTTGAAGTGCTTGCTTATAACAATGCACGTCAAATCGACTCATTGGCTCTTTATGAAGCCGGTTCTGTTTTCTTAAAAGAAGCAGAGGGTGAATTGCCTTCTGAAGAAGAACATGTAGCTGGTGCCATCACGGGACTATGGGAAGAACATGCATGGCAAGGAGAAAAGAAAGCTGTCGACTTCTTCGTAGCTAAAGGAGTACTAGAAGGTCTATTTGCTCGACTTGGCTTAGAAAAACGCATCGCCTATAAAAAAGCAGAAATGGCTGGTATGCACCCAGGACGTACAGCTGCTATTGAATTAGATGGGCAGTTTATCGGATTTGTCGGTCAAGTGCATCCTCAGCAAGCGAAAGATCTCGATATTAAAGAAACATATGTCTTTGAATTGAAATTGAGCTTGCTGTCTGGAGCGAAAAAAGAGGCGGTTGCTTACGAGCCAATTCCACGCTTCCCATCGATTACTCGTGATATCGCACTTGTTGTTGATCGCCAAATAGAAGCCGGATCACTACAAGCGGTGATTCAAGAAGCGGGCGGCGAGTTGTTGAAAGGGGTTCGCGTATTTGACCTATATGAAGGGGAGCATATGGAACCAGGTAAGAAATCTGTTGCTTTCACATTAACATACTCAGATCCAGCGAAAACACTCACGGACGAAGAAGTGGTCAAAGTCCACAACGGTGTTCTCGAGGCATTAAAAGAAAAAGCTGGTGCAGAATTACGAAGCTAACCGAAAAAAGCACTTCCCCGTTGTATTGGTGGAAGTGCTTTTTCGTGTTAGTGCTGATCAAAGATAAGCATAGGAGACTAAAAGAATTCAGCTCCCGTCATATTTAGATTCGCTTGCTCAGTCGCTTCGCTTTTTCAGTATTGGCGAAATGCCGTTTGGTGAAGTGAAGGAGGGCCTCCTCGCCTTTTTCTTGAATGAGGCGGGCGGCAGCGACATCGACTTGACTGCCTGCTCCTTTTGGAATAGTAAAACCGGCTTCTTTACTCAGTTTGTCCATTTCTTTGACAAACGCGTAGCGAGCAATGATCGAAGCGGCGGCTACAGCGAGATGAACACTTTCTCCTTTTGTGCTGAAATAGACGTTTTTTTGGAAAATTCGTTTTTGTTCTTTTAAGTAACGGTAATACGTTGTTTTTTCAGCAAATTGGTCAATCAGCACAGCTTCTGGTCGGTCAGGTGAGACTTTTTCGTGTAGCTTGATGAGTGCTTGATTATGAAGCAATGCTTTAATTTTCCCTTGTGACATCCCTTGCATTTGCAGTTCATTGTATTTTTCATTTTTTAAAATGAGCAAACTATAAGGAACGGTTTTGACGATTTGCTTCGCTAGATTGATAATTTGCGAATCGGTTAAGTTTTTGGAGTCTTGGACACCGATCGCTTGGAGAGGGGCAATTTGCTCTTTTTTCACAAATGCCGCAACAACAGTAATGGGGCCGAAGTAATCGCCCGTTCCCACTTCATCGCTGCCAATCACTGACAGCGAGTGAAAGCCAGCTGGTAGTGTGTTCGCTGCTGTTTTCTTTTTTTTGCTTGGAGCGGCGGTTGTTTCACCACTCCAGCGGGCGGCTTCAGTACCAGCTCCCGTTCCTTGAAATAATACTTTGCCAGAGCGGTAGCCTGTGATGGAACAATTGGTCGTTTTCGCAGAGAATACAGCTCCCGTAGGTAATTTTCCAGTAGCACTCCCTGCGTAATGCTTCTTCATCTCTTCAAGAGTACGGTCAGTTACTTTTAATACAGTATGATTCAATTGGAACGCTCCTTTATGCTTTCGACTTTTCACGTAATAATACTCGTGGTATGATAACAGTTAGGATTCTTTAGAATGGAGGCCACTCAAATTGCAAGATAAAGAAAAAACTCGGATTACAGTAGAAATACATGGACATCATTATACTATTGTCGGTACAGAATCGAAAAGCCATATTCGTGAAGTGGCCAATATGGTAGACGAGAAAATGCGTGAGATTAGCGTAAAGAATCCAATGCTAGATTTAAATAAAATTGCTGTACTAACGGCTGTAAATACCATCCATGAGTATTTAAAGCTTCAAGAAGAAGTGGAACAGTTGAAAGAAGAACTAAAAAAATTAAAGGGTTGACTTCTATGATCGATATCATTTTATTTATATTTTTATTAGCAGGGATTGCGATAGGATTAAAACGCGGCTTTATTTTGCAAATATTCCATATGGTCAGTTCGATTGTTGCGGCCATTGTGGCGATTTTGATGCGCGAACAAGTGGCACCAAAGCTACAATGGATTCCGATGCCGCCGATTGAGGATACGCCCGTGTTTCAATATATCCCAACTCATTTTGAATCGTTTTATTATGGGACGATCGCTTTTATCTTGGTGTTTTTCGTTGTGAAAGTTGCGTTATCGCTCTTTGCTTCTTTCATCAATATCATCGCACAAATTCCTATTATAAAGGAAGTGAATAAAATTGGCGGAGGACTTCTTGGGTTTGCAGAAGTTTACCTCGTTTTGTTCGTTTTGCTTTATATTGGTGCCCTTTTTGCAGGGAATGGAGTACAAGATATGATTGCTCAATCAACGATTTCCAACTATATCCTTTATGATACGCCATATTTATCGGAAGCGTTAAGAACATTTGATCTAATGGGTTATGTGAACAACTTCTCTTTTTAGTAGAGAAGTTTTTATTTTATCTAGCTTTTCTGCTAGTATATAAGGAAGATAGTCATTTGGAAAGCATGGTGACAAATTATGATCAATAAGAAAGACATTATTCGTTTATTAGAGAAAATCGCGATATACATGGAACTAAAAGGCGATAATCCTTTTAAAATATCAGCGTTTCGCAAGGCGGCCGCTGCCTTAGAAAATGATGAAAGAAGTTTAACCGAAATTGATGATGTAACGAAGCTTGCGGGGATTGGGAAAGGGACCGCTGCGGTGATTGAAGAATATCGAGAAACCGGTCAATCGACCGTTTTAGAGGAGCTTCAAGAAGAGGTGCCAGCGGGCCTGATTCCGTTGCTGCAACTTCCGGGACTTGGTGGGAAGAAAATTGCCAAGCTATATAAGGAACTTCAAATTACCAATGTTGATGAATTAAAAGCGGCGTGTGAAAGCAATCTTGTCAGAGGTCTCGCTGGTTTTGGGGCAAAAACAGAAGAGAAGATTTTGGCTTCGATTGCTAAAGTAGGACAGCGACCAGAACGACTGCCGATTTCCTATATGTTAACCGTAGCTGAGTCGATTGAAGCAGAGCTAGCGTCCATTAGAGAAATTGCCAAGCTTTCTCGAGCAGGTAGTTTGCGTCGTCTACGGGAAACGATCAAGGATTTAGATTTTATCATCGCTACAAAAGAAGCCGCTACAGTGAAAGAGCAACTGTTGGAGTTATCAAGTATTAAAGAAATTATTGCTGGTGGAGATACAAAAGTATCAGTTGTTCTCGATGGGGAATGGGACGTTTCTGTTGATTTTCGAATCGTGACGGAAGCAGAATTTGCCTCTACTCTTCATCATTTCACTGGCTCGAAAGACCATAACGTTCGCATGCGTCAACTAGCGAAAGATCGCGGAGAGAAAATAAGTGAGTATGGGGTAGAAAATAACGAAACAGGTGAAACAAAAACGTTTCATTCTGAGGAGGATTTTTACCATCACTTTGGTTTGCCATGGATTCCGCCTGAAATTAGAGAGGATGGCACAGAGGTTGAACAATTCACAGAAGAAGGAAGCTTGCTGAGTGAGAAGCAGATGAAAGGCGACCTTCATATGCATACGACATGGTCAGATGGGGCCAATTCGATTGAAGAAATGATTGAGGCATGCCGGGCCAAAGGATATGAATATATGGCGATCACAGATCATTCTCGTTATTTAAAAGTAGCTAATGGGTTATCGATTGAACGGCTATTAAAGCAAAACGAAGAAATTCGACGTTTGAACGAGAAATATGATGATATTGAAATTTTATCAGGTATTGAAATGGATATTTTGCCAGATGGGACATTAGATTATAATGACGAGTTATTAAGCGAGCTCGATTTTGTGATTGCTTCGATTCATTCTAGTTTTTCCCAGCCGCGAGAGGTGATTATGGAACGTTTAAAAACGGCGTTAAGCAATCCACATGTTGATTTGATTGCTCACCCAACAGGCAGAATTATCGGTCGCCGAGATGGCTATGATGTGGATATGGAGATGCTGATTCAACTGGCGAAGGAAACGAACACAGCTCTTGAATTAAATGCGAATCCTCATCGACTGGATTTATGTGCTGAGCATCTTCGTCAAGCACAGGATGCCGGGGTAAAGGTGATGATCAATACGGATGCTCATGCGATCGAGCATCTCGATTTTATGGATATTGGTGTGAAAGCTGGACGAAAAGGATGGCTTCGTCCAGAAACGGTCATCAACACGTACAGTAAAGCAGATTTCTTAGCTTTTTTAAATAGATAATGGGAGGAAATTTTTTCCGTGAATAAAAAAGTATTAGCGACCCTTGAGTTTGACAAAATTAAGCAACAATTGGCTGAACACGCGGCGTCTTCGCTAGGGAGAGAGCAAGCAGAGTCTTTAATGCCGGCACTTGTTTATGAAGAAGTAGTTCGTCTGCAGGAAGAAACAGATGAAGCGGCTCAAGTTCTGCGGATGAAAGGGCATGCTCCTCTTGGCGGCATTTATAATGTTCGCCCACATGTGAAACGCTCGCAAATTGGTGGAATGCTCAACGGAATGGAATTTGTCCAAATTGCAAGCACGATCTATGCTGGTCGAATGATGAAAAATTTCATTACTGGATTGATCGAAGAGGGAGAACAATTACCTATTCTTGCCGAAAAGGAGGAAATGATTCCTGTCTTAACTCCGCTTGAGCATCGAATTAAGCATGCGGTCGATGAGCATGGAGGAGTATTAGATTCAGCCAGTGACGCCTTAAGACATATTCGTCAGCAATTGCGAGCGAATGAAAGCCGCATTCGCAGCAAGCTTGAAAGTCTGATTCGAGGAAAAAATGCACAAACGATGCTTTCGGATGCGATTATTACGATTCGGAACGATCGCTATGTTCTTCCGGTGAAGCAGGAATACCGTGGTCATTACGGTGGGATCGTTCATGATCAGTCTTCTTCCGGTCAAACGTTATTTGTTGAACCGGAATCTGTGGTGGAAATGAACAATCAAGTTCGTGAATTGAAACTAAAGGAAGCGTTAGAAATTGAACGGATTTTTACCGAGCTAACAGCGGAAGTGGAACTGCATGGATCAGAGTTATACCATTTAACAGGCTTGCTCGGTGAGTTAGACTTTATGTTTACGAAAGCAAAATATGGCAAGACGATTAAAGGCTCGAAGCCGAATGTGAATCCTAATGGTTACATTCGCTTGCATAAAGCGAGACATCCACTCTTGCCGATCGAGGAAGCGGTGCCGAGTGATATCGAGCTTGGAAAAGATTTTAACACGATTGTGATTACCGGACCAAACACAGGTGGGAAAACGGTGACATTAAAAACGGTCGGACTGACAACGTTAATGGCGCAAGCAGGACTGCCTATTCCGGCACTTGATGGTTCAGAAACGGCTGTCTTTCAGTCCGTGTTTGCTGATATTGGCGATGAGCAGTCGATTGAACAAAGCTTAAGTACATTCTCTTCCCATATGGTGAACATCGTCGATATTTTACAAGAAGTGGATCATGAAAGCTTAGTTCTCTTTGATGAATTAGGGGCAGGAACGGATCCTCAAGAAGGAGCGGCCCTTGCGATTTCCATCTTAGATAAAGTCCATCATCGCGGTGCTCGAGTCATTGCGACGACCCATTATCCAGAGTTAAAGGCTTATGGCTATAATCGTGCAGGGGTCATCAATGCGAGTGTGGAATTTAATGTAGAAACATTGAGCCCAACGTATCGATTATTAATTGGAGTACCAGGCCGAAGTAATGCCTTTGAAATCTCCAAACGTCTTGGATTAAATCTCGATATTATTGATCAAGCTCGGAGCTTAATTGGAGCAGATACGAACGAAGTCGATCAAATGATTGCCTCGCTTGAACAAAGTCGGAAAAAGGCGGAGGAAGAAGAGAAGGAAGCACACGACTATTTAAAGATGGCAGAAAAGCTTCATCAAGATATGCAAAAGCAAATGCAAAATTTTTATGCTCATGAAGAAGAATTGGCGGAAAAAGCTCGTGAAAAAGCGGCCGCTATTGTAGAACAAGCAAAAGCGGAAGCAGAAGAAGTGATTAAAGATTTACGTAAGCTGCAACTAGAACAGCGAGCGGGCATTAAAGAGCATGAATTGATCGAAGCGAAGCGCCGCCTGGAGGAAGCGATTCCAGAAGCCGCGAAGCCGAAAAAGAAAAAAGCCACTTCTACGCAACGCATCTTTAACCCAGGGGATGAAGTAAAGGTGTT
Source organism: Bacillus sp. FJAT-52991 (assembly GCF_037201805.1). Lineage (GTDB taxonomy): Bacteria > Bacillota > Bacilli > Bacillales > Domibacillaceae > Bacillus_CE > Bacillus_CE kandeliae. The sequence continues at coordinate 2,599,991 of NZ_CP147404.1, read as the reverse complement.
AAGCTTTGGCCAAAAAGGTCACCTCATTGAAAAAAGTGGGGACAAGGAATGGCATGTCCAAATGGGGATCATGAAAATGAAGGTGGAGGAATCGGATTTAGAGTGGATCAAGTCAGAGAAAAAAGCCGAGCCGAAACCGATAGCGACTCTTCGTGGCAGAGATTTTCACGTCAGTCTCGAGCTTGACCTTCGAGGTGAGCGTTATGAAGATGCTCTGTTGAAAGTGGAGAAGTATATTGATGATGCCTTACTTGCTGGTTATTCTCGTGTGTCCATTATTCATGGCAAAGGGACCGGTGCTTTAAGAAAAGGTGTACAAGAATTTTTGAAAAATCATCGGTCTGTCAAACGAAGCCGTTTCGGTGAAGCTGGAGAGGGAGGCAGCGGTGTAACAGTTGTTGAGCTCAAGTAATGCATAATGGAGGGACATTGCGAGGATGAACCGATTCTGGGAAAATAATTTCGTTCAGCTTGCCGGATATATCAGTGTCGTTATTGTCTGTGTGATTTTATTTTTAGCTGTGTTTGAGCTTGTGACAAAGTATCGTAATTGGGAAGAAATAAAAAAAGGGAATATGGCTGTTGCGATGGCCACGGGTGGGAAAATATTCGGGATTGCAAATGTTTTTCGCCATTCCATTTTGCATAATGATTCTTTGCTTGCGATGGTAGGATGGGGTGTATGTGGTTTCTTTCTTCTACTCATAGGCTACTTTATATTTGAATTTTTGACGCCTCACTTTAAAATTGATGAGGAGATTGAAAAAGACAATCGGGCAGTTGGATTTATCTCTATGGTCATCTCTATCGGTCTATCCTATGTCATCGGCGCAGCTTTATTATGATAAGGGAGTAGTGAAGCGATGGAAACTTTAGCAAAAGTGCTACTTGTGCTGGGCGGAGGATTTTTCGCCATTGGCGTCATTTATTTACTTTTTCTTGCTTGATTTAATTTGAAAAAACTTCCTTATGTACAGGAAGTTTTTTTCATGAATAGCTAGACAAATAGGAGAGAAATTCAAATGAAAAAAGAATGGACAAACCTGCAAAAGACAGGGCTTTTCCTTGTGATTGCTGTGCTGTTTACAGATATGATCATGTATAGTTTACTTGTGCCGATTACACCTTATATTGATGAAACGTATCAACCAACAGCAACGATGATGGGCGTGTTATTTAGTACATATGCTGTAGGATTATTAATTGCCACTCCTTTTTTGGGACGATTATCGGATAAGATCGGTCGAAAAATCCCCATGCTTCTAGGAATTTTCACACTTATTATTTCCACGTTATTATTTATTGTCTCAGATCATATGTGGATGTTAATTATTGCTCGCTTTATACAAGGCGTGGCTGCAGGGGCATCATGGACAGCGGGCTTTGCCTTGCTTGCCGATTTATTTCCAGGGAAAAGCAGAGGACCCGTTATGGGGTTTGCGTTAACTGGTGTGTCCGCAGGAACGCTGCTTGGTGCGCCTGTTGGCGGCTGGTTGTTTAATCTCGGTGGTTATCAATTGCCGTTTCTTGTGACGATTGTGTGCAATGTGTTTATTTTTCTTGTGACGTTGTTTTTATTAAAAGAACCTAAACGTACGCCTTCTAAAACACAAAGCGGAACGTTTTCCTTGTTAAGAGTGAAAGAAGTCAGGTGGATTGCAGCTGTAATCTTGATCGGTGAAGGAATTGTAACGATGCTAGAACCTGTGCTCCCAGTGTATGCCGCTAACTATTTAAGTATGGATGCGCAAGCAATCGGCTTGTTTTTCGGTGTCATGACCATTTCTTATGGTGCATTTTCGCCGATTTCAGGATCGCTCTCTAGCAAATATGATCCCTATAAAATTATGATCATCGGTTTATTTTTTATGGCGTTAGCGTTGCCGTTTCTTGTGATCAGTACATCTGTTTGGGTGCTAGTATTCGCTGGTATAGCGCTTGGAGGAGCAACTGGTTTTGCTCTTTCTCCCACTCTTTCGGCATTAGGAAAAGTTGTAGATGACAATGGTGGCGATGGGGATGAATATGGGACTGCGTACGCGTTGTTTAATATGCTTTTTGCTTCCGCTATGATCATCGGACCTATGCTTGGCGGTGCCCTAACTGATGTAATGGCTGTTCCAAATGCTGTATATATCTCCAGCTTGTTGATGATTATTGCAGCTGGAATGCTTATACGATTAATGAAAAGGCAGAAAAATCATATGCGCAGTGAATGAAAAGCTACAATTGTTGTCGATTGCTCGGCATAAGTATGGATTCGTCGATACTTATGCTGAGCAATCGGCTTTTTTTATCCTTCGCTTTTAAATTTCCAACATTGGAAATTCGTTCATATATAGTTCATATTATTGCGGTATGATGGAATAAAAAATGGGAGGAATAAATTCATGGTGCGGATCTTAGTTGCTGAGGATGATCCTAATATTCAACGGTTGTTAAAGATTTATTTAGAACCTGAGGGATTCGATGTTATTGAAGCTTATGATGGTAAAGAAGCTCTTGATAAAATATTTGAACTTCAGCCTGAATTACTTGTGTTAGATATTATGATGCCGAAAATGGATGGGATCGAAGTTTGTAAGGAAGTGCGCACTTTTTCACAGTTACCGATTTTAATGGTGACGGCAAGAGGAGAACGGATGGACAAATTAAACGGCTTTCAAAATGGTGCGGATGATTATATCGTTAAGCCATTTGATCCAATGGAGCTTCTCATGCGCGTGAAAGCGTTATTAAGAAGATACCGAATCAGCTGGTCTCACCATCTTCAGCTTGGGCAAGTACTACTTGATAAATTAGCCTTGACCGTCTCTATGGACAGCCAATCTATTGTGCTGCCGCAAAAGGAGTTTGAGTTATTATTCCGTTTAGCTAGCTACCCAGGAAAAATTTTCACTCGTGCTCAACTAATCGAGCAAATATGGGGAATGGACTATGAAGGAGATGAACGCACCGTTGATGTTCATATTAAACGAGTTCGTGAGCGAACGCGACAAATGAACGAGGATTTTAAAATTGTCACGGTCCGTGGGCTTGGATACCGTTTAGAAGTGATGTCATGAAAACGCTCTATACTAGAATCATCCTCATTTATATATTGACTTTTATTATCAGTCTAGTGGCTGCGGTCGTCACAGTGAGCTATTTAGTGGACAAAAAGTATAGCAGAGAACAAGAAAATCTAATGTTAGAGCAAGGACAGAGCTTTATACAGCTTTATAAATCTGTTCCTGATAAGGAGTTGTTAAAGAGTACCTATAATGGATTCCTTGAATCGCTTTATTTGCGTATTCAGTTATATGATGGAACAGGAGATATACAAGTATTTGGAAGTCAAAGAAAGGAAATAACAAAGATTTCCGATGAAATTGTGCAATCCGTTAAACAGGGGGATGTGTACAAAAGCGAGAAAGATATTTTTGGTTACATGACTGTAGGACTTCCGTTTACAGTTGATGGAGAGCCACATGCTGTATTTGTATATATTGATGACGGAGGTATGACAAAAGATCTTTATAAAATATTAAACATCGGATTGTTTGTAGCGATCATGCTTGGAGCGTTGTTGATTTTAGTTGTTTCTCGTTACATCGTTCACCCGCTTACAAAAATGACGGATGTCACAAAAAAATTGGCAAAAGGACAATTTGATGTTCAGCTACACTCAAAGCGGAAAGATGAAATCGGAACGCTTTCTAGGAGCATAGATGCGATGGCGAAAGACTTGAGCCGTCTCGAAGAAATGCGCCGCAACTTTATTTCGGATGTCTCTCATGAAGTTCAAACACCGCTCACTTCCATTCGCGGATTTTCAAAAGCGCTGAAGAGAGAAGGATTATCAGAAATGGAGCGAATCGAATTTAGTGAAGTGATTGAACAGGAAAGTGAACGCTTATCAAGGCTATGTCGCAATTTACTTAGTCTTGCTTCGTTAGAATCGGATCAGCATCCTTTTGATCCCACTTCATATGCCCTTGATGAACAAATTCGCGGTTTAATCTTGAAAACAGAGCCGCAATGGCTGGAGAAAGAATTGGAGCTAGAGATTAAATTGCCAAAAGCAACGATTGAAGCAGATCGCGATCTTCTATATCAAGTATGGATGAATTTATTACAAAACAGCATTAAATATAATCATCAAGGGGGAAAGATTCGAATTTGGCTGCGGCCAAAAGGCGAGCGAGTTCAGGTCGGTGTGGAGGATACGGGACCTGGGATAGCGGATGAAGATCAGCGTCATATTTTTGATCGTTTTTATCGGGCCGATTCTTCTAGGACAGAAAAGACAAGCCACGGCATTGGGCTATCTATTGTGAAGAGAATTGTGGATATACATCAAGGTGACATTCATGTAGACAGCCAAATTGGGTCTGGGAGCCGTTTCGTTATCACATTGCCTCTTAGACAAAAGAGATAATATTTTTACACAATTCCAATAATTGTTCATATTGAGTTCATATTCGCCTGTTATTTTTAGAGTGAGCTCATTAAATAAAGAGGAGGCCCATTGCAATGATACAATTGACAAAATGGAGTCTGAAAAATGGAATTGCTGTTTTCTTACTTTGTCTATTAGTTCTTGGAGGAGGAATATTTGCTTCTCGAACCATTCCGAAAGAAATTATGCCAGATGTTACTTACCCTGCCTTATTTGTTCAGGTTACAACCCCGAATGGTACATCAGCAGAAGTAAATGAGGAGCGGATCACGAAGCCATTTGAAGAGCAGTTGAATGCTAGTGCAGATGCAAAAAGCGTCATCAGTACCACATCGAGTCAAATGATTACGTTTCAAATTGAATACCCTTATGGCACAGATCTTGATAAATCATCCGCTAAGCTTGAATCCATTATTAGTGGACTATCACTTCCAGAATATACAGAGCACAACATCTTAACGACAGACAGCATGATGAACACGATTATGCAATTCGCTTTAACATCTGAGCAGCCAGACGAGTTACAAGCGTTTCTTAATGACACATTGATTCCTGAAATGAAGAAAACGGAAGGAATCGCCAGCATTGATGTAAGTGGAGAATCGGAAAATCAATGGCTCATTCAAGTAGATGAAAAGAAAGCACGCGAAAATGGGCTGACGCTACAAGCTATAAGAGAAGCGTTAGAAATGAAAAATAAAGATGTATCGATAGGGGCGATAGAGAGTGAAGGCAACACAATTCCTGTGAGCTTGAATCGCCAAATTCGCACCGTGGAAGAGTTGAAGAAGACCAAAATCACTCCCCCTTCTACACTTGGAACTCCGGCAACACCTGTGGAGCTTGGGGACATCGCTGAAATTGAAATGAAGAAAGAAGGGGAAGAGCTTTCTCGTTATAATGGTGAGACGGCTTTTGTGATCAATGTAACAAAAGAAAAGAATGGAAATACCGTAGAAATAACGAAGGCCGTTGACAAGCTGATTAACGAATATCAAAAGCAAGAGAACTATGAAGTGTTTCCAATTATGAATTTCGGAAACGAAATTGAGACATCGATCTCTAAGCTTGTCAAGGAAGGGTTATTTGGTGCTTTATTTACAGTCATCGTCATTGCTTTATTTTTAAGAAGCTTCCGAGCAACGATTATCTCGATCATTTCTTTGCCTGTTTCGATCTTTGTCACCATCTTTATTTTTGAAAAAATGGGATACAGCTTAAATGTCATGACCCTTGGTGGTCTGGCGGTGGCGATCGGACGAATTGTAGATGATAGTATCGTTGTTATTGAAAATATCGATCGTTGGCTGAAAGAACAAGGTGGGCAACTTCCGAAAAAAGAGATTGCTCGTAAAGCCACACAAGAGGTGATGAAGGCGATCGCTTCTTCTACGATTGTGACTTGTATCGTCTTTTTACCAATTGTTTTCGTTTCAGGCTTTACAGGTGAGCAATTCCGTCCATTCTCATTAGCGGTTGTCTTCTCTATTCTAGCTTCGTTCTTTGTTGCGATCATGTTAATTCCAATGCTTTCAAGCGTCTTTTTAAAGATGAAGCCGAAGAAAGAGAAAGAATCCAAGATCACTCGTTTTTATGAAAAAACGTTGCGCGGTGCTTTAAAAAGAAAATGGCTCGTGATCATGGCTTCACTGCTATTATTAGTCGGTTCATTTGCACTCGTTCCAATGATGGGCTTTTCTTTAATGCCATCTGAAAGCGGAACGTCAATGAAGATCGGCATGAAACTACCAGCCTCAGCAGAAATTGAGGATACGAATGCTGCTTCAGAAAAGGTAGAGAGCTATTTAGAAAGTCGAAAAGAAGTCGATTATAGCAGTGTCCAAGTTGGTCAATCTCTTGATCCAATGTCGATGCAAAGTAGTGAAAATGAAGCCGTTTTTATTGTGAAGCTAAAAGAAGGTTATAAGGCAGACGCCTTGCTTAAACCTTTTAAGAAAGATTTAGAAAACAAAGTGGCAACTGCTGAAATGACGGTGGAAGATTACTCTGCCATGATGGGTTCTGGGCCAGCAGGCAACGAAGTCAATGTAGAATTATATGGCAATAATTTTGCTGCACTGGAGAAAGCTTCTAATCAAGTAGAAGAACATTTAAAAGAAAATGATCAGTTGAAAAACATAAAAAATGAAATGACTGGTGCTCGTACAAAATGGGAAGTGGAAATTAATGACGAAGGGCGTAAAGCCAATGTGGATGCTACTCAGCTCATGGCGGCCATTCAAGAGCGTTTAGTTCCAGTTCAATTAATGGATTATGAATTAAATGATGAAACATATAGCCTCACACTTGAATATGACAAAAAAGTAGCAAGTAAAGAAGACTTATTAAACTTAAAAGTGTTAACCATGAACGGTGAAAAAGCTTTAAAAGATATCGCTGAGCTGAAAGAAGTGAAAACACCGGTAGAAATTAAACATGAAGACGGTCAAGCATTAGCTAAAGTAACGGCCACGGTCAAAGGTCAGAACGTATTAGAAGAGACTAAAAAGATTGAAAAAGAAATGAAAGAGCTCTCTTTTGAAGATGGTGTGACACTAAAAACAGGCGGAGCGAATGAGGAAATCAATCAAGAATTTTCTAAAATGATCGTAGCGATGCTGATGGCTATTGGCTTAGTATTTATCGTGCTGTGTGCGACGTTCCAAGGAATATTAACGCCGATTGTGATTTTAACATCCATTCTCTTTGTACCGATCGGTTCATTTAGCTTGTTGCTACTAACGGGTCAACCTTTATCTTTAAGCTCCATGATCGGATTATTGATGTTGATTGGGGTTGTTGTCACAAATGCGGTCGTTTTACTTGACCGTGTGGAAACGAATCGAAAGAATGGAATGGATGTAACAGAGGCACTAGTTGAAGCAGGAAAAGTGCGCCTTCGTCCGATTGTGATGACAGCCGTTGCCACCATTTGTGCGCTCATTCCACTTGCTTTATCTAGCGATACTGAATCCGTATCAGCCGCGCTTATTTCAAAAGGGTTAGCCATCACAGTCATTGGTGGATTGACGACTTCTACCATACTAACACTTATTGTCGTCCCTTCTATCTATAAAGCGGTTAAACGCGATCGAAAAAAAGTAACGCGTAACAAAAGGAAAACGGCTTAATAGAAGCAATTTGATTGCAAAACAGCTTGGCTTCTCCGCCGCACGTAATGATGGTGGAGAAGTCGAGTTTCTTTATCCCGCATTAACGGGCTGTAAGACCCCCACCTCAACATGGCAGAAGGAGCGTAGCCGTGTAGGTGGGGGATCAACAGCCCAAATCCAGCTGCGGGCGTTAGAGGCTCGAGGTCACAAGTCAAATCGCTGATGAGGCAAAGAACGCCTCTTCAGTGATTCGCCTTGTGCTTGTCGCCTCTGAACAAACGCCCTCCGCTTTTTAAAGTAAACGCCCGATCCATTCGGGCCTGCACGATGCAGGTTACAAAGGCGTTGCAACAGGACGTTGCGACTTTAGCCTTTGTTTCTCTTTTCATCAGTGGGGGATGAAGAAAACCCCCACTGATTGAAGTTTCACTTTATATTTAGTGAAAAATGCAAGCTAAGAATGATTGGCATCGATGATAAAAATGCATTATAATTAATTTAGAATATTTTAAATATTCTAAATTAATTAGGAGGGATGGAGATGACGGATAAGAGGTGGCTTTCGCAATATCCAGAGGAGATACCAACGACTTTGACGTATAAAGAGCAACCCGTTCAACAGTATTTAACAAAGGCAGCGAATGATTACCCTAATAAAATAGCCATACATTTCTTAGGAAAAGAATTGACGTTTACAGAAGTGTATGAGTCTGCTTTAAAACTAGCTCGCTATTTACAAAAGCTAGGGGTAGAAAAAGGAGACCGAGTAGCGATTATGCTGCCCAATGGCCCACAAGCCGTGATTAGCTATTTCGGTGTATTGTATGCTGGGGGAATTGTTGTTCAAACGAATCCATTGTATACAGAAAGAGAGATTGAATACCAAATGCAGGACTCCGGTTCTAAAGTCATGATCACTCTTGATATTCTCTATCCGCGTGTCCGCAGTGTTTGGGCAAACACAAATCTTGAACATCTAATTGTAACCGCTGTCAAAGATTACTTGCCTTTTCCGAAAAACATCATCTATCCTTACATTCAGAAGAAACAAACAGGTCTCGTCGTTCACATCGAAGAACGAGGAATCAATCATGAATTCAAAAAAATAATAGCTAATGAAACAGCAGAAGAAATAGAGATTCCACTGAATTTTGAAGAAGATCTTGCCTTGCTTCAATATACCGGTGGGACGACAGGGTTTCCAAAAGGTGTGATGCTCACGCATAAAAATTTAGTCTCGAATGCGACGATGTGTGATGCTTGGCTGTACAAATGCAAGCATGGAGAAGAAGTGGTGCTTGGCATTATCCCTTTCTTTCATGTGTATGGCATGACAACTGTGATGATCTTATCCATTATGCAAGGGTACAAAATGGTGTTGTTGCCTAAGTTTGATCCGAAAACGACACTGAAGACGATTGAGAAACAAAAAGCGACACTTTTTCCAGGAGCTCCAACGATATATATCGCGTTATTGAATGACCCGGATTTGCCAAAATATGATCTCTCCTCCATCCATGGTTGCTTGAGCGGTTCCGCTCCGTTACCAGTCGAGGTACAGCAGAAATTTGAAAAAATCACGGGTGGTAAATTGGTAGAAGGATATGGTTTGTCAGAAACGTCCCCTATTGTTCACGGCAATTTCCTTTGGGATGGCGAACGGGTGAAAGGAAGTATTGGTGTTCCGTGGCCGGATACGGATGCTGGTATCATTTCCATGCAAACAGGAGAATTTCTACCACCTCATGAAGTAGGGGAAATTGTCGTGAAAGGGCCGCAAATTATGAAAGGCTATTGGAATCGTCCAGAAGAGACGGAAATGGCATTTAAAGATGGCTGGTTTTTAACGGGAGATATTGGTTACATGGATGACAAAGGCTATTTTTATGTCGTTGACCGCAAGAAAGATATGATTATTGCAGGTGGATATAATATTTATCCGCGTGAAGTGGAAGAAATACTATATGAGCATGAAGCGATTCAAGAAACAGTCGTTGCTGGCGTACCGGATCCTTACCGCGGAGAAACTGTTAAGGCGTACGTCGTATTGAAGGAAGGATATGAAGTAACGGAAGAGGAAATAAACGCGTTCGCTAGAGATCATCTCGCTCCTTATAAAGTGCCAAAAATTTATGAATTTCGAAAAGAACTGCCAAAAACAGCTGTCGGAAAAATTTTGCGGCGTGCACTAGTAGACGAAGAAAAAAAGAAATTAGAGAAAACGAGTTAACTGAAACAAGCTGCCCTCTTGACTATTTCAGAAAAAAAAGATAATATAGAATTATGAATGAATAGTCATTCATTTGTTGGTTAGGAGGGGCAGCTGTTGAAAAAAAACAAACCAAAATACCGCCAAATCATTGATGCAGCAGTCGTTGTGATTGCAGAGAACGGTTATCACCAAGCGCAAGTTTCTAAGATTGCGAAACAAGCAAGCGTAGCGGATGGTACGATTTATTTGTACTTTAAAAATAAAGACGATATATTAATTTCTTTGTTCCGGGAAAAAATGGGGGACTTTGTAGCAAAAATTCGAGAAGCTGTAGCAGGAAAATCGACAGCGGCGGAGAAGTTATTAGTGTTGGTAGAAAATCATTTTAAAATCTTGTCGGAAGATCCCCATTTAGCTGTCGTCACTCAGCTAGAGGTTCGCCAGTCGATCAAGGAGCTGCGCCTGCAAATTAATGCAGTGATCAAAGATTATTTGCTGTTAATAGATGATGTTTTAAAAGAGGGCGTACGTACGGGTGAGTTTAAGGGATCGTTAAATATCTTACTCGCTAGGCAAATGATTTTTGGGACGATGGATGAAACCGTTACCACTTGGGTGATGAATGATCAAAAATATGATCTCAAATCGCTTGCATCAGAAGTGGGAGACATGTTATTGAATGGATTTTCTGCCCGCTAAAGAATGGAATAAAGGGATGGTGAGAAAATGGAGTACATATCTTTGGAAAAAGTGGGCCGAGTGGCTGAAATCACAATTAAGCGTCCACCGGCCAATGCTTTATCTGGTGCATTGATTGAAGAAATCGATCATGTGTTAGATGAAATCGAAGCGGATCAAGATATTCGAGTCCTTCTACTGAAGGGAGAAGGTAGATTTTTCTCAGCTGGAGCCGATATTAAGGAGTTTACCTCCATCGAGACAGGAGAAGAGTTTTCACAGCTCGCTGCAAGAGGACAACGTGTATTCGAAAGAATTGAAACCTTTTCGAAACCAGTGATTGCCGCTATTCATGGGGCGGCACTTGGCGGTGGCTTAGAGTTAGCGATGAGCTGTCATATTCGACTGGTAACGGAAAAGGCCAAGCTTGGGTTGCCTGAGTTATCCCTTGGTCTTGTCCCTGGATTCGCTGGATCACAGCGTCTACCGCGATATGTAGGCATGGCGAAAGCGGCAGAAATGCTGTTGACAAGTGAGCCGATTTCAGGAAAAGAAGCGGTTCAATGGGGTCTTGCCAACCACGCCTATGATGATGAAGAACTGTTGCCAAAAGCAAGGGAAATGGCAGCAAAAATAGCACAAAAAAGCCCAGTTAGCATCAAAGCAGCTATCGAGCTACTAAACTATTCAAAACACGCTGAATACTATAAAGGCGTGCAAAAGGAAGCGGATTCCTTCGGGGTTGTGTTTGTTTCAGAAGATGCGAAAGAAGGCATTCAAGCATTTATCGAAAAACGCCAGCCCGAATTTACAGGTCAATAATTTTTTTGTGAAAAATTTTCACAATCTTTTAAAAGCATAGAAAGTTAAGAATGCAGGAGGGGAAAATATGAACATCTACGTATTGTTAAAGAGAACATTTGATACAGAAGAAAAAATTTCCGTGGCTAACGGTGCGATTCAAGAAGACGGAGCAGAATTTATCATTAACCCATATGATGAGTATGCGGTTGAAGAAGCGATTCAAATCCGTGACGATAAAGGTGGCGAAGTAACTGTCGTTTCTGTCGGAACAGAAGAAAGTGAAAAGCAACTTCGCACAGCTCTTGCGATGGGCGCAGATAAAGCGGTTCTGATCAATATCGAGGACGACATTGAAGATGGAGATCAATTTACGACAGCTAAAATTTTGGCTGAGTATTTAAAAGATAAAGAGGCGGATTTGATCATCGCTGGTAACGTAGCAATCGACGGCGGTAGCGGTCAAGTAGGCCCTCGTGTAGCGGAACTATTAGACATTCCTTACGTGACAACCATTACAAACATTGAAATCGATGGCGAGACGGTAAACATTGTTCGTGACGTTGAAGGGGATTCCGAAAAAATCCAAACAGCGCTTCCTTTATTAGTGACAGCACAACAAGGATTAAATGAACCACGTTATCCATCTTTACCAGGAATTATGAAAGCGAAGAAAAAGCCACTGGAAGAATTAGAGCTTGATGATTTAGATCTAGAGGAAGAAGATGTTGAAACAAAAACAAAAACAATTGACATTTTTCTACCGCCGAAAAAAGAAGCAGGTCGTGTACTAGAAGGCGATTTAAGCGATCAAGTAGCAGAACTTGTTAATGCATTGCATAAAGAAGCGAAAGTGATTTAACTGACAGGAGGGGACAAACATGGGAAAAAAAGTATTAGTATTAGGTGAAGTTCGTGACGGAGCATTAAGAAATGTATCTTTTGAAGCAATTGCAGCTGGAAAGAAAGTAGCAGAAGGCGGAGAAGTAGTTGGGGTATTACTAGGTGATTCTGTAAGCTCATACGCTGCGCAAATGATTCATTACGGTGCGGATCGAGTGGTGACGGTGGAAGATGAGAAGCTAGCTCAATACACATCTGACGGTTTCTCACAAGCGTTGTTAGCTGTTGTAGATCAAGAAAGTCCAGAGGGAATCGTCTTTGGTCATACAGCATTAGGGAAAGATTTATCACCGAAAATTGCAGCGAAGCTAGAAGCGGGCTTAATTTCTGATGCAACAGCTGTGGAAGAAGAGGGCGGAGAGATTGTCTTTACACGTCCGATTTATTCCGGAAAAGCATTTGAAAAGAAAGCAGTCAGCGAAGGAATTGTTCTTGCGACTGTTCGTCCAAACAATATTACACCGCTTGAAAAAGATGAATCTCGTTCAGGCGATGTATCATCGGCTTCTGCGAATATTAAAGATATTCGTACCATCATTCAAGAAGTGGTTCGTAAAACAAGCGAAGGTGTGGATCTATCAGAAGCGAAAGTTATCGTTGCTGGCGGACGCGGCGTGAAAAGTGAAGAGGGCTTTGGGCCATTAAAAGAGCTTGCCGACGTACTTGGCGGAGCGGTTGGTGCCTCTCGTGGAGCTTGTGATGCGGATTATTGTGATTACTCCTTACAAATTGGGCAAACAGGTAAAGTCGTTACACCTGACCTGTATATCGCTTGCGGAATTTCTGGAGCAATCCAGCATTTAGCTGGAATGTCTAACTCAAAGGTGATTGTAGCGATCAATAAAGATCCAGAGGCAAGCATCTTTAGTGTAGCTGACTACGGCATTGTTGGTGATCTTTTTGACGTCGTACCAATGCTAACAGAAGAATTTAAAAAATTAAAAGTTGTTTCTTCTTAATGTGATCAGAAGCTGCTAGTCCAATATAGACTAGCAGCTTTTTCATGGTCTACGAACATCGATTCTAGGTATATAATCAATTTCGATGGGCAAAGTAGTTTTAAAGCAAAAAATTCGCATCATGTTATAAACGATGATATACTATCCATAGTATATCGTTATTTTAGGAGGTAATTTTCAATGGCAATTGTAAATGCAACTGATCAATCATTCTCAACTGAAACAGAAAACGGGCTTGTCCTTGTAGACTTCTGGGCTCCTTGGTGCGGACCTTGTAAAATGATTGCTCCAGTACTTGAAGAGCTAGATGCTGAATTAAACGGCAAAGCAAAAGTCGTGAAAGTCGATGTAGATGATAACCAAGAAACAGCTGGAAAGTTCGGTGTAATGAGCATTCCAACTCTTATTCTTTTCAAAGATGGCCAACCAGTGGATAAAGTGATTGGTTTCCAACCGAAAGAAGCATTAGCTGAATTAATTAATAAACATGCTTAATGAAATACATAAGCGCCTTCTGTTATAGACAGAGGGCGTTTTTTTAATTGATAGAAAATGACCATTGACTATGAGAATCATTCTCTACTATAATGTGTTTATGTTGAAATCGATTATCAATCAATAATGTGATCTTGGAGGAATAAGCATGAAAAAGAGAGAGTTACAAGCGGTATTTGCTTCATTTTTAGTAGCGGGGACGGTTCTAGCTGGCTGTGGAGGCACAGAAGAAGCACCGAAAGAAGAAAAAAAGCAAGAAGAAACAAAGCCGGCTGAGGAAGCGAAAGATCAAGAGCAAGCACCAGCTGAAACAAAAGGAGCTGTAGCGGCACAAATTGAGGCTCATCAAGTATTTTCTGCTGAAAAAGATAAGCTAAAAGAAGGCGGCGAAGTAGATTGGGCTGCTGTGGAAAAAGCTTATACAGAACAGCTGCAAGCGGCGATTAATGAAGTAAATGGGGAATACGCTCAAGGAATCGAAGCAGCGATTGAAGCGGGTAAAACAGGTGAGTTGGAACCGGTTGTTTCTATGCAATTGGTGGATAAATTAACACAATCTTATTTCTATCAAAAGCAAAAGCGTCTGCAAAAAGATGCGAGCGCGGCATTAGCTGAGAAGAAAACAGATGAAGCAAAAGCAATGTTTGGTGAGATTAAGCAATTAGCTGAAAACGTATTTATCCCAACAGCTGAAAAGCGCGATACATATTATGAGCTTTCTGGGGAAGATAGCGTGGCTGAAAATATTCGCAACGGTTTGAAAGTACAAGAAGAAGCATTAACAGCTGGAAATGCAGATGATTTCCAAGTATATGTTCAATTAACAGATAAATCAATTTATAAAGTGTACTACTTAGCAGCAAACGGCTATGCTGAGAAAATCGAAGCAGCGGTGGCTGAAGGAAAAGAAGACGAGTTAAAGATTATGCAAGCAGAAGGATACGGATTCCTTCAAGCGATTAAAGAATCTTTATCAGGCGGAAATGAAGAAGCGGCTAAGAAATTAGATGAATTATTCTCCCTTGATACGGATCCAAAAACAATCAAAGCTGCAGAAGTAAATAGTCTGTTTAATACAGCGATTATCGGCAAAATCACAAACTATCATCAAAAAGTACCAGAAGCGTTAGAAGCTAACAAAGCTCTCGATGCAAAAGTTGAAGCGTTAGAAGCTAACATGTTCATGAACATGATTGACCTTCAATTAGAGAAACAGCTAGGTGAAGAAAAAACTGCTGAACTGCATGAAAAAGCAGAAAAATGGTTTGAAGCTGTTGCCAATGGAAAAGCAGATGAAGCGAAAGCATTAAGCGAAGAAATTATGTCTGGAGTTAACCAGATTAAATAAGACATGGAAACAGGAAGCCGTTTTTTAAAAAAAGCGGCTTTTCTATTTTTCTTTTAAACTGTGATACAATGACGTGTGACGTTGAAATAGAAAGAGTGAAAAAAGATGAAAATTGTAATCACAGGTGGTGCAGGATTTATTGGGATGCACACAGCGACTCAGTTACTTAAAGAGGGGCAAGAAGTGCATATCATTGATCATTTCCACCCGTATTATTCCCCAGTACGAAAGAAAAAGCATATAGAAGTTGTCAGTCAAGCGGGCTCAGTTCATTTTTATGAGCATAATTTACTTGATCGAGAGAAAACGGTAGAGCTCATCGGTCTAATACGTCCAGATGCGATCATTCATTTGGCCGCTTTACCAGGTGTGTCTTATTCACTGAAGGAGCCATTATTGTATGTGGATTATGATGTTAAGATAACAATTAATGTGCTTGAAGCAGCGGGAAAGGCAGATGTAAAGAAGGTTGTTTTCGCTTCTTCTTCTTCCGTATATGGTGAGCAGCCAGAGATTCCGTTAAATGAAGAGATGGCCAATGGACGAGTGATCTCCCCATATGCCGCTTCGAAATGGAGTGCGGAATCGTTTTGTCATGTATATGCTAGTCTTTATTCTTATTCGGTATCAATCCTCCGTTTTTTTACGGTGTATGGACCTTGGGGACGACCGGATATGGCGGTGGCAAAATTCATTAAACAAGCGATGAATGGTGAAACGATTGAGATTTATGGCAAGGGAAGCGGGCGTGATTATACGTATGTTGATGATGTCGTCAATGGCATCCTATTAAGCTTAAATGATCATCAAAACTATGCCGTTTGGAACATTGGAGCGGGTTCTCCGACAAGCATGACTCGGCTGTTAGAGCTACTGACAAAAGAGTTTCCGCAAATGGACATTCGCTACGGTGACCATCGAGTGGGGGATGTTTTTTCAACATGGGCCGATATTTCAAAAGCGAAACAGGAACTAGGATTTCAGCCAACCACTTCGATAGAAGAAGGAATCAAACGAACAATTGAGTGGGCGTATGAAAACAAAGCATATTTATAAAGGAATGAAAAGAGCGATTTCGTTATTGATCCTTGCGCTATTTTTCTGGTTATTGTATCAATACACTGATTGGTCTATGCTGGTGTCTTCTTTACAAACCGTGAGGCAGCACCCATGGTTGTTAGTTGGTGGTTTAGCAGTCTACGGTGCGTCATTTGTGGTTAAAGCCGTCGCGTGGAGATGGTATCTTGGTGGGCGCATTCGCTTTTCAACGGCATTGATCGGGATTTTATACAGTTTATTTGTCAATCACCTGCTTCCTGTGAAAGTAGGTGAGTTATTCCGGGCCTATGTCTGTAAAGAGCGAGAAGGTCAGGAATACTTTATGGCTTTACAGTCAGTTGCGATCATGAGAGGGTTTGATTTTTTCATTCTTATCGGAATTGCCTATGTGGGTCTGTATTGGCTACCCTTTCCGACGGAGTTTCCGCTCTTATTAATAGTCATCTTCACCTTAATAGGGGGACTATTGATCGTTGCCATCATACAGTGGAAAAAAGAATTCTTTCGCCGTCAATGGAAATTTTTTAAAGAGACATTTTGGCGAGTATCGACTATTCCTGTATTTGTGCTGATTTTGATTAGCTGGTTTATGGAAGCTGCGCTCGTTTGGGCAGTGGCGTTCGCTCTTGCTCATCCAATCACTTCCTTTCAAGCAGTATGGATCAATAGTATCACAATCGCTGGTCAAACCTTCCAAGTCACCCCTGGTGGCATTGCTAATTATGAAACGGTGATGTCACTCGCTTTTCGTACGGTTGGTAATACGGTAGAGTTTGGAATGACGGTTGCACTTATTACACATGCACTCAAGTTTATTTTCTCATTTGGAGCGGGAGCTGTTGTTTGGTTTATTCATCCGCTTCCATTTAAAAATGTTTTGTATATGAAAAAGAAAGGAGGCATTCGCCGATGAAAAGTGCATCAAAATTTGAAAAGTTTGCGGCACGTTGCTGGAATTTATTGAATGAAGGGAAGCCCTTCACACCTATTTTTGTCATTGGTACGATGCTCATTTATCATTTTTTTGACTTAGGACAAGTGGAACACTTAAAGGCTTTAGGCCTAGGGTTTTTGTTAGTGTTGCCGCTTTTTGTTCTTTATTTTATTTATGACTTTCCACTCTTTTTACGAAATTATTTGTGGATGCCATTCGTGGCCTTTTTGCTCATCGGAGGAACAGTTGACTTTTCTCTATTAGTCTTAGCTTTAGGTTTATACTTTTTCTTTACGGTCTTCTTTTGGGGGACGATTTATTACCATTTACGGATCGGAACAACACTTTGGAACTTTACTCGTTTTTGGAAGCTCGTGTTGAAAAATAGTGACTCGACTAGCGGAAATGCTCAAGAACAGCTACCGAAAGTGTTGCTATTGCTGATGCTTTGGCAGCAGTTTTTTGAACAAAGTGTAGCAGGTGTGGCCATCGATTGGGCTCGTCTTGGTTGGTTTTATGCAGGAGTGTTTCTATTTACTTTTATTCTGCATCGTTATTTATTCGATTGGAAGCCAAAACCATATGAACAATATGCAACAATGCCAGAAGCGGCTCCGGACCATCAAACCGATCGAGTGGTCGTGATTGTGATTGACGGTATGCGTAAAGAACGGTTTTATGAAGCGAACACACCTTATCTTGATTTTCTGAAGGAGAACGGCACAGAATATACCAATATGGAAACGGTCTATCCGGCTCGAACGGTCGTCTGTTTTTCTTCCATGTTTACAGGTACTTATCCATTTGAACATGGAATTAAGTCGAATATGGTATACAAGCTTGGCATCAAAACGGAAAGCATTTTCGATTCGCTAAGAAAGGTGGGCAAAAAAGGGCGTTTGCTTGGCATTGCTCATTTGGTCGATTCGATGGGGGATGATGTGGAAACAGTCACAGCTGTGATGAAAAATGACGAAGCAGATCCGAATATTATGAAGCGAGCAAAGAAAATTATGAAGGAGCAGGATCCAGATTTATTTATTGTTCAAATGATTGCGACGGATCAAACAGGGCATAGCCGCGGTGTTTTTTATGATGAGTATATTGAAAAAATTCAAGAAGCGGATGCACTTGTGAAAGATTTTGTTGAGTGGTTAGAAGCGGAAGGAAAGATGGACAATACGACATTGCTGGTTTGTGCGGACCACGGTCAAGCGGATGGCATTGGCGGACACGGTCACTTAGACGAAGGAGAACGATTTGTTCCATTCTTTATGTATGGCCCCAATATTAAGCGAGGGGAGAAAGTACAAGAAAAACGCAGCCTTGTTTCAATGGCGTCTACTCTTGCCTATATACTTGGCGCTCCGTTACCAGACCATGCCCGTGGACCTGTATTAGAAGAAGCATTTGTAGAAAAGAGGGACCAATCCATTGAATAAGAAGAAAATTGTTGTATTTTTGCCTGCTTACAATGAAGAGGAGTCGATTGCTGCTGTGATTAAAGAGGTGCCTCGGCAGTTTGATCTTTCGATTGATGTAGAGGTGCTAGTGATCAATGATGGATCAACGGACCGGACAGTGGAAGTCGCTCAAACAGCAGGAGCGGACCATATTGTGCATATGGAGAAAAACAGCGGACTAGGTGCCGCTGTTCGCCGTGGTTTGCAGGAATGCCTTCGTTTGCAAGCGGATATTGGCATAATGATTGATGCGGATGGTGAATATCCTGCCCGACAAATTCCGGAGTTGATTGAGCCAATCTTATCTGGAGAAGTGGACTACACGATGGGTTCAAGGTTTAAAGGAACGATTGATGGAATGAGAATTCATCGTCGCTTAGGGAACTACTGCTTTACTTTGCTGCAATCGATCTTGTTGCGCCAGTGGATTTATGACGGGCAATCGGGGATGCGAGCGTTTTCTAAAGCGGTAATGGAAGAAGCAGAAATCATTCATGATTATAATTACGCCCAGGTTGTCACACTTAATATTGTTCGGAAAGGCTTTCGAATGAAAGAAGTACCGATTGAGTATCAAGTCCGCACAACCGGTCAGTCATTTATTAAGTTTAAATCGTATATGATGAATGTGTTACCAGCCATTTATAAAGAAATGAGACGGCCCGTACAAAAAGTTGAACAGCCCAAAAAATATATAGCCACAAAAAACTAAACATTTGTGGCTAAAAATGATTGACAATAAAATTGATAATCATTATCATCAAAGAGACAGGAGGCGCGGAAATGAAAAAAACTTCTCTTTTTTTAAGTTTTATATTGGTTATTGTACTCAATTCTTTTGCTTTTCCTCTAAATACAGCGGCCTATTCTTATGGTGATCCGAATGAAGAGAAAATGGCAGAAGCATATAAGGAGCTAACAGTCCATCTCGAAAATGATGACTGGGGAAAAGTGCAAGAAGTATATAATACATACGAAAAAGACTTCAACTTATATTTTAAGAAAACGGTACCGGATATAGAAAAAGCGATTGAGAATAAAGATAAAGAGCTGATGCGTCGTAGCTGGCAAGCGGCTATGCGCTTAAATATTGAACGGCGTCTTCATTTTGCCCAAGAACAATTTGATGATTATGGTCAAGCGAAATTGCTGTTGGCGAAAGCGCGTGGGACGTTCACTGTTTTAGAGCCAGAGATGGTGAAAAAAACCGATCAGGAAACGGTAGACAGTATTTACAAAGCATTTGATGATTCCTTGAAAGCATTAGGTAACCCTGGGTTGTTTGGGATAGGTGACCAGCAAAATGATCCAGAAACATTTACAAAACAAACTCAATTTATTATTGATGAAATTCAGCCGGTTTTTCCAATTGTTTCGGAAGAACAAGATAGCAGTCATTTAACAAAAGAAAATTTAGATTTTCTTGATCAAATGCAAGAAGAGGCAGCATCTAGCTTTTGGTTCTGGTTATCTGTTGGGCTCGTTGCTTTATTAATATTGATGATTGTTATTAACAAACGTAGACAAAAGAAGTTGTAGGAAAAGGAGCAGGGGGAGTGTATCATGGATTTTCAAGCATTTTTAGTAACGCTTCGTGAAGCGTTAGAGGCGATATTAATCGTTGGTTTAATTCTCTCTTATTTAACCCGGTTAGATGCCAATCAATATAAAAAATGGGTTTATCTCGGCGTGTTTTTAGCGCTTATTTCGAGCTTTTTAATTGCCCTCGTATTTCAAGTCGTGTTCACGGGCTTTGCAGGCTTTGGCTCAGAAGTGTACTTAAAAGTAGGGATTATGTTCCTCTCGGTCGCGTTGCTGACACACATGGTTATTTGGATGAAAAAGGAATCTAAAGACGTCAATGGTGATATGCAGAAAAAAATTGGCGCAGCCGTGACAACAGGTAGTGTTTCTGCTTTAATTATTCACTCCTACCTAATCGTTGTTCGTGAAGGAGTAGAAACGGTCTTTCTCTTTGCAGCGATTAGTGGTGGAGATGTTACAAAGGTGTTTCAAAGCTCCGGAGCATTAGCAGGTTTATTAATGGCTTTAGTGCTTGGCTATATGTTCTTTTCAGGTACGATGAGATTTTCGCTGAAGACGTTCTTTAATGTGACGGGAATTCTTATTATGTTTATCGCCGCAGGTTTGCTCGTACAAGGAATTGGTATTTTACAAGACCTTGGAAAAATGGGCTCCCTTTATACAACAGCTGAAGGAAAGCCGGCAGAAGTGTATAATATCATTCATATTATGCCAGAGCATTACCAAGATGAAATGCATTATATTCGTGATACAGGCGAGGAACCATTAATTAGCGGACAAGTGGGATTGTTTATGTCAGCGATGTTCGGCTACACTCACAATCCTTCTCTTGAACAAATCATTGGTTATGTGGGATACTTTGCCATCGTTATAATACTGACGCGACTCATCAGTAAAGGGAAAATACGTAAACCATCTTTCAAGAGAAGAAAAGCCGGGTAATACTGGAAAGATTTATTTCTAACAAATATCATGTTTTCTCCCTCTGCAGGACTCGCCTTTTGGCGGGTCTTTATTGTCGTTTAGCTATCACTTTCATTTGAAAGGAGTTTTGTATGCGTACTCTTTATTTAAACATCATGATGATTGTTTCGATTATAGCTTTAGTTGTATTATGGGGCTATATTATTTGCTTGCCTGCTGTGAGTCCTTCTACATGGGATCAAGTGGACTTTGCCCTTGGCGTGATTCGATTTGATTTATTAAATATGCAACCACATTTTCCGGGTTATCCATTGTTTATTCTACCGGCTACCATTGTAAACGGTGCAGTGAAAAACCCTGAACTAGCCTTATCCATATGGAATAAGCTGATCTATTTTTCAAGCCTTTATCCTCTTTTTAAGTTAGCTAAACATTCATTACCTACTTTTCAAGCCTTCTTAACAGCTGTACTGATTCATTTTTTGCCTTTTTCTCTCATTATGATGCAACAACCGATTTCTGAACCAATGGCACTTTCTGTCTTTTTCTGGTTCCTTTGGTCACTTATGCGTGCTGTTGAACGAGGAACGAGAGAAGCAGGAGTTTGGCCGATGGTGTTACTCGCCATACTATTCGGTGTTCGCCTCTCCTATGTGGCTGTCTTTGCTGCCGTTATTGTATACTGGATATGGTATTGGAAAAGAACAAAGGATGGACGTGGGATTGGTTTTCAGCTTGTGATATTTGTGATGGCAAATTTAGTTTGGGTAAGTGCATTAATAAGTAATGTCGGTAGTTTGAAAACATTTATTCAGATTGCCTTAGGGTTTACAGATGGCCATTTCACTGAATGGGGAGGCACGGCGATTGCGAGCGATGCTTCTTTATTTGAAAGAATGTATTATTTGTTGTTCCACAATATGTTATGGAGTGGTATGTTTGTCGAACAGTTTACACTAGCTATTGCATTAGGAGGAATATTACTAGCGGCTGTTTTGATGAGGAAGAATAAACAGTGGGACATGATCTTGTTCAGTTGGCTAGCAATATTTATTGCTTATTTTCTTTGGGTCCTATTTGCTCAAAATATAGATAAGCCTCGTCACAGTTTGCTATTAATTTCATTATTGCCGCTCATGCTGTTAACAACGGTGAGTTGGAAAAGATGGTTCACTGCGGCCGTTGCAGTCACTATTCTAGTCGAAGTGACGGTAGCGATTCCATTACTGAAAGAGCAGGCAAACGAGCAGCCAGCTGTTATTCAAGCCGCTAATTATTTAGAAGAAGTAAAGGAACCATTTATTGTCTACACTTGGGAGGAAACAAGAGTGTTTGAGTATCGACAAGTTTCTTTTCCCCACAAGCGACTGTTTAGCTATGACCACTTTATCGCTGATTCTTCGTTACAAACGAACCGACGCATTTATTTGACAGATAAAGTAGTTCGTGGCTTCGAGCAGCAAATCGGACATTCCCTTGCGAATCAATTGACCAAAAAAGCTGAATTTACGTCTAATCATTTGTTTGATCCTGTGTACAACCGAGTGATTCTCTATGAATGGACTCCATCAGGAGGTGGAAAGAAATGAATGAAACCATTAAACATAAATTAGCGCTACTCCCGGATCAACCGGGCTGTTATTTAATGAAAGACCGGCATGGTATGGTCATTTATGTCGGGAAGGCAAAGGTGTTAAAAAATCGTGTTCGTTCTTATTTTACCGGGTCTCATGATGGGAAAACGCAACGTCTCGTCAATGAAATAGAAGATTTTGAATATATTATGACCTCTTCTAATTTAGAAGCGTTAATTTTGGAACTGAACTTAATTAAAAAGCATGATCCGAAATATAATATTATGCTGAAAGATGACAAAAGCTATCCATTCATCAAACTAACATCTGAACGTCATCCAAGGTTATTAATCACTCGAAAAGTAAAAAAAGATAAAGGGAAATATTTCGGCCCTTATCCGAATGTACAGGCAGCCAATGAGACGAAAAAGTTATTAGACCGGTTGTATCCTTTAAGAAAATGTACGAACTTACCTGATCGAGTTTGCCTTTATTATCATATGGGTCAATGCTTGGCCCCTTGTGTTAAAGAGGTTCCGGATGACGAATATCGACATATTACCCAGGAAATAACTCGATTTTTAAATGGTGGGCATCAGCAAGTGAAAGAGCAATTAACGGAAAAAATGCATGAAGCAGCAGAAAAGCTCGAGTTCGAACGAGCGAAGGAATACCGAGATCAAATTTCCCATATCGATACTTTAATGGAAAAGCAAAAAATCAATACAACCGATTTAATCGATCGAGATGTGTTCGGCTATGCCGTCGATAAAGGCTGGATGTGTGTGCAAGTCTTTTTTGTTCGCCAAGGAAAGCTAATTGAGCGGGCTGTTTCTTTATTTCCATTTTATGATGAACCGGAAGAGGAATTTTTGACTTATCTTAACCAATTTTATGATCAACCGAATCACTTTAAGCCGAAAGAAATATTGTTGCCTGAGGAAGTTGACGCGACTTTAGCGGAACAACTGATTCAGGTGAAGATGTTGAAACCGCAAAAAGGACAAAAGAAAGAACTAGTGAAGTTAGCAGAAAAAAATGCTGCCGTCGCATTGCAAGAAAAATTTGCTTTAATCGAACGGGATGAGGAGAGAACCATTAAAGCGGTGGGGCGACTTGGTGAAGCGATGAATATTCATCCGCCTCTTCGCATTGAAGCATTTGATAATTCCAATATTCAAGGTACAGATCCAGTTTCCGCGATGATCGTCTTTGTTGATGGAAAACCGATGAAGAAAGAATATCGCAAATTCAAAATTAAAACGGTAGAAGGGCCAGATGATTATGAATCGATGCGTGAAGTGATTCGTCGTCGCTACACCCGGGTGTTAAAAGAAGAGCTTCCATTACCCGACTTAGTGGTGATTGATGGAGGTAAAGGACAAATTGAAGCAGCAAGGGAAATTTTGTTGCATGAACTGAACTTACATGTACCGGTAGCGGGGCTAGCTAAAGATGATAAGCATCGTACGTCTCAATTGTTATATGGTGATCCGCTTGAAACGGTTCCTCTTAAACATAACAGCCAGGAATTTTATTTATTGCAGCGGATTCAAGATGAAGTGCATCGTTTTGCGATTACGTTTCACCGGGAGCTTCGAGGAAAGAGTGCTTTTCAGTCGATTTTAGATGACATCGATGGCGTCGGACCAAAAAGGAAAAAAATGCTTTTGAAGGCCTTTGGTTCAGTGAAGAAATTGAAGGCAGCTACGAAGGAAGAGATTGCAGCCATTGGCATTCCTGAGCGGACAGCTGAAGAAATCGTCAAGAAATTAACTAGTGGTTGAGCATAGAGAGAGGATAAAAGCGTCATGAAACTAACTAGTAGAATGTCAGCGGGGAGCAGTCCCCGCTGAGCATCAGGCAGTGAAAAAACGACGAAACGTTGATATATGTAGACGGAACAGTCCTTTTTAACACTCTTTTTCTGACTAAGTGATGTTCAATGGATTTACTCCCATTTCACAGTTATTTGTGCTTTGCGAGCACGCTTTTGTATCTCACATATGGATTCAGCGGTTGCTTGTTCTTGCAAGCTCATTTGCTCGGCTAAAAATCCACTTTCCATTGTGAAGAATGGTTCGGTTTGAACAGAAAACCTTCGATCAATGAAGGGACCGCTCAAGACGAATACTCTCTCTTTTTTGGATTCTTTTAGGAGTGTAAGCTGACCCCAGCCTGCTTCGATGAAAAAAGAGGCGAGATCTTCAAAGGTAGCACAAGGAAACTTGCGAGCGATGGATTTTCCAGCCCAGTAAAGGATGTCTGCTGTGTCTTTACCTAAGACATCTGTAAGTAGAACGTCTCTGATGATTTCGTAACCGAAGACAGGGACGGAAAGAATTTCTGTTTCTTGTTTATCTGTTTGATTTGTCAATTTTAATCCCCACTTTCTGCTATTAATTATATACAACTTGATCGTGAGAAAAAAGATGAAACATTCATCTTTCAAATTGTTATTTCGACATAATGCTACAACAGGGGAGAAATAGGGGAAATGAGCCAAGTTTCATAACTTGTAGTTTTTTCAGAATATAAAAAGATGTATACGCATTCTTGACGCTCTGTGATGATGGGAGTAAAATGGTGTTGTCACATAATTGTTATAATATGAAGCTATTCCGAATAAGCTGAAAATAATTTGTCGGATGCTTCAAGATTAAGGGGGGTAAATCATGTCTGACAATCGAGAGTTTTTTTATCGCAGGCTGCACTCATTACTTGGTGTCATTCCTGTGGGACTGTTTTTGATGCAACATTTAGTAGTCAATCATTTTGCAACGAAGGGCGAGGAAGCGTTTAACAATGCTGCTCACTTTATGGAATCGTTGCCGTTTCGCTATGTTCTGGAAACATTTATCATTTTCCTGCCGCTATTATTCCACGCGATTTATGGTTTGTACATTGCTTTTACAGCAAAAAATAATGCGGGTAAATATTCATTCTTCCGGAATCAAATGTTCTTCCTGCAACGCCTTTCAGGTGTAATTACACTTGTATTTCTTTCATGGCATATATGGGAGACAAGAATTCAAGCAGCATTAGGTGCTGAAGTGAACTTCCAAATGATGGAGAGCATTTTATCTAATCCATTTATGCTTGGTTTCTACATAGTTGGGGTTGTATCTACTGTATTCCATTTCGCTAATGGTTTATGGTCATTCTGTGTAAGCTGGGGAATTACAATTTCTCCACGTTCTCAGCAAATTATGACTTACATCTCAATGGTTGTATTTGTTGCGCTTTCTGTTGTAGGTATTCGTGCGATCTTTGCTTTCGTTTGATTGAAAACATAATCCGTTCAAGGATCTTTAGTTTGGAATTTGGAGAAAAGGGAGTGAGTCTCAATGGGTAAAGGAAAAATTATCGTAGTCGGCGGCGGATTAGCCGGTTTAATGGCTACAATTAAAGCAGCAGAAGAAGGAACGCAAGTCGATCTATTCTCATTAGTTCCAGTAAAGCGTTCTCACTCTGTTTGTGCACAAGGCGGTATTAATGGTGCCGTTAACACAAAAGGTGAAGGAGATTCACCTTACGTTCACTTTGATGATACGATTTATGGAGGAGACTTTCTTGCTAACCAACCACCGGTAAAAGCAATGACAGAAGCAGCTCCAGGAATTATTCACTTATTGGATCGTATGGGAGTTATGTTTAACCGTACGCCAGAAGGACTTCTTGATTTCCGTCGTTTCGGAGGTACGCAACATCACCGTACAGCATTTGCGGGTGCAACGACTGGACAACAGCTTTTATATGCGTTGGATGAACAAGTTCGTCGTCATGAAGTAGCTGGTCTTGTAACGAAATATGAAGGCTGGGAATTCCTTGGTGCAGTTGTTGACGATGAGGGAATTTGCCGCGGAATCGTCGGACAAAACTTAACGGATATGAGCATTCAGACTTTCCCTGGTGATGCAGTCATTATGGCTACAGGTGGTCCTGGTATCATTTTCGGAAAATCAACGAACTCTGTTATCAATACGGGTTCTGCTGCTTCTATTGTTTACCAACAAGGAGTACACTATGCAAATGGTGAATTTATCCAAATTCACCCAACTGCGATTCCAGGAGACGATAAGCTTCGTTTAATGAGTGAATCAGCTCGTGGGGAAGGTGGCCGTGTATGGACGTATAAAGACGGTAAGCCTTGGTACTTCCTTGAAGAAAAATATCCGGCATACGGAAACCTTGTACCACGTGATATTGCGACGCGTGAAATCTTTGATGTTTGCGTGAACCAAAAACTAGGTATCAATGGTGAAAACATGGTTTATTTGGATCTATCCCATAAAGATCCGCATGAATTAGATATTAAACTTGGTGGAATTATTGAAATCTATGAGAAATTCATGGGTGACGATCCACGTAAAGTACCAATGAAAATCTTCCCAGCTGTCCATTATTCTATGGGTGGACTATGGGTGGATTATGAGCAACAAACAAATATTCCTGGTTTATTTGCTGCCGGTGAATGTGATTATTCACAGCATGGTGCAAACCGTTTAGGTGCAAACTCCCTTCTTTCCGCTATTTACGGTGGTATGGTAGCTGGACCGAATGCTGTGAAATATATTAATGGTCTTGAGAAAACTTCAGAAGCGATTTCTTCTTCTGTTTTCGATCGCTATAAGAAACAAGAAGAAGCGAAGTGGAACGAAGTCATGTCTCTTGATGGTAAAGAAAATGCTTATATTCTTCACAAAGAGCTTGGTGAGTGGATGACGGCGAATGTAACCGTTGTTCGTTACAACGATAAGCTGAAACAAACAGATGATAAAATTGTCGAGTTAATGGAACGTTGGAAAAACATTAACATTAACGACACAGCAAAATGGAGCAATCAAGGGGCAACTTTCACTCGTCAGTTGAAAAACATGCTTCACCTTGCTCGCGTAGTAACAATCGGTGCGTTAAATCGTAATGAAAGCCGTGGAGCGCATTACAAACCTGACTTCCCGGATCGTAACGATGAAGATTTCTTGAAAACAACGATGGCAACATTTAAAGGTGACAATGAAGCACCTGCTTTCCATTACGAAGATGTGGATATTTCATTGATCCCTCCTCGTAAGCGCGACTACTCTAAGAAGAAGGAGGAGAAATAAAGATGAGTGAAAATAAGTCAGTCCGCTTTATTATTACTCGTCAAGACACGATGGATTCTGCTCCGTACGAAGAAGAGTTCGAGATTCCATATCGCCCGAATATGAACGTTATTTCGGCGTTGATGGAAATTCGCAGAAATCCAGTCAATGCAAAAGGCCAACAATCAACGCCAATTGCTTGGGATATGAACTGTCTTGAAGAAGTATGTGGCGCATGTTCAATGGTGATTAACGGCAAACCAAGACAATCATGTACAGCATTAGTGGATCAACTTGAGCAGCCAATCCGCCTTGCTCCAATGAGTACGTTCCCGGTTGTACGTGACTTACAAGTCGACCGTAGTCGCATGTTTGACTCTTTGAAAAAGGTAAAAGCATGGATTCCGATTGATGGAACATACGACCTTGGACCTGGTCCACGTATGCCTGAAAGAAAACGTCAATGGGCATATGAATTGTCTAAATGTATGACTTGTGGTGTTTGCTTAGAAGCTTGTCCAAATGTAAACAGCAAATCAAGCTTCATTGGGCCTCAACCATTATCGCAAGTTCGTTTATTTAATGCTCACCCAACAGGTGCAATGAATAAAGACGAACGTTTGCATGCGATTATGGGAGATGGTGGTCTTGCCAACTGCGGAAACTCTCAAAACTGTGTGCAGTCTTGTCCGAAGGGAATTCCTTTGACAACATCTATCGCTGCTTTGAACCGTGACACAACTGTTCAAGCATTCCGTAGTTTCTTCGGAAGCGATTATCAAGTAGATTAATATGTAAAAAGAACGATCTTATAAAAGGCTTGCCTCTTACGAATTCACATGATCTAGATTTTAGATTTTGTTTCGTGGGAGGCAGCTTTTTTTATTAGGACAAAGGAGGAAGTAAGAATGAAAAAGATTGCATATATTGATGATTGGAATCAGTGGGAAAGTGGCTTTCACTTTTTTCATCCTGTCAGCGTTCGCTTTTCTGAAACAGATATGTTCGGTCATTTAAATAACACGGTGCCATTTGTTTATTTTGAAGAGGCGCGCATCGAATTCTTCAATGAAATAGGATTAATGGAGAACTGGTTGAAAGAAGATTGTGGCACGATTATCGTCGTTGCAGACTTACAATGTGATTTCATTCAGCAAGTATTCTTTGGAGAAAAGTTGAAGGTTTTTGTGAAAGCAGCGACGATCGGTCAATCTTCCGTCGATCTTCATTATAAAGGGGTCAATCAAAAGGGAGACATCTGTTTTGTTGGGAGAGGCAGAATTGTTCAAATCTCCCGAGAAACTCACAAACCATTTTCATTAACAGAAGAGATGAAAGAAAAGCTTGCGCAAATCTCTAAGTAAGCTCCTACTAAAATATTTTAACTCCTAAATGTCAAATCTTCACCTTTTGACATATGATACCGTAACGGCCGTACTATCTGTGTTTAGAAGCTGGCGGAGGCGAGGAGGGTAAATGTCAAGTGAGGGAGCACCGCTTTGTTCGAAAACCACTTTTAACGAAAAGAGAAAAAGAAGTGTTTACGTTGCTAGTTCAAGATAAAACAACGAAGGAAATCGCGGAAGAATTATTTATCAGTGAAAAAACTGTTAGAAACCATATTTCTAATTCCATTCAAAAGCTAGGGGTTAAAGGCCGTTCACAGGCAATTATTGAATTATTGCGAATGGGTGAACTGAAGCTTTAAGAAAAAAGATGGCGTTGAATCTTCGCGCCATCTTTTTTGCGTCTATAGAGGGAGTCGAGCAACTCTTGCATTTTTTTTAAAAAAAAGAGAGAATAAAGGAATGTAAAAGATAAATCCGTATAGGTCAAAAAAAAGAGATGAAGGGGGGCGAAAGAATGACAGAAGAGTTAGACTGTTCGTCTGAATTTGTCGCGGAGATTGAAAAGGAATTGCGATATATAAATGTGATCATAAAACAAAAAGGTCGCGAAATTTTGAGCGATTATCATATTACGCCCCCGCAGTTTGTTGCGTTACAATGGTTGTTTGAAGAAGGGGATATGACGATAGGAGATCTATCAACGAAAATGTATTTAGCTTGTAGCACGACGACCGATTTAATCGATCGGATGGAGAAAACAAAGCTAGTTGAACGTGTAAAGGATGAGCATGATCGACGAATTGTCCGCATTCATTTGTTGGGTGAAGGGTCGCGAATTATTAATGAAGTGATTGCTAAACGTCAGCTATATGTGAAACAACTATTAATGGATTTCACGAAAGAAGAAGTGGCATCGCTTAAGCGAAATTTAGAGAAAATGCATCAAGAAATGAAAGAAGAATGAGGCGAACGTGTTGAATAGACCAATTGGTGTCATGGATTCGGGAGTCGGTGGATTGACCGTAGCGAAAGAAATGATGCGTCAGCTCCCGAATGAAACAATTTATTATACTGGAGATACAGCCCGTTGTCCGTATGGCCCTCGACCGGTGGAGGAAGTGAAAGCTTTCACATGGGAAATGACTCGCTTTTTGCTTGAAAAAGATATTAAAATGCTTGTCATTGCGTGTAATACAGCGACAGCGGTTGTATTAGAAGAAATACAAGAGGAGCTCGACATTCCGGTTGTTGGCGTCATACGTCCTGGTGCAAGAGCAGCCATTAAGCATACGAGAAATGATCAGATTGCTGTGCTTGGGACGATTGGAACGGTCAAAAGTGGTGCTTATGAACACGCACTGAAGGCCATTAACGATCATGTTGAAGTCATCTCCCTTGCCTGTCCTAAATTTGTCCCACTTGTTGAAAGTGGTGAGCATAAAAGTGCCATGGCCAAAAAAGTGGTTGCTGAAACATTAAAACCGTTAAAAAGCATGCCAATTGATACGGTAATATTAGGCTGTACACACTATCCGTTACTAGAATCGATCATTTCTAACACTCTTGGCGATGAGGTTCAAATTATTAGTTCAGGGGAAGAGACCGCTCGGGAAGTGAGTGCCATTCTTGATTATCAACAAATCCAATCAAAGGAGAAGGCTTCCCCTCATCGCTTTTTCATCACCGGTTCTAAAGAGCTGTTTTATGAAATCGCTTCTGATTGGCTGCAAAATAAACAAATACAAGTTGAGACGATCCGCTTAGGTAGCTAAGTGGATCGTTTTTTTGCTAGAATAGAAGATTTTCTTTGA
Organism: Bacillus sp. FJAT-52991; assembly: GCF_037201805.1. Taxonomy (GTDB): domain Bacteria; phylum Bacillota; class Bacilli; order Bacillales; family Domibacillaceae; genus Bacillus_CE; species Bacillus_CE kandeliae. The sequence goes on along the minus strand of NZ_CP147404.1, from coordinate 2,569,295 downwards.
AGGTTCTAACTTGATGAATGGCTCGTATATTTAGTACAAACAGCTTTAGGAGGGGTCATTATGCTCAATAAGAAAACGACAGCCGCAATCACCATCCTGATTGCCGCGGTTTATGCTGCTGGGTGTGGCTTGCTATCTGGGGAAAGAAAGGAAAAGCTGGATCCGCCGCAATCAGTGACGTATACCGATAATTTAAAAAGTGAGGAACAGCAACTGACGAAGCAAAATAAAAATATGGTGATGACAGAACTTTATTTAATTGACAAAAATGGCTACGTAGTTTCACAGACGATGCCCCTTTCCAATACAAAAAATTTGGCCAAGCAAGCACTAGAGTATCTCGTAGCGGAAGGGCCAATCACCAATATGCTTCCGAATGATTTTCGCCCTGTTTTACCGGCGGGCACTCAAGTGCAGAGTGTGGACGTTCAAAATGGAACAGCTACGGTTGATTTCTCACCTGAATTTAAAGAGTATGCAAAGGAAGATGAAGCTCGGATTGTACAAGCGGTGACATGGACATTGACTCAATTCGATTCTATTAATCGAGTGAAGATGCGGATTAACGGCCATGAGCTTAAGGAAATGCCTGTTGCGAACATGCCTTTAAATGCGAAAGGGATGACTCGAAAATCTGGGATTAATTTAGATACTTCAAATGTGGTAGATGTGGCCAATACAAGACCGGTGACGGTGTATTTTATGGCACAACAGGGAGATAATTATTATTATGTACCTGTGACTAGGCGGATCGCTAATAATAGTAAGGAAGATCAAATTTCAGCCGTGGTGAAAGAGTTGACGAAAGGACCAAAGGCTGGTTCAGGACTGGTCACTGAATTTATACCACAGGCAGAGCTGCTTGAACGTCCGATTGTGAAAGATGGGAGAGTGACGTTGAACTTTAATGAGGCGATTCTGGGCAGTATGGAAAATAAAGTGGTATCCGAACATGTGTTAAAATTATTAGCCTTGTCTTTAACAGAAGATAGCACTATTGAAAGCTTAGCGATTCAAGTCGCTGGAAGTTCTGAAATTATCACAGAAAAAGGGGAGCCACTCAGCAGTTCGGTGACAAGACCAGAATTTATTAATCCGATTGGCTTGTGAACAACAAAATTTACGATATTATATAGTAGTAACGAATGAAGATACAGCATCCTTGCTTGTGCGGAACCGGACAAGCAAGGATGCCTGTTCAATTAAAGGAGGACCCTATGAGAGTTGATGGTAGAACTAATAATGAATTGCGAAAAGTACATATAGAAACCAATTTTTTAAAGCACCCGGAAGGCTCTGTGCTTATTACGGTTGGTGATACACGAGTGATTTGTACGGCGAGTATAGAAGAGAGAGTCCCGCCATTTATGCGAGGAAGTGGGAAGGGATGGATTTCAGCTGAATATTCAATGCTACCAAGAGCGACGGAGCAGCGTAATATTCGTGAATCGTCTAAAGGAAAAGTGTCTGGGCGAACGATGGAAATTCAACGTTTAATCGGGCGAGCGCTACGAGCAGTTGTTGACCTTGAAGCGATTGGCGAACGGACCGTTTGGATCGATTGTGATGTCATTCAAGCGGATGGTGGCACGCGTACTGCTTCTATCACAGGTGCTTTTGTAGCGATGGCGATCGCTCTAGATCGTGTACAAAGAGAAAAAGAATTACCTGCTTTCCCTGTGACAAGCTTTTTAGCGGCAACAAGTGTGGGGGTCGTCAAAGATCACGGAGTCGTGTTAGACTTAAATTATATTGAGGATAGCCAAGCAGAAGTCGATATGAATGTAGTGATGACTGGAGCCGGTGAGTTTGTTGAACTTCAAGGAACAGGAGAAGAAGCCACATTTTCTATGAAGGATTTGCAAAGCTTGCTTGAGTCTGCTCAAATAGGTTTGAAGGAGTTATTTGACATTCAAGCAACTGCTCTTGGTGAGATTGCCGACAAAATTAGTAAGTAAATCGAAAAGGGGAGCGCTATGGATACAGTAATTATCGCAACAAAAAACAAAGGAAAAGCGAAGGAATTCGCTGAGATGTTTGCCTCTTTCGGAATGAATGTGAAGACGTTGCTTGATTATCCGGAGTATGCTGATGTAGAAGAAACAGGGGAAACGTTTGAGGAGAACGCGATATTGAAGGCAGAGGAGATCTGTAAGCTAACGGGACGTCTTGTCATTGCAGACGATTCTGGTTTAATGATCGATGCACTAGATGGTCGTCCTGGTGTCTATTCAGCTAGATACGCTGGGGAAGAGAAAAGTGATGAAGCGAACATTCAAAAAGTGCTTGAGGAGCTTCGTGACGTTCCTAGCGAAAAACGGACGGCTCGTTTTTATTGTGCTTTAGCGATTGCGATGCCAGGAAAAGAAACGACAACAGTAGCAGGCACATGTGAAGGAAGAATTACAGAAGAAAAACAAGGGACAAATGGCTTTGGTTACGATCCGATTTTTTATGTGGAGCAATTTGAAGCGACGATGGCTCAGCTGACGCCTGAAACAAAAAATAGCATTAGTCACCGCGGGCAGGCTTTGAAGAAGTTACGAGAGCAGCTACCTGTTTTGCTGGCGGGTGAGGCAAAGTGAAAGTATTAATCGTCAGTGATAGTCACGGCTGGAGTGAAGTGTTACAACAGTTGAAAGAGCGATATGAGAGGAAAGTAGATGCGATGATCCATTGTGGAGATTCCGAATTGTCAGCGGATGACCCAGCAGTGGAAGGCTATTTTATCGTGCGTGGAAATTGTGATACCGAAAATCAGTTTCCATATGATATTATCGAAGGAGTGGAAGGAAGGCGCATTTTCGTCACGCATGGACATCGCTATAACATTAAGATGTCTTTAATGAATCTGATGTATAAAGCGAAGGAATATGAAGCCGACTTGGTTTTCTTCGGGCACTCTCATCTTGTTGGAGCGGAGAGCATCGATGGCACGGTATTCGTCAATCCAGGTAGCATCACGTTGCCGCGTGGACGCAAAGAAAAAACATATGCTATTCTTGAAGCGGATCACGAGACGACAACCGTCTGTTTTTATGATGAAACGCACCAAGAGCTTGTCTCGTTACGGCAAGTATTTAACTGAATTGATTCTGCCAGCAGGCAACATCTGCTGGCGGAAATGTTATTTAAAAAAAGAAAAGTAATTTTTTCTTTGAAATAGTATTGACATATAATATCTCCCTTGGTATTATAATAAATGTCTTCAAGAAAAATTAAATAAAAAACATGTCCCAGTAGCTCAGCCGGATAGAGCAACGGCCTTCAATAATAGGAGCCTCTATAAGGAAACAAAAACTTATAGAGTGGACGACACTATATCGGTGAAACCTTAACAGATCATGCTGATGGCAATACCGAGGAAACTTACGATCTCGAATAAAAGAGATTTAGGGGTTTTAAAGGATCAGGTAGATGTAACCTGAGGGTAGAAACTCCAAAGAATAATCATACAAAAGATTATCGTGAGGTTCCGTAGAGACTACACGTGTCGCACCTGAAATGGTGAAGATATAGTCCAGACTACAAACAGCACTTGTTGGTGGCGAAAGCCATAGTGGTAAGCTAAGCCGTCGGTCGGGAGTTCGAATCTCTCCTGGGACGTAACAGAAAAGCGAATTTGTACGATTAACATCAACCTCTTGTATCGTTTAGTGAAACGGTTAGTATAACAGTCATGTAAGAAATTACACCTGTTATTGACTTTAGAACTGAATGATACAGGAGGTTTTTTGTTTTGGATAAAAATCAAGGAAACTTATGGTTTCTAGAAAGTGGTGTTATATATGTATCACCATACTAAGAGTAAAGGAGATTTAGGGGTTTTAAAGGATCAGGTGGATTTATCCCGCATTAACGGGCAGTAAGACCCCCACCTCAAAATGGTAGGAGGAGCAAAACTATTCAGGTGGGGATCAACTGCCCGTAAACGCCCGATCCGTTCAACTAACAATCAGTGGAGTTTGAAGAAAACCCCACTGATTGAAGTTTCACTTTATTTGAGAAAGGTTATATGATCTTGCTTCCACAAACGGAGCATGCCCCATTTGATTTAGTTATCTATAAAGATGGTTCATTCAAGCGAGTTCAAGTCAAGTATAGGGAGTTAAATTCAAAAGGGATTATTGAAATCAGATTTCGCTCATCTTACTGCAACTCTAACGGAACGGTTAATACCCCTATAAATAAAGAAGAAGTTGATCTTTACTGTGTATATTGTCCGCAAACGGATGAATGTTATTGCTTTGATCCTAAGATGTTTGAAAAATCTATTTCCTTGAGGGTAGAAACGCCAAAGAATAATCAAACGGCCAATATCAAATTAGCAAAAGATTATCGTGAAGTTCCGTAGAGACTGCATGTGTTGTATCTGAAATGGTGAAGAATATAGTCCAGACTACAAACAACATTTGCTGGTGGCGAAAATCATAACGGTAAGCTAAGTCGTCAGTCGGGAGTTCGACTCTCCTGGGATGTAACTGAAAAGCGAATTTGTACGCTTAACATTAGCCTCTTATATCGTTTAGTGAAACGGTCAGTATAACGGTCATGTAAGAAGTTACATGCGTTATTGACTTTAACACTAAATGATACAGGAGGTTTTTGTTTTTACTAAAAAGAAGGGTTTGCTTGATATTGCTATAGATGTAAAGGGGGTATTAGCTGAACAGTTCCCGCACGCCAAAACAAGAGGTTAAACCCTTTGTGGCATCAGCATAATGCCATTTTTCTTGGCACGTACGTAGGTTAAATCACTGACCATATCTTCTTGTTTGAATTCACGCTGTCATTCATTTTTCACAGGAGCTTCATTACACGCTTGTTTAGTTGACCATATTGGTCATTTGTATTATATTGGATATGACCGATATGGTCAAAGAGGAGGGGTTTTATGAATAATGCTTTTTTTAATATGGATATAGATAAACAACAAAGAATAATTAATTCATCGTTTCAAGAATTTTCGAACTATGGTTACACTGATGCCTCTACGAATCGAATAGTAATAAAGGCAGGAATATCAAAAGGATCACTGTTCTATTACTTTAAGAACAAACAAGATCTCTTAAATTTCTTATTTAAATACGCTATTGAGTATTTAACAGAAAATTATGTTGCTAAGATAGATACTACTATTCCTGATTTTTTTGAAAGATATAAATTACAGAGATCTATTAAGAATAAAATATTTACTGAAAACCCGTTTGTTTTTTCTTTTATCTCATCTTATTATTATGTATACAACAATGAAATGAATCTTCCTTTAGAAATAATAGAACAACTAAAAAGACTTGAAGATAAGATTAATAACAGCTTATATCAAAATATCGACATTTCGATGTTTAGAGAGGATATTGAAATTAGTGAGTTATTTAGGTACTTTAAATGGTTAATGTATGGATATGAAAAAGAACTGATGATTGAAGTAGGAGATAATAATATCTCATCTGTTGACTGGAATTTTTACCTTGAAAGAGATTATTCTTCTTTAGATAATCTAAGAAGAATGTTCTATAAAAAAGATTATGAAGAGGTATAAAAGATGATATTTAGGGAAACAGGTAACCAAGAGCTAGATACTATTATTCTGTTACATGGTGGAGGTTTATCCTATTGGTCGTTACAGCAACAGATTAACTACTTGTCTCAAAAGTTCCATGTTGTCACACCGATTATTGATGGTCACGGTGAAGATGGCAATACAACCTTTATTAGTATAGAAGACTCAGCAGATAAATTGATTAAGTATATTAATGAGAATCATAATGGTAAAGTGTATGCAATTTATGGACTCTCACTTGGTGCTCAAATCGCAATTGAAATTATTTCAAAAAGAAAAAATATAGTGGAGTTCGCGATTATTGAAAGTGGTTTGGTCATCCCAATGAAAAATATTACTACCTTATCTTTGTTTATGCAAAAAATTTTATATAGATTGATTAGTCAAAAATGGTTTGCAAAAATTCAGGCGAAAACATTAAATATTCCAGAAAACATGTTTGAAAATTATTATAAAGATAGTCAAAGTATTTCAAAACAATCATTAATTAATAGTACATATAGTAATGGCAATTTTTATCCCAAGGAACATTTAAAAGAAACAAATGCTAAGGTATTAATTATAGTGGGATCAAAAGAGCTAAAAATAATGAAAAAGTCTGCACAAGTCTTAAAAAAGACCATTCCTAAAAGTACACTATACATAGCAGAAGGAATGAATCATGGTGGAATTAGTTTGATTCATTATCAAAAACATCTTGAAATAATTGAATCTTTTTTTTGTACAAATAGCGTAGACGAGGTTGCTCAAGAGTAATTGCAAAAATCAAGCGTATTGATTATCGGGATTTCTCCCATGACTATTAAAGTAGACTTCACGACCTTCAAAGCCCTCTAACACATTGATTCATTCAATGTGTTAGAGGGCTTTTTTGCTATAGCCAAAAGAGAAACAGCTTGCTCCTTTTCTTCACCCTCATAAAAGTAACGATCAGATCACTATAACCTCAAAAGATACTATGATGATTATAATAGCTATTTTGAATATAAATTTCGTTCGCTTTTTTTTTGAAAAATATCGTGCTACACTTACAGAAGCGAAATAGAAAAGAAACGGCTACTTAGGTGGTCTGTTTGAACCTATAAATGATCGGGTGATCACAAAATGAAAAAGAAGAAGTGGACAAGAAAAGGGAATGTGTTTGTTTTCCCAGGGACATCTGAGGAATTAATTCGTAAAGGAAGAGAGGCGCTCGAGGAGAAAGATTACGATCAAGCGGTGCTCTATCTAAAAGAAGCACTTCAATACCCTCTAGATGAAGAAGATGATGTGAAGATGGCGCTGTTGCTTGCCTTGTACGAAAGTGACCAATATGAACAAGCACTCTTGCTATGTAAGGATATGCTACATCAAGGGCTTGGAGAATACTTTGATGTGTTGGATGTGTATATTCTAATCTTGATGCAGCAAAAACAATATCAGGAAATCTATACAACGTTATCTGCTTTAATGGAAGAGAAACAGCTTCCGGAAGAGAAACGAGAGAATTTCGAACGGTTATTAGCGTTGAGCAAAAAAATGAAAGAGGCTCCGCCTGTTGAAGAGAAAGCGCTTTTTACTGGTAGTGAGAGTTTAAGAGAGCGGACCATCAAATTGATGGAGTTAGTGAATCAAAATATTCGCCCTTATAAAAAGGATTTAGAAGGGTTGTTAAAAGATCCAAAAACACATCCGTTTGTGCAAACACTCATTTTAAATGTGTTGAAGGAGCATGGAGTTGAGCAGTCAACGGAGGTGAGAAAATTTTATTTTCACGAACAAGTGGTGCCAGCAGTGTTAAAGGATGCATTTGAAAGTGAGTATTTTCAAGAAGTGATTCGTCTACTAGAGGCGCAACTTAGTCAGATGAATCCAGTGCTGTTAGAGCAAGCAAGGGAGTGTGTGAAACGACATTTTTTCTTATTGTATCCGTTTGAGCCTGAAGATATTTCTCCTGAAAGTTGGGCGGAAGCCTCTTTGCGTCTCGTTCAGTCCTATTACGATGGTGAACCGATGGATGAGGAAGAGACTGGAAAAGAAATCAGTCGCAGTCTTGCTTTGATTAAGGAATTAGATGAAATTTCTTCACCTATTATGTAGCCTTTTTCTTGAAAGAGAATAATCGTGTGTTATAATGTAAAGGTCGTAAAGTGTCCTTTTTGTTTAATGATTGACATACATAGGGCGTTCGAACAAAATAAAATGTTCAATTTTATTATCAATTTATAGATTTTTGGAGGGAACTTTTTATGTCTGCAAAATGGGAAAAGTTAGAAGGGAACCAAGGCGTTCTTACAGTAGAAGTAGATGCAGAAGCGGTCAGCAATGGTCTTGATGCTGCATTTAAAAAAGTAGTAAAAAATATTAACGTACCTGGATTCCGTAAAGGTAAAATGCCTCGTGCAATGTTTGAAAAACGCTTCGGTGTAGAGTCTCTATATCAAGATGCGCTTGATTTCATTCTTCCAGAAGCATACGGAAAAGCGATCGAAGAAGCAGGTATTGATCCAGTAGATCGTCCAGAAATCGATATCGAGCAAATGGAAAAAGGTAAAGAGCTAATCTTCAAAGCGACTGTTACAGTAAAGCCTGAAGTAAAGCTTGGTGAATATAAAGGTCTTGAAGTGGAAAAAATGAGCACAGAAGTGACAGAAGAAGACGTTCAAAATGAATTGACTTCTTTACAAAAACGTCATGCAGAGCTTGTTGTGAAAGAAGACGGTAAAGTTGAAGCTGACGATACAGTTGTTTTAGACTTTGAAGGTTTTGTTAACGGTGAAGCATTTGAAGGCGGAAAAGCTGAAAACTATTCATTAGTGATCGGTTCTGGCACGTTCATCCCAGGCTTTGAAGATCAATTGATGGGTATGGCAGCTGGCGAAGAAAAAGACGTGGAAGTAACATTCCCTGAAGAATATCATGCTGAAGAGCTTGCAGGTCAACCTGCAGTATTCAAAGTGACACTTCATGAAATTAAGTCTCAAGAGCTTCCTGAACTTAATGATGAATTTGCAAAAGAAACAGATGAAGCAGCAGAAACTCTTGCTGAATTAAAAGAAAAAATTCAACAACGCTTAGAAGAGCAAAAGAAAAATGAAGCAGAGCAAACTCTTCGCGACACACTTGTTGAAAAAGCAGTAGAAAGTGTAGAAGTAGATATTCCTGAAGTGATGGTTGAAAGCGAAATCGATCGCATGCTTCAAGAATTCACTCAAAACCTTTCTATGCAAGGTATGAACCTTGACCTTTATTACCAATTCTCAGGTCAAAGCGAAACAGACCTTCGCAACCAAATGAAAGAAAATGCGGAGACTCGCGTTCGCACAAGCTTAACTCTTGAAGCTATCGCTGTTGCAGAAAATCTTGAAGCAACAGAAGAAGATCTAGAACAAGAGTTAACAAAAATGTCTGAGCAATTTAACTTATCAGTAGAAGACATCAAAAAAGCATTAGGCAGCACGGAAAGCATGAAAGGCGATTTGAAAATTCGCAAAGCAGTCGAATTCCTTGTAGAAAACAGCAAAACTAGTGCATAATAGAAGTAAGGGTAGACAAGGCGCGAATCTCTCGTGCCTTGTTTTCTACCCATTACATAAAAACTTTATATTTTAGTAATAGTTCCACCAGTAGCACATTATATATACAGAAAGCCTTTTTATTTTTAGGTCGGTCTATAAATGTGGTACAATGCAATACATAACTTTTTAAGAACATAAGTGAACGGTGAAGTAAATTTGTTTACTTAATATTATTATTTATAAGGGGTGACACATTTTGTTCAAGTTTAACGATGAAAAAGGGCAATATAAGTGTTCTTTCTGTGGAAAAACACAGGATCAAGTTCGTAAGCTTGTGGCTGGTCCCGGTGTGTATATATGCGACGAATGTCTTGAACTTTGCTCCGAAATCGTAGAAGAGGAGCTAGGGACAGAAGAAGAAGTAGAATTTAAAGACGTTCCAAAGCCAACGGAAATTCGTGACATTCTCGATGAGTATGTGATTGGACAAGAACGGGCGAAAAAATCGCTTGCCGTTGCGGTGTATAATCATTACAAGCGAATTAACTCAAATAGCAAAGTAGACGATGTAGAACTTTCGAAAAGTAATATTTGTTTAATCGGGCCAACAGGAAGTGGGAAAACTCTTCTTGCTCAAACATTGGCACGTATTTTAAACGTACCATTTGCTATTGCTGATGCCACTTCTTTAACGGAAGCTGGATATGTAGGGGAAGATGTAGAAAACATTCTTCTTAAACTTATTCAAGCAGCTGATTATGATGTAGAGAAAGCGGAAAAAGGCATTATTTACATTGATGAAATCGATAAAGTGGCACGCAAATCTGAGAATCCTTCGATTACGCGCGATGTTTCAGGTGAAGGTGTGCAACAAGCCTTATTGAAAATTTTAGAAGGTACAGTAGCAAGTGTTCCTCCACAAGGCGGCAGAAAACATCCGCATCAAGAATTCATTCAAATTGATACAACGAACATTCTCTTTATTTGTGGTGGAGCTTTTGATGGTGTCGAATCGATTATTAAACGCCGTTTAGGGCAAAAAGTGATTGGCTTTGGTGCCGAAAAGAAAGAAGAAGAAGTAAGTGATCAATCGCTTCTCGCAAGACTTGTACCAGAAGATTTACTAAAATTCGGATTAATTCCGGAATTTATCGGTCGTCTTCCAGTTATTGCAAGCTTGGAGCAACTAGATGAGGAAGCTTTAGTTGAAATTTTAACAAAGCCGAAAAACGCATTAGTGAAACAATATCAAAAAATGCTTGAAATTGATGATGTAGACTTAGTATTTGAAGAAGAAGCCCTTCGTGAAATTTCTAAAAAAGCGATCGAGCGAAAAACAGGTGCTCGCGGACTTCGTTCCATTATCGAAAGCATTATGCTAGATGTCATGTATGACTTACCATCACGTGAAGACGTGAAAACATGTGTGATCACAAAAGAAACCGTTACTGATGGAGCTTCACCGAAATTACTAGGTGAAGACGGCCAAGACATCGACCAAAACACAAAAACACCAGCGTAAATAGAAAAGCGGAGCCGACTGCCCTGGGGCGATAAGCAGATGACGGACCGGCAAAATGGCGCTCTTTGCCATGAAGTCGGGCTGACATCTGATTCGAGCCCCAAGGAGGCGGAGCTAGACATTCGAAAAGCGGAAACGGTCGTTTAGCGACATGTAGGCTTTCGACATAATGAAAAGGACAGTTCAGTTTTTATGACCTGTCCTTTTTCATGTTCTTTTATAGGAAAAATGGATGATCTGCACCCGAACTGGAGATACTGAAAAATTAGATTCGAATAATTTTTCAGTGTAGGAGGGTGTCAAATGGATTGGACGACAGTTGCCATTGTAGGACAGTTTATGTTTGGAGTGATTATTAGTTTTTATTTTTTAACTTTGCTTAAAAAGCAGCACGCAAGTAAAGTGACCGTTGATCGGGAATCAAAAAAAGAGATGGAAGCTTTAGCGAAAATGAGGTCGATTTCCTTAACGAAGCCTTTAGCTGAAAAAATTAGACCAGCAAGCTTTGCTGATGTGATTGGGCAAGAAGACGGTATAAAAGCATTGAGAGCAGCTATTTGTGGCTCTCATCCACAGCATGTTATTGTGTATGGGCCACCAGGTGTTGGGAAAACAGCGGCTGCACGATTAGTGTTAGAAGAAGCGAAAAAAAGTCCGAAATCGCCGTTTAACGATGAGTCGGTCTTTGTGGAGCTAGATGCGACAACTGCCCGTTTTGATGAAAGAGGGATAGCCGATCCTTTAATTGGTTCCGTGCATGACCCTATTTATCAAGGGGCAGGTGCTCTAGGACAAGCGGGTATTCCTCAACCGAAAAAAGGAGCGGTGAGCAATGCGCATGGGGGCGTCCTCTTTTTAGATGAAATTGGTGAATTGCATTCCATTCAAATGAACAAGCTATTAAAGGTGCTTGAGGATCGTAAAGTCTGGCTTGAAAGTATATATTATAGCGAAGAAAATGATACCATCCCAAAACATATCCATGATATTTTTCAAAAGGGAATGCCAGCTGATTTCCGCTTAATCGGCGCGACGACGAAAAGACCCGAAGAAATTCCAGCGGCGATTCGATCACGTTGTCAAGAAATCTTCTTCAGTGAACTAAGCAACAAGGACATCATTGAAATTGCCAAAAAAGCGGCCGAAAAGGCTCAAATGACGATTACTGAAAAAGGATTGTCGTTAACCGCAAAATATACGCGCAACGGTCGGGAAGCGGTCAATTTGATTCAAATGGCCGCAGGGCTAGCGATCATGGATGGTAGAAATGACATTCGAGATGAAGAAGTAGAATGGGTCGTCTATTCCAGTCGACTCTCACCAAAATGGATGCCTTCCATACCTGAGAAAGCAACGATCGGTGTAGTGAATGGGTTGGCCGTAACGGGACCGACAAGCGGAGCCTTGCTTGAAATTGAAGCGATGGTCATTCCAACGACAAGTCATGGTTCAGTAACTGTTTCTGGTATCGTAGAAGAAGAAACCTTTAATCAGCCAGCCAAATCGATGCGTCGTAAAAGCATGGCTAAAGGCTCTGCCGAAAATGCATGGACTGTATTAAAAGCCCTTGGGGTTCCAGTCGATCAGTTTGATATTAAAATTAATTTCCCAGGTGGCATGCCAATTGATGGACCATCGGCTGGAGCGGCAATGGCTGTCGCTATTTATTCTGCCATTTACCGTCATCCTATTGACCATACAGTAGCGATCACTGGAGAAATTAGTTTATCAGGAAAAATCAAGCCAGTTGGTGGTGTTAGACAAAAGGTGTTGGCTGCAAAGGAAGCGGGAGCGAAAAAAGTATTAATTCCTCACGAAAACGATGTCCTTGATTTAAAAAATATGGAAGGGGTTGAGGTTATCCCTGTCATCCATTTAAAAGATACCTTTATCCACTTTTTTGATAAGCAAGCTGAAATACAAGGAAATCCGCATTCTGAGGCACTGTAAACAAGAGGCTATCTGATTAAAGAAGAACAAAGGCTAAAGTCGTAACGCCTTTGTAATCTGCATCGTACAGGCCCGCGGCTAGATTCGGGCAGTTGATCCCCCACCCAAATGGCTTTTTACTTCTCCTGCCATGTTGAGGTGGGGGTCTTATTGCCCGTTAATGTGGGATAAAACATGCTAAACATCTCCATCAAGATTTCGACCAACAGCGGAGAATTTAGTGGTTTTTAGAGGGCGGCCATTTATCATGATGGATCGATACACAATCAAAGCGGCTGTGAATGCGAACGATCCTCTTCAAAGAATAGACACTCCCTTTTAAATAAGATAGAATTAATAAAAGCATGCATTTTTTAGGAAGAAAGCAACATAAAGACCAGTAGGCGATGATTTTGTCTAATGTTGTAATTGATGGAGGTAATGTTTATGAGTAATCAACCAGTACATACTGTTCCCCTCCTGCCGTTAAGAGGCTTATTAGTTTATCCAACCATGGTGCTGCATCTTGACGTAGGCCGCGATCGTTCCGTTCAAGCATTGGAACAAGCGATGATGGACAATCATTTAATCTTTTTAGCTACACAAAAAGATACGAATATAGATGACCCTCTTCAGGAAGATTTGTTTGAGACAGGGACATTGACGAAAGTGAAGCAAATGCTTAAGTTGCCAAACGGTACGATTCGTGTCTTGGTAGAAGGGTTAGAACGGGCGACAATTGAAACAGTGGAAGATAAGGAAGAGTACTTTTTGGCGACCGTTCAAACGCATCCGGACGAACAGCTAATGAGCACAGAACTTCAGGCACTGATGCGAACGCTTCTGCAATATTTTGAACAATACATAAAGCTTTCTAAAAAGGTATCAGCTGAAACATATTCCACCGTAGCAGATATTGAGGAACCAGGACGATTAGCAGATATTGTCGCTTCTCATTTGCCAATCAAACTGAAGGAAAAGCAGGAAATTCTTGAAACGTTTGATGTGCAAGAGCGTTTGAATCGTATTATTCAATTATTAAATAATGAGAAGCAAGTGCTTAATTTAGAGAAAAAGATTGGGCAACGTGTGAAAACATCAATGGAACGGACGCAAAAGGAGTATTTTTTGCGTGAGCAAATGAAAGCGATCCAACAGGAGCTGGGAGAGAAGGAAGGCAAAACAGGCGAAGTCGAAGAACTGCTGAAGCGCATTGAAGAAGCGGGCATGCCGGAAAATGTGGAAAAAACAGCGTTAAAGGAATTAAACCGCTACGAAAAGATCCCTTCAAGTGCAGCAGAAAGCGTCGTGATTCGCAACTATTTAGATTGGCTCCTTGCTTTACCATGGTCGAAAGCAACAGATGATGACCTAGATGTATCTCATGCAGAAATGATCTTAAACCGTGACCATTATGGCTTAGAAAAAGTAAAGGAACGGGTGTTGGAGTATTTAGCGGTGCAACAGCTAACGAAATCTTTAAAAGGTCCGATCCTTTGCCTTGCGGGTCCTCCAGGAGTAGGGAAAACATCTTTAGCCCGTTCGATTGCGGAGTCGCTCGGAAGAAATTTTGTACGTATTTCGCTTGGAGGAGTGCGTGATGAATCGGAAATTCGCGGTCATCGCCGCACTTATGTGGGAGCGATGCCCGGACGCATTATTCAAGGAATGAAAAAAGCAGGAACGATCAACCCTGTATTTTTACTTGACGAAATTGACAAAATGTCGAGCGACTTTAGAGGAGATCCATCCGCTGCTTTGTTAGAAGTGCTCGACCCGGAACAAAACCATAACTTTAGCGATCATTATATTGAAGAAACGTATGATCTTTCTAATGTCATGTTTATTGCGACAGCGAATGATTTAACGACGATTCCGGGCCCGCTCCGTGACCGAATGGAGATTATTACGATTGCTGGATATACGGAAGTAGAAAAAACGCATATCGCAATGGAGCATTTACTGCCAAAGCAAATCGAAGACCATGGTTTATCAAAAAGCCAACTGCAGGTAAAGCAAGAAGCTGTACAAGATACGATCCGCTATTATACAAGGGAAGCGGGGGTACGCAGTCTTAAGCGTCAGCTAGCGGCGGTCTGTCGGAAAGCGGCGAAGAAGATTGTATCTAAGGAGCGCAAGCGGATCGTCGTCACGAGTAAAAACATAGAAGATTTCTTAGGAAAGAAAATATTCCGTTATGGCCAAGCAGAAACGGTGGACCAAGTCGGTGTAGCCAATGGACTAGCTTATACGACAGTCGGTGGAGACACGCTGCAAATCGAAGTCTCTCTTTCTCCAGGAAAAGGAAAATTGATTTTAACCGGTAAGCTTGGGGACGTGATGAAAGAATCAGCGCAAGCAGCCTTTAGTTATGTCCGTTCTAAAACGAATGAGCTAAACATTGAGACGAATTTTTATGAGAAATATGATATTCATATCCATGTGCCAGAGGGTGCTGTCCCGAAAGATGGACCATCTGCAGGGATCACGATGGCCACTGCCCTTGTATCAGCATTAACTGGTCGTCCGGTTCGCAAGGAAGTAGGGATGACAGGTGAGATCACGCTACGGGGACGCGTGTTGCCGATTGGAGGCGTCAAAGAGAAGTCGTTAGGTGCTCATCGTGCGGGGCTAAAAACGATTATTCTCCCTCAAGACAATGAAAAAGATATTGAAGACATTCCAGAAAGCGTGCGTAATGAATTAACATTCGTTCTCGCTTCCACAATGGAAGATGTTCTGAAAGTGTCATTAGTAGGTGAAAAAAATGAAAGTTAATCAAGTAGAAATGGTTATTAGTGCAGTAAAACCGGAACAATATCCAGACAGTACTTTGCCAGAGTTTGCATTGGCTGGACGTTCAAATGTCGGGAAGTCATCTTTTATTAATAAAATGATCAACCGTAAAAGTATGGCTCGTATTTCCTCTAAGCCAGGGAAAACACAAACGCTTAATTTTTATAAAATTGAAGAGGCTCTTTACTTTGTCGATGTCCCTGGCTATGGCTTTGCCAAAGTCTCTAAAAAAGAGCGTGAAGCATGGGGGAAAATGATTGAAACGTATTTAACGACGCGGGAACAGCTAAGAGCTTGCGTGTTAATTATTGACTTAAGACATCCTCCGACAGAAGATGATGTGATGATGTACAATTTTCTGAAGCATTATGATATTCCGGCTGTGGTCATCGCCACAAAAGCGGATAAAATTCCAAAAGGAAAATGGCAAAAACATTTAAAAGTCGTCAAAGAAAAGCTCGAATTTGAGCCAGAAGATGATATTGTGGTTTTTTCATCTGAAACAGGTCAAGGTAAAGATGAAGTTTGGAAAGTATTGCAAAGACGCATGAAGAATTAAAAAAAGCAGCGAATCCCTTTAGCGGATTCGCTGCTTTTTTGAATCAGTACTTATAGAGGTTTATCATACTAAAAAGCTAGTTTCTATTGAAGCGACTACTGTTAAATAGCTGGCCTTTTCACCCATTTTACGTATATATATTGTAGAATCTTTTTTTGATATCGTTTAGAAATAATGTAGATCGGCGGGTACAATAAACAAATGAAAAGAGCGATGTTAATGAGCATACCGATAATAAATGTTCGGCCGAGCGAAAGGCTAGTAAGAACGGATTGATCAAGCGATGCCGAGTGGTTTGCTACTTGTTCAATCCCGTCGCCTAAATCATCTGGAAAAACAAAACGGCCTGTTAAGTAGTTTAAGTAAAACAGCACAGGAAAAACCCACATTAATGAAATGCCGCCTAAAAAGCCAGCAATGGGATTTCCCTTAAATAGTTTGGCGATGGCAACAGAGATCAATACTCCGATGCCGAAGGATGGAACAAAGTTAATGGAAGCCCCTAAAGTAAAGCCTATCGAAATACTGTGGGCGCTTCCTTTTAATCTAAAAAACTTTAATAGTAAATATTTTATTCTCCGTTGCATAACCTGGATCATTTTTAAGTCCCCTATTTCTTTTTAATAAATAATAAGTAGCCGCCGATAACAATTAGTACGATCGGCCAAAATTGCCAAAGAGAAAGGGCGCGGTTTTCAAGAATACCTAACCATTCAATTACCTTATCATAAAAGAGCGCGATGATGGCCAAAACAAGAAAAAGCAAGCCTTGAAATAATCCTTTTCTCGTTTTTTGATACTGCATTAAAAATCCAAGTGAAATAATTAAGATAAAGACACCGGTGTCGTTTGACCAAAAATCAAAGTGGTTGACGACATGAAAGTGAATGCCAAAACCTGTTAAAATCACCCCTGGCAAAATGCCACTGGCTTCATTTCCACTGTAAGCTTCGGCTAAAAAAGCTAGGCCAATCACGATGAGTAAAGTCGGCCAACTCAAGAACGGTTGAATGCCACTAATCCCCGTCTGTTGTAAGAAAAAGTACAATCCAAACCCGATTAAAATCACACCTGGAAATAATCGTTGCTGCTTCATTTACTCTTTTCCCCACTTTCTTTGTCGCTATCTTGAATCTTATGTTTCATTTTGTTACTCTATTTACAGGGATTATATCAGTTAATATCTATTTTTTTCTATTCGCCACTTTCAATGTTAGCATATGTTCACAATTTTTGAATAAGGAATTTTTTTTTCGTGGTATAATAGAAATAATAGATTTTTTCGGGGGTGTCATGAAACGTGCAAATTATTGTGGTGGGACTGAACTACAAAACAGCCCCAGTGGAGATCAGGGAACGGTTATCATTTAACGAGGCGGACTTAGAACGAGCGATGTCAGAGCTTCAAAAGCAAAAAAGCATTTTAGAAAATGTCATTTTGTCTACATGTAACCGGACAGAGATCTATGCGGTCGTGGATCAACTTCATACAGGGCGACACTATATTAAAGACTTCTTATCGAAGTGGTTTAAGATTGAAAAGGAAGAGTTCACACCTTTTCTATTTATTTATGAGCAAGAGGCAGCTGTCGAGCATTTGTTTAAAGTAACGAGTAGCTTAAATTCAATGGTTCTTGGAGAAACGCAAATTCTTGGCCAAGTTCGCTCAAGCTTTTTGCGTGGTCAAGAAATAGCCTCTACAGGTACGGTATTTAATCATTTATTTAAACAAGCTGTCACTTTGGCGAAAAAGGCGCATGCTGAAACAGACATTGGGACGAATGCGGTATCTGTCAGCTATGCGGCTGTTGAGCTAGCGAAAAAGATTTTCGGAAATCTTAAAGGAAAGCATGTACTCGTTGTTGGAGCGGGAAAAATGGGCGAGTTGGCCATTCAAAATCTACATGGTAGCGGAGCAACGAAAGTAACGGTCATCAATCGTACGTTTGAAAAGGCAGCTGTGCTAGCTGAGCGCTTTGATGGAGATGCGAAAACGTTACAGGAGTTGCAATGTGCGTTAGTAGAGGCCGATATTTTAATTAGCTCAACAGGGTCAAAAGATTATGTAATTACAAAAGAAAGAATGGCTGTTGTGGAAAAATTGCGTAAAGGCAAACCATTATTCATGGTTGATATTGCTGTTCCTCGCGATCTTGACCCTGCAATTGCTGAACTTGACAGCGTGTTCTTATACGATATTGATGATCTTGAAGGAATTGTACAAGCCAATCTTGTGGAGCGTCAAAAAGCAGCGGGAAAAATTGAGCTTATGATTGAACGTGAAATTGTGGCGTTTAATGATTGGATCAATATGCTTGGCGTCGTTCCGGTAATTTCTGCTCTTCGTCAGAAAGCGCTCTCTATTCAAGCGGAAACGATGGAAAGCATTGAACGAAAAATGCCGAACTTAACGGATCGTGAACGGAAAGTATTGAGCAAGCATACGAAAAGTATTATTAATCAAATGCTCAAAGATCCGATCTCGCAAGCAAAAGAATTGGCGGGAGATAAGAAGGCCGCTGAAAAATTAGAGCTGTTTATGCAAATCTTCAATATCGAACAAGAAGTAGAGGAACAAAAGCAGGCAAAAGTCGTGGAACAACGCGTTCAAGTAGCACAAGCAAAGCCTTTATTCCAAGTGTAAGCGAGGTTGCACGATGTTATTTGAACAAGACATGACAAGAATTCACGAACTGATGGTTATTTTATATGCAGCAAGCATCATGTTCTATTTCATTGACTTTTTAAATCAAAACAAGAAGGCGAATCAAATCGCCTTCTCGATGTTATCGATTGTTTGGGTACTTCAAACAATCTTTTTATTTCTTTATATGAAGCAAACAGGTCGATTCCCTGTGCTTACCCTTTCTGAAGGGCTTTATTTTTATGCCTGGATCTTAATCACGCTGTCGCTTGTGATGAACCGGTTGTTGCGAATGGATTTCATGGTGTTTTTCACGAATGTGATAGGGTTTGTCATTATGGCCATTCATGCATTTGCACCTGTGCAGGTTGAATCTCAAGCGATGGCGGAAAAGCTATTTTCTGAGCTGTTATTTATTCACATTACAATGGCTATCCTATCTTATGGGGCCTTTTCGTTATCGTTTATTTTTTCCTTGCTCTATTTGCTGCAGCACAGGCTATTAAAAATGAAAAAATGGAGTCATCGCCTTTGGCGGATTGGTGATTTGCAGAAACTGGCTAAGCTTTCTTATATTTTCAATGCAATCGGTGTTCCGATATTATTGTTAAGTCTCATTTTAGGACTAACATGGAAATGTATGAAGCTTCCTGACGTCAGTTGGTTTGATGTGAAAATCGTGGCTTCAGTGGTGTTGTTAACGATCTATAGTGTATTCCTATATTTAAAGGTCCGTCGGGGAGTATATGAGAAAACATTGGCGCAATTGAACTGTGCAGCTTTTGTCATTGTATTAATTAACTTTTTCCTAGTGAGTCGATTTTCGTCGTTTCACTTTTGGTATGCATAAAGGTAGGAGGACAGAATGAGAAAGATTATTGTTGGTTCCCGAAGAAGTAAATTAGCGTTAACGCAAACAAATTGGGTCATTACTCAATTAAAGAAGATCAATCCTGATTACGATTTTGAAGTGAAAGAGATCGTGACGAAAGGAGATCGGATTTTAGATGTGACTCTTTCGAAAGTAGGCGGGAAAGGCTTGTTCGTGAAAGAAATTGAGCAAGCGATGCTCGATAAGGAAATTGATATCGCTGTACATAGTATGAAGGATATGCCGGCCGTGCTGCCTGAAGAGTTAACCATTGGCTGTATTCCTGTACGTGAGGATCATCGCGATGCCTTTATTTCTAAAGGGCATGTAAAGTTGGCTGATTTGCCGGCGGGAGCGATTGTTGGTACGAGTAGCCTTCGACGAAGTTCACAAATTTTAGCAGTTCGTCCAGATCTAGAAATTAAATGGATTCGCGGGAATATTGATACGCGCTTAGCGAAATTAGAAACAGAAGAGTATGATGCGATTATTTTAGCCGCTGCTGGTCTTGCGCGCATGGGCTGGTCTTCTGATATAGTGACAGAGTTCCTTGATACGGAGCTTTGCGTCCCAGCTGTCGGGCAAGGGGCGTTAGCGATTGAATGTCGCGAAGATGATGAAGAAGTGTTACAGTTACTTGCGGCGTTTACTTCACAGGAGACGAAGCAAACAGTTGAAGCAGAAAGAGCGTTTCTTCATAAAATGGAAGGCGGCTGCCAAGTGCCGATTGCTGGATTTGCCACTCTTGAGGGAGAGGAAACCCAATTAACGGCTCTTGTCGCCTCTCCAGACGGAACTATCATCTTTAAAGAAGTAGTCAAAGGGAAGGATCCTCAAGCGGTTGGGGAACAAGCAGCAGCCCTTTTAAGTGAACGTGGAGCGAAGAAGCTCATTGAGGACGTGAAAGCGGAGCTAGATGCCTAAATGACAGCTAGTCAGCCGCTCGGTAATAAACATATTTTAGTGACACGTCCAAAGGGACAAGCGGCCCCATTTATTGATAAAATAAAAGCAGCCGGGGGAATAGCCTATGCTGTTCCCTTGATTGCTTTTCGGCCTGTTCATGCTACAGGTGAGGCCGGAGTTGTCAAACAGTTATGTACATATGATTGGATTATTTTAACTAGTAAAAACGGTGTTGATTTTTTCTTTCAACGGCTTAAAGAACTGGGGGTTGATCGCACCCAGATTCCCGCTCGGTTTGCTGCGATCGGGACGAAAACGGCGGCTGTCTTGCAGGAATATGGAGTGAAAGCTGATTATATTCCAGAGAAATTTTCTGCCGATCAGTTGGCAAAAGAAATCGAATTAGGGCTTTTTCAAGCGCAAAAAGTGTTGATTCCTAAAGGGAATCTAGCCAGAACGACGATTGCTGAGGCGCTTCGAAAAAAAGGTGTACAGACAGATGAGTGGATCGTATACGAAACATTTTTTCCGGTAGAGGAAAAGAGCCGTCTTGTTGACCTTCTACAGAAAAATCAAATGGATGTCATCACATTTACAAGTCCATCTGCTGTTCGGCATTTTATGGATGCGGTCAAAGAAGCAGATATTTCACTTTCAGCAGTCATTGCCTGTATCGGCCCCGTGACAGAGGCGGCAGTGAAGAAATTCGCTCTTCCCGTCTCTATTTGTCCAGAAGAATATACGATCGAAGCATTGATCACAGAAATGGCTCAATACTTCAGGAAGGAAGAGGAATAATGGAATTACAATTTACACGTCATCGTCGTTTACGACAATCTGCCAATATGCGCGCGCTTGTCCGTGAAACGATATTGCAAAAAGAAGATTTAATTTACCCACTATTTATTGTGGAGGGTGAAAACGTTAAACATGAAGTGTCCTCGATGCCAGGTGTGTTCCAATTATCACTGGATCGTTTACAAGAAGAAATGGATGAAATCGTTTCACTTGGTATTAAGTCTGTGATTTTATTTGGTGTTCCTCATGAGAAAGATGCGACGGGAACAGGCGCCTATCATTCTCACGGAATTGTTCAGCAGGCGACTCGCGCGATTAAAGAACGATATTCTGAGATGATTGTGATAGCGGATACATGTCTTTGTGAATATACCGATCACGGTCATTGCGGTGTCATTGAAGGTGGCAAGGTATTAAATGATCCATCACTAGACTTATTAGCAAAAACAGCGGTTAGCCAAGCGAAAGCGGGAGCGGATATTATTGCGCCTTCTAATATGATGGATGGTTTTGTGGCTGCTATTCGTCAAGGGCTTGATGAGGCGGGTTATACAGATGTGCCGATCATGTCTTATGCGGTGAAGTACTCATCTAGTTTTTACGGACCATTCCGCGATGCTGCGGATTCTACTCCGCAATTAGGTGACCGGAAAACGTATCAAATGGACCCAGCGAACCGCCGGGAAGCATTGCGTGAAGCGCAATCAGATATGGAGGAAGGTGCTGACTTTTTAATTGTGAAGCCTGCCCTATCTTATCTTGATATTATTCGCGATGTACGCAATCAATTTAATGCACCGATTGTTGCTTATAATGTAAGTGGTGAATATTCAATGGTGAAAGCGGCGGCGTTAAATGGCTGGATTGATGAAAAAGCAGTCGTCATGGAGAAATTGACAAGCATGAAACGAGCAGGATCTGATTTAATCATTACTTATTTTGCAAAAGATGTAGCCCGCTGGCTGAGTGAATAAAAGGAGGAAACGATCAATGCGTTCTTATGAAAAGTCAAAGCAAGCGTATAAAGAAGCGGTCAAATTAATGCCGGGTGGAGTGAATAGTCCAGTTCGTGCGTTTAAATCAGTGAATATGGATCCGATTTTCATGGACCATGGCAAAGGATCGAAAATTTATGATATTGATGGCAATGAATACATTGACTACGTTTTATCTTGGGGACCACTTATTTTAGGTCATACAAACGACCAAGTGGTAGAAGGACTAAAGAAGACGGCTGAAACAGGGACAAGCTTCGGTGCATCAACATTGATTGAAAATGAATTAGCTAAGCTTGTCATTGAGCGTGTGCCATCGATTGAAATTGTTCGTATGGTTTCCTCTGGAACGGAGGCAACGATGAGTGCGCTTCGACTTGCTCGTGGGTTTACGGGTCGAAATAAGATTTTAAAGTTTGAAGGTTGTTATCATGGTCATGGAGATTCGTTGTTAATTAAAGCAGGATCAGGTGTGGCCACATTAGGTCTTCCGGACAGCCCAGGCGTACCTGAAGGAGTCGCAAAAAATACGATCACCGTTGCTTACAATGACATTGATGGAGTGAAATATGCCTTTGAACAGTATGGTGAAGATATTGCTTGTATCATCGTAGAACCAGTGGCTGGTAATATGGGTGTTGTCCCACCACAACCAGGCTTCCTTGAAGGTCTTCGTGAAATTACAGAGCAATATGGCTCTTTACTCATCTTTGATGAAGTGATGACTGGCTTCCGTGTAGGCTATAACTGTGGCCAAGGCTATTTCGGTGTGACGCCAGATTTAACTTGTTTAGGAAAAGTCATCGGTGGCGGTCTACCAGTAGGCGCGTTCGGTGGTCGAGCTGATATTATGGAGAAAATTGCTCCAAGCGGACCGATCTATCAAGCGGGAACACTTTCTGGAAATCCGATGGCGATGATGGCAGGTTTAGAAACGCTTCGTCAATTAACACCAGAGACGTATGATGAGTTTATTCGCAAAGCTGATCTTCTAGAAAAAGGTTTGTCACAAGCGGCAGAGAAGTATGATATTCCTTATACGATTAATCGTGCAGGCTCTATGATCGGCATTTTCTTCACAAATGAAAATGTGATGAACTACGAAACAGCAAAAACGTCTGATCTAGAATTGTTTGCCGAGTATTATAAAGAAATGGCCAATGAAGGGATCTTCCTTCCGCCTTCTCAATTTGAAGGCTTGTTCTTATCAACTGCTCATACAGATGAAGATATTGAGAAAACAATTGCGGCTGCAGAAAAAGCATTTAGTAAACTGAAAAAATAATTAGTCAATGATCCTTTTAGGGTTGTTTTCGATCAAAATAGGAAAGTGAAGAGAGAGGGCTTCTCTTGATACACGACCTATGTTAATCGGAAGCAACCTTTTTTATTGTGAAGGAAGGTCAATAGTAAGAAAAAGCATATTCCTTTTCTAAAAAGCATACATTCGAATGAAGAGAGCCTTATTAATTATTTGATGAAAGTTGCATTTATTGGAAGGAGGAATAAGCGTGACTTCTCAAGATCAGTCGTATTTACGATTTTCCCTAGAAGAAACGATCCAATTTGATCGCGGACAGGAGGTAGAGGAGTTATACTCGATTTCGCTTGATCCGCAAATACAAATGGAAGAGCAAGATCAATTTGTCCGCTTGCATGGCTGTCTGGAACTTTCAGGAGAATATCAGCCAGCCGTGGCCGAGGAGAAAGACAATGAAAGCAGTCAGTCGATCAAATACGTTCAGCAAGTATTAGAGAGAAATGAGCATGAATGTGAGTTTTTTCATCAGTTTCCGCTTGACATTACGATTCCAAAAAATCGGATTGAACGACTCGAGGAAGTGGAAATTTATATTGACTCCTTCGATTATGACCTTCCTCAAAAAGGGAACTTAAAGCTAACGGTGGACTTATCGATTTCTGGCATTTATGGAGAACAGCAAACGAATAGACCGCTAGAGGCAGAAACATTAGAAGAAGGGGTTGACGAAGAACAAATCGCTTCCATGGAGTTAGAGGGGCTTGGACAAGAACAACAAAGTTCCATCGAGCTAGAAGAGGAAGAAATAGCAGACGAACTCGAGTTTTCGATGGTGAAGCTTGATTTAGAGCCGATTGCTGATGGAAAAGATGAGGAGGAAGAAGCTGATTTTTCCGTGGAGGTCAAAAGAAAGCCGGATGAGATTGATCAAGAGATAGAAAACATATTCATTCCAACGATCGAAAAAAGAGAAGAAGTGCAACAATTACAACAGGTTGAGCATATCGAAATGATTGAAGAAAATGAGGAAGAACATAGCCCGGTGGTTATGGACGAACAAATGGAGAGCATTGAACTATTAGAGAGCCTAGAGGAAACGCCGGCACCTGAACCAAAAAAGAAAAAATCATTTAGCTTCAAGCAAACGGAAACGATGTCATTAGCTGACTTTTTTGCTAGAAAAGAAGAGGATGAATCGGTGACTTGGAAGGTTTGTCTTGTGCAAAAGGAAGATACATTACAAAAGCTGGCTGAACGCTATGGACTGCTGGTTTCGGAGATCGTCAAGGAAAATAAATTAGAGGCTAATCAATCGATCACAGAAGGTCAGGTGCTCTACATTCCGAACCATGAGACAGCCAGGAAATAAATAGTCTGGCTGTCTCATGGTGGGACAGCCTTACTTTTTGACAAAGCGGGTGAAGAATGTGGAACAGCCCTTTTCAGAAGTGTGGAAAAATTATGATTTACAGCCGAAATATGTGGAATCATTCGGTCGCATTCAAAAACTCTATACCGACAAAGGAAATTTTGCATTAAAAAGAATACCAGCTACTCGCGGTATGTATTTTCTTCATAGCATGCAAAGATTGTATCAATCAGGTTATCATCATTTTGTGCCTGTATATCCAGCATTAGACGGTAGACACGGCATTCTCGAAGGCCATCATATTTATTATTTAATGCCATGGGTCGAAGGAAGCAATGATCGAGACACGCTCTTAAAAGATAAGCAAATGCTCAGAGAAACTGCTAGGCTTCATTTGCTGTCTTCGAAAGAAATAGACGTGAATCCACAGGAAAGACTAGAACATTATGAACAAATGAAACAAACATGGGAACGGCAAGAAGAACAATTGGAGCAATATATCACTTTAGCTGAAAAAGAGACCTATATGTCACCATTTAGTCTCCAGTATGGCTTATATTATCATGACATTACGATGGCGTATTTTTACGCAAAGGAAAAGTTGAAAGAGTGGATAGAGGAAACGAAGGAGCATAAAAAGGTCAGAACGGTTCAAGTACACGGGAATTTGTCGTTAGACCATTTTATTTTAGATCGTCATGGTATGGGCTATTTTATTAATTTAGAGCAATCCCGGCCATCAACACCCATTCATGATCTCGTTCCGTACTTCGCCGATTCTCTCACCACTTTTCCAAAAAAAGCAGATGCCGAAATTGATCAGTTTGCTTATTACATGGAGCATTTCCCTTTAAAGAAAGAAGAAAAGCTATTATTTCAGAGCTATCTAGCCTATCCAGGAGCAATGTATCAAACCATTTCCGCTTACTTTACTCGTGCGAGAAAATATAGTGAGCGTCAATTCACTCAAAAACTGCAACGGCAATATTGGCAACTGAAAAATAGTGAATATTTTCTTGTCCATCTGGATTCAAAAAATAATGGGGGACTGTCGTCGTAAGGGGAATAACTCTGTTCGATGGAGACAGCCCTATTTATGATGGAATACATGCTAGATCCATTCAAGGTAAAGAGCAACAGCAAGTAAAATGAAAACTGCGAGTAGAATAACATCAAAAGTGGTAGGAAAAAAAAGAGTTCTGATTCCTTGGAAAAGGCAGAAGGGGATCGCTAGTTGTGAACAGATGGCTCGACATTGCCGTAGCCAAGGTGGAAGGGTATACGGATTGTATCTTCTTCTCATCATTACCACCTACTTCTTCCTTGTATGATTGGCTTTGTTAAACAATGATAGTGATTCCGACTGTTTTTGACTCATTCACTTTAACATAGCCTTATTATTAGTATATGAAAAAAGTGAAAAAACGTGAGTAAACATTAAAAATTCGGGCAATAATGATTGACGAAAATACCTATTTTTCGATAATATATGAATAATAATAAAAAGCAAAGACCGGGAAGAGTACGATGAACGGCAAGTCTTACAGAGAGGAAAATTCATGGCTGAAAAATTTTCCGACAAGCGCCATTGGAAAGTCACCCGCGAGCTGTTTCTGTGAACGTAAGTAGCAGAAGCCGGTTACCAGCCGTTACTGGATTGAGAGCCGAATGTGCCTGCAAAAGCCATTCGTGAAAAAAGGTGGCACCGCGAACAACTCCTTCGTCCTTTTGGCGATAGGGGTTTTTTTGTGGTCAAAAAGCAGGCTGTAACTAAAGGAGGAACATGGAATGGAGAACAATGAATTAACGATGCCAACAAAGTATGATCCGCAGGCAATCGAACAAGGTCGCTATGACTGGTGGATCAATGGAAAATTTTTTGAAGCGAAAGATGATCAAACGAAGGAACCTTATACGATTGTTATTCCACCACCAAACGTAACTGGAAAGCTGCATCTTGGGCATGCATGGGATACAACGTTACAAGATATTTTAACGCGTATGAAACGGATGCAAGGTTATGATGTGTTATGGTTGCCAGGAATGGATCATGCAGGGATTGCCACACAAGCAAAAGTGGAACAGAAGCTTCGTGAAGAAGGAAAATCACGCTACGATCTTGGTCGTGAGAAATTTTTAGAAGAAGCGTGGAAATGGAAAGAGGACTATGCAGGCTTTATTCGTGAGCAATGGTCAAAGCTTGGCCTTGGTCTTGATTATAGCCGTGAACGTTTCACATTAGATGAAGGGCTGTCAAAAGCGGTTCGTGAAGTGTTTGTTTCTTTGTACAACAAAGGATTGATTTACCGCGGTGAGTATATCATTAACTGGGACCCGGCAACGAAAACAGCTCTTTCTGATATTGAAGTCATCTATAAAGATGTTCAAGGAGCTTTCTATCATATGAAATACCCGCTTGCTGACGGCAGCGGACATATCGAAATTGCAACGACTCGTCCAGAAACAATGCTTGGGGATACAGCAGTAGCAGTTCATCCAGAAGATGAGCGTTACAAGCATTTAATCGGTAAAACCGTCATCTTGCCAATCGTTGGTCGTGAAATCCCAATCGTGGGTGATGACTATGTCGATATGGAATTTGGTTCCGGTGCGGTGAAAATTACGCCAGCTCATGACCCGAACGACTTTGAAATCGGTAACCGTCATAACTTAGAGCGCGTGCTTGTGATGAATGAAGATGGAACAATGAATGATCTTGCTGGCCAATATAAAGGAATGGATCGTTTCGACTGCCGCAAACAAATTGTGAAAGATCTGCAAGAGCAAGGGGTGCTGTTCAAAATTGAAGAGCATATGCATTCCGTTGGTCATTCTGAGCGAAGCGGCGCGGTTGTGGAACCATATTTATCTACACAATGGTTTGTGAAAATGCAGCCATTAGCGGACGAAGCGATTGCTCTGCAAGCGAAGGAAGAGAAAGTTCACTTCGTACCTGATCGTTTTGAGAAAACATACCTTCATTGGATGGAAAATATTCGCGATTGGTGTATTTCGCGTCAGCTTTGGTGGGGACATCGCATTCCTGCTTGGTATCATAAAGAGACAGGTGAAGTGTTTGTCGGTCACGAAGCACCAGCAGATATCGAAAATTGGGAGCAAGATACTGATGTGCTTGATACATGGTTTAGCTCTGCTTTATGGCCATTTTCTACAATGGGCTGGCCAGATACAGAAGCAGCGGACTTTAAACGCTACTATCCAACAGGTGCATTAGTCACTGGCTATGACATCATTTTCTTCTGGGTATCTCGAATGATTTTCCAAGGGTTAGAATTTACAGGTGAGCGTCCGTTTAAAGATGTATTGATTCATGGGCTTGTTCGTGATTCAGAAGGCCGTAAAATGAGTAAGTCATTAGGAAACGGTGTCGATCCGATGGAAGTTATCGATAAGTACGGAGCGGATTCCTTGCGCTACTTCTTATCAACAGGAAGCTCTCCGGGTCAAGATCTTCGCTTCTCTGTTGAAAAAGTAGAATCCATTTGGAACTTTGCCAATAAAATTTGGAATGCTTCCCGTTTTGCTTTAATGAATATGGATGGATTAACATATGAAGAAATCGATTTAAGTGGTGAGATGTCAGTTGCCGATAAATGGATTTTAACAAGATTGAATGAAACCATCGAAACAGTGACGAAACTGGCTGATCGTTATGAGTTCGGTGAAGTCGGTCGTGTATTATACAACTTTATTTGGGATGACTTCTGTGATTGGTATATTGAAATGGCGAAGCTGCCATTGTATGGAGAAGATGAAGCAGCGAAGAAAACGACTCGTTCGATTCTTGCGTATGTCCTTGATAACACGATGCGCCTTTTACATCCATTTATGCCGTTTATTACCGAGGAAATTTGGCAAAACCTTCCGCACAGTGGGGAAACGATTGTGACAGCGAAATGGCCGGAAGTACGCCCGGAATTATCGGATGAAAAAGCGGCTAGCGATATGAAATTACTCGTTGACATTATTCGTTCGGTTCGTAACATCCGCGCAGAAGTGAATACGCCAATGAGCAAGCAAGTTAAGTTAACGATCAAAGCGAAAGATGAAGCGGTTCTGTCAGTGCTTGAATACAACCGTGCGTATGTAGAGCGCTTCTGTAATCCGGAAGAACTGACGATTTCAGTGGATGCGATTGCCCCGGATAAAGCAATGACAGCTGTTGTAACTGGAGCAGAACTAATTTTACCTCTTGAAGGCTTAATTAACATTGAAGAAGAAATTGCCCGCCTGCAAAAAGAGTGGGATAAATGGAACAGCGAAGTGGAGCGTGTTCAGAAGAAATTAGGTAATGAACGCTTTATCAGCAAGGCCCCACAAAAAGTAGTCGATGAAGAGCGTGCGAAAGAACAAGACTATCTTGAAAAACGTGCGGCAGTAGAAGCGCGTATGAAAGAATTGAAACAGTAAGGGCGGTTGCTCTTAGAGGCTCTCTCATAAGGGAGCTGGCTCCCATACAAATATCTAATTAGAGAGGGGATACCACACTTTCTAGTTAGATATTGTTTTTCGGGGTCAGCTCCCTTTGTTTTTATAAAGAAGGAGGATTTTCTATGATTCACAATAATCAAGACGCATTAGATTGGATTCACAGTCGTCTGCAAGTAGGAATTAAACCAGGGCTATTGCGAATGGAATGGTTAATGGAGAGAATGGATCATCCGGAACGACGACTGAAAACAGTACATATTGGTGGAACCAACGGGAAGGGGTCAACCGTTACTTATATGCGTTCGATCTTGCAAGCAGCTGGTTATGAAACAGGTACGTTTACTTCACCTTATATTGAGCAATTCAATGAACGAATTAGTATTAATGGGAAACCGATTGCTGATGAAGAAATTACGCAGCTCGTCAATGTGATTAAGCCACTAGCAGAAGAGCTAGAGCAGACAGAGCTTGGGGGACCGAGTGAGTTTGAAGTGATTACGGCGATGGCTTTGTATTATTTTGCGTATGTCCATCCTGTTGATCTTGTTCTGTTTGAAGTGGGGTTAGGCGGACGACTGGATTCAACAAATGTGATCCACCCGCTTCTCTCTATTATTACAACGATTGGTATGGATCATATGCAGTTTTTAGGAAATACGCCAGAAGAGATCGCCTTTGAAAAAGCAGGTATTATCAAAAATGGCGTCGCGATCATTAGCGGTGTGAAACAAAGGGAAGCAAAAGAAGTGATTTTCAAGCGAGCGAACGAGATGCAATCGACCGTTTATCAAATGGGAGAGCAGTTTCAAAGCTCATGGCAGCAGTCGCTTTCGACAGGGGAAGCTTTTCATTTTCAATCCGTATTTGCCAATATGGAACATCTTCATACGGGTTTAAATGGACTACACCAAACGGATAATGCCGCTATAGCCATCATGGCGACGCTTTATTTGAAAACCTTCCATTCATTTTTAATTGAAGAATCACACATACGAGAGGGAGTGGAAGCCGCTTATTGGCCAGGAAGAATGGAACAAGTGTGTCATCGTCCAGTTATCCTACTTGATGGTGCTCATAATCCAGAAGGTATGACTGCTTTAGTGAACTCGTTAAAAATACGTTACCCACAACGTCGCATTACGGCTCTCTTTGCTGGGCTCAAAGATAAAAAACTAGATGAAATGGTTTCCTTACTTCATCAAGCAGCCGATTCCGTTATTTGTACCACGTTTGATTTTCCAAGAGCAGCAGGCTATGAAGAGTTTGAGCCATTGTTGAATGAGCAAACAATGTGGAGAGCGGATTGGGATGAATATATCAAGGAGTTTCAAGGGAGTGCGGAAGGAGATCAACTATTTGTTGTAACAGGATCACTTTACTTCATTTCAGAAGTAAAAAGATTATTTACTAAATTTTACTAGAAATTTATTTTGGATTTACAAATAGCTGTTAAGATAAAAGGCATAAACGATTACTTGAAAGGTAGAGGGTTCTATAATTGATTAGTTTTTTAGTCTTTCTCTACGGTTTAGTTTTCGGCTCTTTTTTTAATGTGGTTGGTTGTAGGGTTCCTATTCAAAGGTCCTTCACGTTTTCAAGAAGCGCTTGTTCTTGTTGTCACCATCAATTGACAGCTATTGAGTTAATCCCCATTTTATCTTATGTGAAACAAAAAGGGCGATGCATGAATTGTCGGACGCGCATTTCACCTATTTATATTGTAGTGGAACTTATCACTGCTAGTTTATTTACCTATGCATATATTCAGTTTGGTATCGGGTTGGAATGGCTGCTGTCGATTACTTTGATTTCCCTTCTTATCATTATTACGATTTCTGATGTGCTTTATATGGTCATTCCTGATAAAGTGTTATTGTTTTTCAGTGGGCTATTTGTGATTGAACGATATTTATTTCCTTTGGAGCCGTGGTGGGACTCGTTTCTTGGTGCGGCTGTAGGCTTTTGTCTTCTATTTCTAATCGCGGTCATCACTAAAGGTGGGATGGGCGGAGGAGATATTAAGCTATTTGCTGTTATAGGGTTTGTTTTTGGAACAGAAGGCGTGTTGCTAACTTTCATGCTGTCTACTTGTTTAGGGGCGATCGGCGGATTGATCGGTTTATGCTTCGGAGTCATCAAACGTCAACAGCCATTTCCATTCGGTCCATTCATAGCGGCCTCGGCACTCATTGTTCTGTTTTCAGAAGATCGAATTCTGAATTGGTATCAATCGCTTGTCACTTAACATCTGCCCAAAAAATACGACTGTTTTTGCCGAAAACTTTCCCGAACAGGACGACAAAAGTCTTGTTCTTTTTTTGTTCCGCTATGATAGCATGGAAGGAACTTAAAGAGGCAAGGGGGGATATCCCAAGTGGACAAACCAAAAAAGCAGCAGTTGTTTTTGACAATTTCAAGTAAAAGAGAAGGAGATCAACAAAAGAAAGAGCTCCTTGTGCAAGATTGGCAAAAAGGAGGGCGAGAAAGTGCAGCTGCCACTGAGTCTAAGAAAGAAGAAGAATTTCAATGGGTCTTTCCAGATGAAGCGGAGAAGAAGGAAGAAGCTGTGAGCCTAAAGGCGTCTCTCAATCAACAACACGCTCGGAAAAGAGTAATAGGCAAGCTCTTATTCATTATTATTAGTGCCATATTAATTGGCTTATTATTTGGTTATACGATGGTCAAAATTGTGACACAAAAAGAAGAAGCGCCTCCACAAGCAATGTTGAAAGAGCCAAAAAAGAAACAAGAGTCTGTAGCCCCAGCTGCCCCCGCTACTTCTAGTCTTCTTCCCCCGATAGAGGCATCGATCGTGCAGGGCGGTGTTTTTTCCACAAAGGCTGCGGCTGAGAAGGCCATGAAACGTGTCAAGGAAGAGGGACTTAAAGCGGGGATTGTTCGCAAGGATGAACAATTTATTCTTGTATTAGGGGTATCCGCTCAACTAACAACGGCTAAAGAACTAGGAGAAACATATCGAGCGAATGTAGCCGATGTGTATGCAAAAACGATAAATATTCCCTCTTCGACAAAAGCAACAGGAGAAGAAACATTTGCGAATGCTTTTTCGATAGTGGCGGAAGAAAGTGCGAAAACACTCATTGGTCTTCCGATCGATACGCCCAAGCTGATTCAGGTTGAAAAAGAGCTACAAGCCAGAGAAGGAAGAAAAAAGGAAAAAATCGCCTCACTGCAGCGGTTATTATTAGATGCTGTCAACCAAGCTAAAAGTGATCAGCCGCAGGCCGCTCAAGCTGCGCAGGAGAAGCTTTTGGCTTTTTTAGTGGCTTATTAATAGATAAATGAGTGCTCGGTTGCTTCTCGAAGATAAAGTAGAGAAGTAGCCGAGCCTTTTTTTATTGAAGAAATAGGTTGCTTTATGTTTACGATGGAAAAGTTTGAGGTCACTCTCCAATTTTGATAAAATGAATACGGTATTTCCCTTAATTCTTGAAAGATAGGTGATGGATGTTGTCGAATATTATTTTAGCTTCTAGTTCTCCCCGCAGAAAAGAACTTCTCCAACAAATCGGTCTACCCTTTACTGTCATTGTCAGTGACGTAGATGAAACGATCTCCCACCCAATGTCCTCTGAAGAAACCGTCATGCAATTAGCCTCCCGTAAAGCTTGCGCTGTAGCGAAGCACCATGAAAAAGATGTTGTTATAGGCGCGGATACAATCGTTGTTCTCGATGGAGAAATATTAGGTAAACCTAAAGACCGAAGTGATGCGAAGAGGATGTTAAGTAAGCTTTCTGGTCGAGAGCACTCCGTTTATACCGGAGTTGCCATCGTAAAAGAAAAGAAACAGCACGCCTTTTATGAAAAAACAAACGTCACATTTTGGGAGCTGTCAGATGAGGAAGTGGACACTTATCTTAACAGTGGTGAACCGTTTGATAAGGCGGGAGCATACGGCATTCAAGGGAGAGGCGCCGTATTTGTGAAAAAAATTGACGGTGACTACTTCTCTGTTGTCGGTTTGCCAGTGGCTTCTTTGTATAGACAACTTCAACGGCTTGACCTACAAGGGTCTACCCTTTCCTCTCCTTCTCAAACGTGATCAAAGGAGAGAAAACGTATGTCAAACGATATGTTTATGATCAAAGATGTACCTTTAGAAGACCGCCCGAGAGAACGAATGATTATCAACGGTCCAAAAAGCCTTTCCAACCATGAGCTGCTCGCGATTATTTTACGAACAGGAACGAAACAGGAATCTGTTCTGCAATTATCTAATCGAGTGCTGCAAACATTTGAAGGATTGCGAATGTTAAAGAATGCCTCACTTGAAGAAATTACATCGATTAAAGGAATCGGCCAAGCAAAGGCTGTACAGATTATGTCGGCGCTTGAACTTGGCCGTCGCATTAGTCACTTGAAATTTGAAGATCGTTATGTCATTCGTTCTCCTGAGGATGGGGCTAATTATGTGATGGAAGAAATGCGCTTTTTATCACAAGAGCATTTCGTTTGCCTGTACCTCAACACGAAAAATCAAGTCCTTCATAAACAAACATTGTTCATTGGAAGCCTCAATGCTTCGATCGTGCATCCGCGCGAAGTATTTAAAGAAGCGTTTCGCCGTTCCGCTGCTTCCGTTATCTGCATTCATAACCATCCGTCCGGCGACCCTGCACCAAGTAGGGAAGATGTGGAAGTGACGAAGCGGTTAGTTGAATGCGGAAAATTACTTGGGGTGGAAGTATTAGACCATTTAATCATTGGTGATAAAAAATACGTAAGCTTAAAGGAAAAAGGCTATTTATAATGCTAGGATTTTTTTTTTGATTACGTTATAATATAAGTTATGATTTTTGCTAGTTGTTTTTTGTTGAAATCACAAATAATAATGCTCAATCTATCACTATAAAATAGTAACAGATCAAGAAAGGGAGATACCTGTATGTTTGGAATTGGAAATCGAGATCTTGGAATAGACCTTGGAACAGCTAATACGCTTGTCTATGCCAAAGGAAAAGGTGTAGTTGTGCGCGAACCTTCAGTGGTGGCGCTTCAAACAGATACAAAACAAATTGTTGCGGTTGGTAATGATGCGAAGAAAATGATTGGTCGTACACCTGGAAATGTGGTAGCTACACGTCCAATGAAAGATGGTGTGATTGCCGATTATGAAACGACAGCTACCATGATCAAATATTATATTCGACAAGCAACTAAAGGCGGAAAGGGAATGTTCGCTAGCAAGCCTTATGTGATGGTATGTGTCCCTTCAGGCATTACAGCCGTAGAGGAACGTGCGGTAATTGATGCGACTCGTCAAGCAGGCGCGCGTGATGCTTATACAATTGAAGAACCTTTCGCGGCAGCTATTGGGGCCAATTTACCTGTTTGGGAGCCTACAGGTAGTATGGTTGTTGATATTGGTGGGGGAACGACAGAAGTTGCCATTATTTCCTTAGGTGGTATTGTGACAAGCGAGTCATTGCGTATTGCGGGTGATGAAATGGATGATGCCATTGTTGCCTATATTCGTAAGCAATATAATTTATTAATTGGGGACCGCACGTCTGAAACGATCAAAATGGAGATTGGTTCTGCAGGTGATTTTGAAGAAATCCCAAGCATGGAAATTCGCGGACGTGATTTATTAACTGGCCTTCCAAAAACAATTGAAATCACTGGACAAGAGATCGCTGATGCCTTAAAAGATACAGTTTATGCCATTGTCGATACAGTGAAAAGTACATTAGAAAAAACGCCACCAGAACTTGCGGCAGATATTATGGATCGCGGTATTGTGTTGACTGGAGGCGGTGCTTTGCTTCGTAATTTAGATAAAGTGATCAGTCAAGAAACGAATATGCCGGTACTTATTGCAGAAAATCCGCTTGACTGTGTCGCTGTTGGTACAGGCCTAGCACTAGATCATATCCATTTATTTAAAAATAAAAGCAAATAATGAATTATTTATTCCGGCAGCGGCTTTCTGCTGCCGGATTCTAACTTAATGCAAAAAAATAGAGGTGGAATAGATGCCACAATTTTTTACAAACAAGCGTTTGATTATCCTTCTTGGCAGTATCATCGTTCTTGTCGCATTGATCGGTTTTTCTCTTCGTGATCGCGAGAATATCTCTTGGCCTGAACAATTTGTAAAAGACATTGTTGGTTTAGGACAAGCCGTTGTTTCTAAACCTGCCAATGCTGTTGCAGGGTTTTTTAATGATATTGAGAATTTACGAAATACGTATGAAGAAAATGAAAAACTAAAGGCGCATTTAGATGAGGTAGCTCAGCTTGAAAGCGATGTCGCTCGATTAGAACAAGATAATAAAGAACTTCGAAAAATCATTGATAAAAAAGAAAGTTTAGCAGATTATGAGCCTGTTCAAGCAACCGTTATTGCACAGAACCCAGAGCGTTGGTTCGATGTGATTACGATTGATAAAGGATCTGCTAGCGGTATTCAACCAAATATGGCTGTTATAACAGCAGAGGGACTAGTTGGCAAGGTCAAAGATACGTCCAAATTCACTTCCACTGTCCAACTCCTTAGTGCTCACGATCCAAGAAACCGAGTATCTGCTGTCATTCAAGGAGACAAAAATATTTACGGTGTGATTGAAGGGTATGATAAAGAAAAAGGCATGCTGCGGATGACAAAAATTCCTTATGACTCTAAAGTAAAGAAAGGAATGGCTGTCACAACCTCAGGAAAAGGCGGTGTGTTTCCGAAGGGGCTTGTTATCGGTAAAGTGAAAAAATTGGTACCAGACGAATTCGGTTTAACACAAACAGCATTAATTGAGCCAGCTGCTAAGTTTCATGACTTAGAGCACGTTATGGTAGCTAAACGAGGAATGACAACGGTGCTGCCAGAAAAGCAAGAGCGTCAGCAAGTCGTTGTTGAGGAGGGAAATCTGTGAAACGGTTTCTCCTCCCTCTATTAATAACAGTTCTTTTTTATAGCGATAGTGTCTTGGTGTCCTGGATTCCTGATCGTTCTTTTGAAGGTGACTATATTTTAGTCCCTCATTTATTTGTGATCGGGTTATTGTTAATGTCCATTTACTTTGACCGAAATACGGCCATCAAATATGGTTTCCTTTTTGGTTTTCTGTTTGATATTTTTTATACGGGTATTTTAGGGGCTTATATGTTCTTTTTGCCGCTCCTTGTTTATATTACGTCGAAAATGGTAAAAGTTTTACAAAATCATTTATTCATTGTTGCTTTTATCGTTCTTTTTAATATATTTCTGTTAGAATTAATTATGTTCCAATTAAATATATTTGTGAGCCGAACAGACATGGAGATGTCACAATTCTTCTCTATTCGATTATGGCCAACTTTAATTTTAAATGTAATACTTTATCTGTTTGCTGCTGTTCCGCTGAAAAATGCCTTTGAGAAGCTTCGTCGCATCTATTTTGATTAATGGTCGACTTAGAAAGAAAAAGGAAAAAGTAGAGGACTTGTCGAATTATTTGGACAACAGAGGTGAAGAACATGCTATGAAGAAAAAACAAAATGTTGTCATAAAGGGAACAAAAGATGGATTGACGTTGCATTTGAATGATAAATGCGCCTATGTTGAATTATTGGCTGAATTGAAAGAAAAAATGGTGACAGTGGATGATCAAGATCAGGGTGCTATCATTACAGTTACTGTCCAACTAGAGAACCGCTATTTAACGGAAGAAGAAATTGAAGAGATTACTAGTCTAATTTTAGAGCAAAAACATCTTGTAGTTGGAGAGGTAAAATCTAATGTCATGACTGTTGAAGAAGCGATTCGCTGGAAAGAGGAAAGTGAAATTGTTTCATATACAGGAAGAGTTCGCTCCGGGCAAATATTAGAAGTTGCCGGCGATCTATTGTTAATTGGCGATGTAAATCCGGGCGGAACCGTGAGAGCTGGCCGAAATATTTATATTATGGGGGCATTAAAAGGGATGGCCCACGCTGGATGCTATGGGGATGATTGCGCCGTCATTGTTGCTGGTCAAATGATGCCTACACAGCTTAGAATTAGCCGCTATTTAAATCGTGCACCCGACCGCTATGAAGAGGATGAAAGCTTCGAAACGGAATGCGCCTACATAGATGAATCTAATCAAATTGTTGTTGACCGCTTGCAGGTGTTAAAGCATCTGAGACCGGAGATTTCTACGTTAAAAGGGGGAAACCATAGTGGGTGAGGCTATAGTTATTACATCTGGTAAAGGCGGAGTGGGAAAAACGACCACTTCGGCTAATTTAGGCACAGCACTTGCTCTGCAAGAAAAGAAGGTTTGTTTAGTAGATACGGATATCGGCCTTCGAAATCTAGATGTTGTTATGGGGCTTGAAAACCGCATCATTTACGATTTGGTTGATGTAGTAGAAGGACGTTGTAAAATTCATCAAGCATTGGTGAAAGACAAGCGTTTTAATGATTTATTATTTTTATTACCAGCAGCTCAAACATCAGATAAAACAGCTGTGACGCCAGAACAGATGAAGAAATTAATAGAGGAATTAAAACAGGATTTTGATTATATTTTAATTGACTGTCCAGCAGGAATTGAACAAGGTTACAAAAATGCCGTAGCGGGAGCAGATAAAGCCATTGTTGTGACGACACCGGAAAAGTCATCTGTTCGTGATGCGGATAGAGTGATTGGTTTGCTCGAAAAAGAAGAAGGAATGGAGCCACCAAAGTTAATTATCAATCGGATTCGTAGCCATATGATGCAGCAAGGCGATATGCTTGAGGTCGATGAAGTAGCGACACATTTATCGATTGAATTAATTGGGATCGTTGTAGATGATGACGAGGTCATTAAGTCGTCACACAATGGTCAACCGATCACGCATAACCCAAACAATCGGGCTTCCATTGCTTATCGCAATATCGCTAGAAGAATTCTTGGTGAATCTGTTCCGCTTCAACGGCTTGAAGAGGGGAAAGAAGGATTTTTCACTCGTTTTAAAAATTTTTTTAGTGTGCGCTCTTAACGCATAAATAGAAGAGGCTTTCTCATACATATGTAGCTATTTCATGATCGTCATTAAGTAACGATGAGATTTTTTAGCTTCTTAATGAGAAGCTTCTTTTTCTTTTCTCATACTATACTTCTTAATGTTTCAACACTTTCATATCTTTTATTAATGAATGTTAATAAAGGAGTGAGCTAGTTGAGGGAAGAGGAGAAAGATTTATTATCGATTGAACAAGACCAGCAAGATGGTCACCCGCTCTTTCGGTTTGACCGTTTCCTATTTAAAGGTTTAGCTTCTCTTATATTTGTTCTAGCTGTCGCCATTATGTTTAAACAATCATCGTCACCATTTATTGAAGGGCAGGCATGGATGAAAGAGGTGATGGAAAAGGAATTTCAATTTTCCAAAGCGGCTGAGTGGTATGAGAAAACATTAGGAGAACCGCTTCCTTTTACCGTTGACGGCTGGACACAAAAGGAGAAAGTAGTCAAAGAACAAACGGAATATGCCGTACCTGTCTCTGGAAAAGTGATCGAAGACTTTCAAACAAATGGGAAGGGACTTATGGTTGAAGCCCGACCGAACGAAGGCGTAAAGGCGATTAAAGATGGGACCGTCCTTTTTGTTGGACAAAAGGATGAGTTCGGTCAAACGGTCATTGTTCAGCATGCTGACAATAGCGAATCATGGTATGGGCATGTGGCGAATCCCTCTGTCCAACCTTATGAGAAAGTGAAGGCGGGAAGTGTGCTAGCACAACTGTCACCAAATGAACAGACGTTTTATCTTGCCATTAGGAAAGATGGAATGTTTGTGGACCCGAATTCGGTGATATCTTTTGAATAACTTACTTAGAAAGGTCCACTTTCATCCGCTTATGTGGGTTATGATTGCTTTTTCTGTGGTGACAGGTCATTTTATCGATTTGTTCATGATTTTTTTAATTATTGCCATTCATGAATTGGGACATGCTTGGATGGCGTTATCGTTTCAATGGAGGATCAAGAGGGTGGTATTTCTCCCTTTTGGCGGTGTAGCAGAAGTAGATGAGCATGGAAATCGACCTGCTAGAGAAGAGTTGTTCGTCATCTTAGCGGGCCCTCTGCAGCATATTTGGCTGTTTATCGCGGCTTGGTTGCTGTTGAAAGCAGGGTGGATGCCAGAGAGTCTTTATCGAAATTTTTGGCAATTTAATTTGGCGGTTCTATTGTTTAACTTGCTACCTGTTTATCCTCTCGATGGTGGAAAGCTATTGATGCTTCTTGTTTCTTTACGGCGACCTTTTCTTTTAACGATCCGTCTAGCGATTATCTTTTCTGCTATATGGCTAGTGCTTCTGCAACTGCTACTTTTGCTCTTTTTACCATTTCACTTTCAAGCTTGGTTAATTATTGCTTATTTGATCGTTGCTCTGTGGCGGGAATGGAAGGACAAACATTATACATTTATCCGCTTCTTACTTGAAAGACACTATGGGCAAAAAGATATCGCAGTGAAGTTAAAGCCATTGCAAGTATCCAGTGATACAAAGATTGCTTCCGTTTTAGAACAATTTCGACGTAACACCAAACATATCGTATATGTAACAGAAAATGGGAAAGAAATTGGACGGTTAGATGAAAATGAAGTGTTATATGCTTATTTTTCTGAAAAAAGAACAGGTGCTTGTTTAAAGGAATTGCTTCCTCTTGATTGACGAATAGGTAATTGCCAAGTAAAGTGAAATGAAATAGAGCAGAAAGCAGGTTTTGTATGAACACTTTAATTGTTAGTGTGAAAGGAAGAGAAAAAAGACTAGCGGTCGTTCAAAATGGCCGAGCAGAGCAATTTCATATATTTCAGCCGGCAGAACAATCTTATGTCGGCTTTTTATATTACGGTATCATTTCTAAAGTGGAAAAAGGAATGAATGCTTGTTTTGTGAATATCGGTCTTGAGCAAAATGGTTATTTACATCGCGATCAAATACCAGGTCATCAAAGCCGGCCGATCGGACAATTGGTTCATCAAGGACAAAAAATCATTGTGCAAGTGATAAAGGATGGAACGGAAACGAAAGGACCTCGTCTGTCAGCGATCATTGAGTGGCCTGGTGAGAAGCTCGTTTATTTGCCTGAGGGGGGCTATACGGCTCTCTCTAAAAAAGTAGATCACCCACAAAAACGTCAGCGAGTAGCGGATTGGGCTAAAAGTTGGAAGCGGGAGGAAGAGGGGCTTATTTTACGCACAGCCGCCTTTGATGCGACAGAAGAGGCCCTTTCATCTGAAGGGGAGAGGCTAAGAAGCGAACATGAACAGCTTGTCAAAACAGCGACTATGAGAAAAGGTCCTTGTGTGTTACAAGAGAAGCCGCTCTTAATAGAGGAACTATTCGCCCGAATGCAATCGTTGCAAACAGGAGAAATCATTAGTGATTGCGCTGATTTTCTGTCGTCGTTAAAGAAAGATCCTCGCTATCATGAAAACGATTGGCGAGGGAATTATCACTCCGCCGATGAAGATGTATTTTCAGCTAATGGAATGGATAATGAGCTAGAGAAAGCGTTGAAACGGGTGGTTTGGCTGCCAAGCGGAGGGTTTCTTGTCATTGAGCGAACGGAGGCCATGACGGTGATCGATGTGAACACAGGGAAATTCACTGGGAAAAGCAGTCAATCTCAAACCGTTTTGCTGACGAATAAAGAAGCGGCAATCGAAGTGGCACGCCAGCTTCGATTGCGGGATATTAGTGGCATTATTATTATTGATTTTATCGATATGTTTCACGATAAAGATCGTTTAACGATTGAAAAGCTGTTAAAACAAGAAGTGAAAAAAGATCCCAAATCCGTATCTATCCGTGAGTTTACCTCTCTCGGTTTAATGCAAATGACAAGAAAAAAAACGAAGCCATCGATCTTAGAGACGGTCACTACTTCTTGCCTGACTTGTCAAGGAACGGGTCGAGTGAAAAGTGCTGAAACAGTCGCTTTTGAATTAGAACGAAAGCTATTTGAATATGCAAGAGACGAACAAGAAGCAATTCTTGTAGAAGTTACACAAGAGGTGAAGGAAGCCTTTGTCGGAGGACAACAGCAGTTTCACCATCAGCTTGAAGATCTCCTTCATAAGAAAATTATTTATCGCTTAACTGATCATCCAAAGCCTATAGGTAAGGTCATCCGAGCGGGGAAGGAAGCCGAGCTTTCTGACAATGGACCATCAAAAAAACGTTGACACTATGTTAGTAAAGTGATAAGATTCTAATGTTATTGTTTGTAGCACCCGTGCTACAACCGCGCATTACAGGTTATAAGTGTTTGCTTATTAGCATTCCACCTGAAAATGGCGAGTCTGAGTTAATTAAGGAGGTGCAAGGAATGTACGCAATTATTGAAACTGGCGGTAAACAACTAAAAGTAGAAGAAGGTCAAGCAATCTACATTGAAAAGTTAGATTTAGCAGAAGGTGATTCTGTTACATTTGATCAAGTATTATTCGTTGGCGGTGACACTGTAAAAGTAGGAAGCCCACTTGTTGAAGGAGCTACTGTTACAGCGAAAGTTGAAAAACAAGGTCGTCAAAAGAAAATTACTGTTTTCAAATTCAAAGCTAAGAAAAACTACCGCAGAAAACAAGGTCATCGTCAACCATACACTAAAGTTGTTATTGAAAAAATCAACGCGTAAGGCGATGTTTTTATGATTCGAGTGAACATATCGAAGCATCCTTCCGGAAAGATCTCATCTTTCACGATGGAGGGTCATGCGGAATTTGCCGAACATGGAAAAGATTTAGTTTGTGCGGCGGCAACAGCTGTCTCTTTCGGAGCATTAAACGCCATTCTCTCTTTGACAGAGGCGGATCTCCAAATCGATCAAGGAAAAGAAGGCGGTTTTCTCCGCTGTATCGTTCCGGATCAACTTTCCGAGTCCGAACAGGAGAAAGTACAGTTGCTTCTTGAAGGCATGCTTGTTTCCTTGCAAACGATCGAACGTGATTATGGCGAATACATTAAAATCAACTAGCAGGAGGTGAAACTCATGTTAAGATTAGATCTTCAGTTTTTCGCATCTAAAAAAGGTGTAGGTTCTACGAAGAACGGTCGTGACTCAATCTCAAAACGCCTTGGCGCTAAACGTGCGGACGGTCAGTTCGTTACTGGTGGATCCATCCTTTACCGTCAACGCGGTACTAAGATTTATCCAGGTGAAAACGTTGGTCGTGGTGGAGACGATACTTTATTCGCGAAAGTTGACGGTATCGTTCGTTTCGAACGCCTAGGCCGCGACAAGAAGAAAGTAAGCGTATATCCAGCTGCTCAATAAGAGTAAAGGCTATAGCAATAAAGCTCTAACCCATTGGTTAGGGCTTTATTTTTTTCTAAATGACGTGATGGTAGAGCAGAATGAACTCTCCATTTTGAAGTGATTTCTGTTATACTAGCATAAAGCCAAAATTCATTACGACTAATGAATAATGGCAGATGTTTGTTTGGGAAAGGAGGCAGTGCAGGAAGTGTTAAGCTTATCCTTCCCTTCGATTACTTCACGGAGGTCCTGTGCGATTGATGATGAAAAATGAAAATTGGACGGTAATCCGGGCGATGCGTCATGCGAGGCATGATTGGATGAACCAAATTCAGCTCATAAAAGGCTTTATGGCTCTCGGAAAGTTAGAAGAAGCAGAACGTGTCATTGAAACGACGATTTTGCAGGCTAGACAAGAAGCCCATTTATTTAATTTATGTTTGCCGAATTTTGCTGAACAGTTGTTAACTTTTAACTGGGAAGAACATTCCTTTCAATTAGAATACGAAGTTTTAGAGCATGAAATTTCTGTAAATATACATGATGAATTGCTTAGTGAATGGATTGACTCGCTGTTTCACTTAATTGAGCGCCATATTGAAAAATATGCAGATAATCTTCTCTGCCTTTCCATAAATAAAGTAGATGAAGGGCTTCGTTTCTTTTTTGAATTTAGTGGAATAATACAAAATGAGCACTTGTTGTTAGATGATATCAAAAGCCAATTAGAGGCATCGCATGTTCAACAATGGAAGATTCACGAACATTCTAGTAAGGAATTATTATTTGAAGTGGTACTTTAAACGCTTCATCCATCTTTCCTCAAAAGAACATCACAGCAAGACACCAAATGTTTGTCTCGCTCATTTTTATTTACAGATGCTTTAACGATAACAGGAGGAATTTATGTTTGTAGATCAAGTGAAAATTTATGTAAAAGGTGGAGACGGCGGAAATGGTATGGTCGCGTTTCGCCGAGAGAAATATGTTCCTAAAGGCGGACCGGCCGGTGGAGATGGCGGTAAAGGAGCGGACGTTGTATTTGAAGTGGATGAAGGTTTACGAACGCTAATGGATTTCCGTTACCAACGACATTTTAAAGCGGACCGCGGGGAGCATGGCATGAGCAAAAATCAGCACGGAAGAAATTCAGCTGATATGATTGTAAAGGTTCCA
The DNA here is from genome assembly GCF_037201805.1 of Bacillus sp. FJAT-52991. Taxonomy (GTDB): domain Bacteria; phylum Bacillota; class Bacilli; order Bacillales; family Domibacillaceae; genus Bacillus_CE; species Bacillus_CE kandeliae. Next base: position 2,525,717 of record NZ_CP147404.1, on the reverse strand, counting down.
CCTGGGACAGTTGTTACGGATGATGACACGAAAGAAGTCATTGCCGATTTAACGGAGCATGGACAAAGAGCGGTTATTGCTAAAGGTGGCCGTGGCGGTCGTGGAAACTCTCGTTTTGCTACACCAGCCAATCCAGCACCTGAGCTTTCCGAGAACGGGGAACCAGGGACAGAGCGATATGCGGTGTTAGAATTAAAACTATTGGCAGATGCCGGGCTTGTTGGGTTCCCGAGCGTTGGGAAATCTACATTGCTATCGGTTGTATCCGCTGCTCGTCCAAAAATTGCTGCTTATCACTTCACAACGATCGTCCCAAATCTGGGTGTAGTAGAAACAGAAGATGGCCGCAGCTTTGTGTTAGCGGATCTTCCAGGATTGATTGAAGGAGCGCATGAAGGAGTCGGACTCGGTCATCAATTTTTACGACATATTGAAAGAACTCGCGTGATTGTTCACGTTATTGATATGTCTGGATTAGAAGGTCGCGATCCATATGAAGACTATATAACCATTAACAAAGAACTACAAGAATATAATTTACGTTTAACAGAGCGTCCGCAAATTATTGTTGCTAATAAAATGGATATGCCTGATTCAGAAGAAAATCTTCGAGTATTTAAAGAAAAAATTGACAGTGATACGCCGATTTTTCCGATTTCAGCTGTGACTCGAGCAGGATTGAAGGAATTGTTGTTTGCGGTTGCTGATAAGATTGAGCAAACGCCAGAATTTCCGCTTGAGCATCTTGAAGAGGAAAAAGGCATTCACCGCGTGATGTATAAGCATGAAAATCAAGCGGCTGAATTTGAAATCACAAGAGACTCTGATGGTTGCTTCGTTGTAAGTGGAGCGAAAGTGGAAAAATTATTTAAAATGACGGATTTCTCACGTGAAGATTCCGTTCGCCGCTTTGCACGTCAGCTGCGTTCGATGGGTGTTGATGAGGCGTTACGTGAGCGCGGGGCAGAAGATGGAGATATTGTTCGACTGTTAGAGTATGAATTTGAATTTGTCGAGTAATCGGCCGCTGTAAAGTGGGGGAAGCACATTGGCAAAGAAGGATTTCGATCAAAAATTTTATCTTGTGCGGGCGGATGTTTTGCCAGAAGCGATGAAAAAAACCCTCGATGCAAAAGAGCTGATAGAGCGACGAAAAGTCGATTCTGTATGGGATGCTGTAAAAAAAGTCGATTTAAGTCGAAGCGCCTTTTACAAATATCGAGATACAGTCTTTCCTTTCCATAAGATTGTGAAAGAGCGAATTATCACTTTGTTTTTTCATCTAGAAGACCGTTCCGGCACGCTGTCAGAATTGCTTCGGCTAGTGGCGAAATATCACGGAAACATTTTAACGATTCACCAAACGATTCCGATTCAAGGGCGAGCGAATGTGACTTTATCATTGAATGTGACCGATATGACGATTGATCTTGAAGAAATGCTCGTTGAATTGAAAAACTTAGAATTTGTAGATACGGTAGAAGTTCTCGGCTCTGGTGCTTAAGAGCCGACTTTTACTAAGGTTAATTTTTTTAATATTCTTACAAGGGAGAGAGTTTGTTGAAGAAAATAGCTTATTTAGGTCCGGAAGCGACATTTACAGATATCGCTGTTCGGAATGGATTTCCAGAGGAGGAACGTATTCCTTATTTAACAATCCCTGCATGTATGGATGCTGTCATTGAAGGGGAAGCCGATTTGGCTGTTGTGCCGCTTGAAAATGCTTTAGAAGGAACAGTCAATTTAACGATCGATTATTTATTTCATGAGGCGAATTTGAAAATCATTGGGGAAATGACAGCACCCATTCAGCAGCACTTGCTCGTACATAAGGATCATCTAGCGGATTGGGATCAAGCAGAAAAAATTATGTCACATCCACATGCCATTGCCCAATGCCATAAATTTTTACATACACATTTTCATGGAACATCCTTTGAGCAAATGACGTCAACGGCTGCCGCTGCTCAATACATAAGTGAACATCCAGAGCATCGATATGCAGCCATAGCAAACTCCTTATCAGCGAAACAATACGATTTGGCGATCGCGAAAGAAAATATTCATGATTATAGCTATAATCATACAAGGTTTATTGTGTTGGCAAAAGAAGAGCAGGAATTGACAATGCCATTAACCAATCCACTGGATAAAACGACGATTGTGGTCACATTGCCGTCCGATCGAGCGGGAGCTTTATATCAAGTGCTATCGGCCTTTTCTTGGCGCGATATTAGCTTAAGTAAAATTGAATCTCGTCCATTGAAAACAGGGCTTGGAAACTATTTCTTTATCATTGATATTGCGCAAAAAGTAGACGATATCTTGCTTCCGGGAGCTTTTGCTGAAATGGAAGCGCTCGGTTGCTCCGTTCAAGTGCTTGGAAGTTATCAAGCATACTCGATTGAAAACTAAGGAATACAGCGCATCTTTTATTATTCGGCAAATAAAAGCTAAGGAGTATATTCATAAAACTCCTTTTATAGCTAATTAATAAAATATGAACAAAGTATTAAAGGCAATGCTACTCCAATTGTAGCATTGCCTTTTAAGCTATTCTTCATGTCATAATTCAATGAAATAAAACAATTAATGAAGTTGTGTGATGTTTTGAACTAAAGCTATAGAATACTTAAATATTTAAAGCTTGCTGAATATGTGCTAGATGGTGATTGCCATGCCATGCATAAAGAGCAATACTTTGTTCAATTTTCATTACATTTTCGTCAGGGTACATATATTGTTTTTTTAGTTGAATTGTGGTCAAGTTTTCTAATAAATATCCCCATTTTGCATGCAACGATTCAAGCAGTGTTAATGAAACTTTAATAGGCAACTCATAATCATTTAATTCTGCCCATTTAGACTCCTCATAAGTTTTAATGATTGGTGTTTCTTCTGTTAGAGCCATTTTCATACGAATATAACCATTCATATGACTATCTACAATATGATGAACCAATTGCAGGATTGTCCAACTACCTGTTCGATATGTATAAGCAAGCTCTTCTTTGCTTAAATCTTGTGTTAAAGATTTTAAACGACTTGGTAAAGAAGTAATATCATTAATCCAATATTGAATATCTTCCTGTAATATATTTTGGGGATACTCAAATCGGCCAATCGGATATCGTTCATCTTTCATCACTATTCTTCCTGCTTTTCTTCTTTAGTTGAACGGATTACATATTATTACAAAAAAGCCGACATCATATTTATTTCAGTGTCGGCTCTTAACTGTTAAAGAATTTTATAGCTTTGCAACATTCTTTGTTTTTGATCCTACTCTGCTTTTGTCGTTAATTTTCCACTAGCAAGAATCCAGCTTTTTTTAATGCTGCTTCTGCTTCATCTAATGTGCGCTCGTCCTTTGCTGCGATCGTGTGTAAATGCACCCCATTTGTTAGTTGAGAAAGATAGGCGGCATTCGTTTCCGCGGCTTTTTGAATAAATTGCGCCACTTCTTTTCGGTTCGATACCATAATAGAAGCCGTTAAGTCTCCGTAGATAGGATGTTCGATTTTGACATCCTTCACAAGAAGACCGAAATCGACGAGTAAATTTAATTCATCCTCCGTTTGTTCTGGTGAATGAAAACAAGCAACGGAACGCTCATACCATTTCTCTGGTGATGGCTGAGGTAAGTAGACATATCCTTGGCTTGTCGCCATAATTGGTTCATTTCGCGCTTTTAATAACGTAATATCATTGACAATCACTTGACGGCTAACATTTGTACGGCTTGCCAGTTCGCTCCCCGTTAATGGTTCTTGACTATCTTGAAGCCATGTTAAAATCAGTGACCGCCGTTCTTCTCCTAAAATCTTTTTCCCTGGAGCCATTTAAATCCCTCCATGCTAAATTTCCATACTGTTCATTGTAGCATAACTCGTCTTAAGTAGTCGCTTCGCTAAAGCATCGATTTCTGCTAAAGTCGTTTCTTCACCGAAAGAAATGCGAAAAAATTGTTTAGCCTCCTCTTCGGAAAATCCCATCGCTTGCACAGCCTTCGTACCGCCTTCGATGGATGCTTGACAAGCACTTCCCGTAGAAATAGAAAAACCGTATTCATTTAATTTCAACATGATCAGCTGTCCTTCGGTTCCAGCTAACCTCATCCCAATGATGGAAGGTAGTTGATGTTCTTTATCCGCTTCGATCCACTCATATCGGGAGTGGGCTAATTGTTCCTTTAATCGCTGTCGTAAGTTCCATTCTTTATGAAGCGAGTACGATTGACAAACTTTTTCAGCGGCTACGATAAATGCGGCAATGCCTGGAACATCTACTGTTCCCCCGCGAAATCCTTTTTCATGAGAGATTCCTGGGAAAAGCGGTTGCCAAGGGATGGAGGGGGAAATGTAGGCAGCTCCCACTCCTTTAGGACCATATATTTTATGAGAAGCGATCGATAGGCTAGTGACATAAGGGATTAAAGAATGTAAATCGATTTTGCCAAAGGCTTGCACACAATCACAATGCAAGAGAATCCCTTTTTGCTTTAACATCATGCCTGCTTCGATGACTGGTTGAATTGTTCCAATTTCAGAATTGACATATTGTAAGCAAACGAGAATGGTGTCCTGTCTAATCGCTGCTTTAAGTGTGCTTATTTCCAATAGACCTTCTGAATTGAGTGGAAGTCTAGTGATTTGAAATCCTTCTTTTTCAAGATAGCTCATCGCTGTATGAACAGAGGAGTGCTCCGTCATTGTTGTAATAATATGTGTTCCTTCGTCCTTTTTTTGTTTCGCTAAAGAAATAATCGCTAGTAAATTGCTTTCCGTTCCTCCAGAGGTAAAATAAATTCCTTCCTGCTGTCCACCAATGAAAGTAGCTAGTCGTTCACGACAACTGTCAAGTAAGAAACGAGCACGTTCTCCATCGTCATGAAGACTTGAACTGTTTCCAAAGAACTGACGACTCGCTTCTATATAAACATTGAGTGCTTCTTCACACATCGGAGTGGTTGCAGCATAGTCAAAATAAGGCATAATCGTATCCCCTTTATAAAAAAGTCTTGTCTTTAGTTTAAAATTGTGTAAATATATGTGTCAAGACACCTGTTAAAACAGGAGGAGAAAACATGAAAAATCAACTGGATGTATTGATCATTGGCAGTGGAATTGCCGCTTTACAATTGGCTCGGCTTTTAGATTCGGCGTTGCATGTGAGTGTTATCACAAAATCAGTGATTCGACAAAGCAACTCGTATTGGGCACAGGGAGGAATTGCTGCGGTTGTCGATCGTAATGATCATCTGAGATTCCATGTAGAAGACACGATCACAGCGGGTCGTTTTCATCATTCCTATCGTGAAGTGGAACGTCTAGTAGAAGAAGGAGCGACTACTGTTAAGCAGTTAGTGGCGGAAGGTTTGCCTATTGATCGAGATGAATTTGGTCATATTTCATTAGGGTTAGAAGGAGCGCATCGAATGAATCGGATTGTTCACGCAGGCGGCGATGCGACAGGTCGGCATACGATTGAGTTTTTACTTGAACAGTTGCCAGAGCAGGTACAGATTATTGAGCAAGAAATGGCGTATGAGTTGCTATTATCGGTAGATCGTTCGACTTGTGTGGGCGTGAAAACGAAAAGAAGAGACGGCTCCGTTCAAATATATCGTGCTCGCCACGTCGTTTTAGCTTCAGGTGGTGTGGGAGCGATTTATCCATTTACGACGAATCAAACAATGTTGACAGGAGATGGCATTGCGATGGCCTTTCGAGCAGGGGCAGAGATCGCGGATATGGAGTTTATTCAATTCCACCCGACCTTGCTCTATGTGAATGGAGAAACAAAAGGGCTCGTATCTGAAGCGGTGAGAGGAGCAGGGGGGACTCTCGTTGATGAGGCGGGAAATCGACTGATGGAACATGTTCATCCATTAAAAGATTTAGCTCCAAGACATATTACAGCTTATGAAATTTACAAAGCTCGAGCCAATGGAAAAGACGTATATATCGACATTCGTTCTATTCTAGATTTCGAGAAACAGTTTCCAACGATTACCGCTCTTTGTGAACAGCATGGGATTTCTGTCGCAGATGGGTTGCTTCCGGTCGCGCCTGGCAGTCATTTTTTAATGGGAGGCATTTGCGTTGACACTTTTGGCCGAACGACCATCCCAGGACTGTATGCTATCGGAGAAACAGCAAACAGCGGCGTTCATGGAGCGAATCGACTAGCGAGTAATTCCTTGCTTGAAGGAATTGTATTTGGTCGCAGGCTAGCTAAATACTTGAATGAACAACCTCAGATTTCAAATGCTATACCTATTTTTCATTATGAAGAAAAAATCGATTCAGAAAAAATCGCGCTTTTATCTAAAAGCGAGTTGCAGCAACGAATGATGGAAGCAGTAGGAATGATTCGTTCAGGAGAAAAGCTTCAAGCACATCTTCATTATTTAACAGAATCAGGCGTGAATGATTGGATCAAAAAGGGGATAGATGTCCTTTCCCATAAGGAAATAGAGAAGCTGTTTTTATTTATCAATAGCTATTTAATTAGTTACCCAGCTTTATTACGAGAAGAAAGCCGCGGTGCGCATATTCGTTCTGACTTTTCTATTGAAGAAGAGAGTTGGATGGGCAAACGAATTATACAAACAATACAACACACATGGATAAGGAGAGGGTTTTGTGAATCGGATCAAACTAGAATCCATGCTTAAAGAATTTTTTATGGAAGATATTGGAGATGGGGATTTGAGTGGAGAAGCCGTATTCTCATCTGAAGAACGCGGACAATTTTATCTTCTTGCTAAACAAAATGGTGTTTTTTGTGGCGAGGAAGTTGTCACATTGGGATTTGCTTTGATTGACTCCGGTAGTTCCGTTGAGATGAAGGTCAAGGATGGCGACTGGGTGGCTGCTGGAACGGTGATCGCTAAAGTGACAGGGACGATGCGAGGCTTACTTCAAGGGGAGAGGGTTATCTTAAATCTCATTCAGCGTATGTCAGGGATTGCGACTGCTGCGCATGAAGCGGTCGTTCACACAAAGGGAACGAAAGCGAAAATTTGTGATACACGGAAAACAACACCCGGTCTGCGAATGCTTGAAAAATATGCGGTGCAAACGGGCGGCGGTGTCAACCATCGTCGTGGCTTGTATGATGCAATTATGCTCAAAGACAATCACATTGCCTTTGCTGGTGGGATTAAGCAAGCGGTAGCGAAAGTGAAAGCCTTTGTTGGTCATACGGTCAAAATTGAAGTCGAGATTGAAACGAAACAACAGCTAGAAGAAGCGATTGAAGCTCGGGCAGATATCATTATGTTTGATAATCGAACACCAGAAGAGATTAAAGAGTGGATTACACTTGTTCCCCCTCATATTACGACTGAAGCATCAGGTGGTATCCATTTAGGAAATATCCGTGAATATGCCGAAAGCGGAGTGGAATATATATCTCTCGGTGCATTAACTCATTCTGTTCAAGCACTTGATATTAGTGCAAAAGTACAACCGTATATGAATAAGGAGGAAGCTCACGATGTCTATTCAAGAAATGCTTAAGCAGCCATCATTCTCATTAGCTGATCGATACCGTCAAATGACTAGAGAGCAAATGGAAGAGCGAGTAAGAGAGATTAAAAAAGAGCTAGGTGAGGCTCTTTTTATCCCGGGTCACCATTATCAAAAGGATGAAGTCATTCAATTTGCAGACGCCGTTGGAGATTCATTACAACTAGCACAAATATCCGCAAGCAATAAAAAGGCAAAATATATTGTTTTTTGTGGTGTTCACTTTATGGCTGAAACGGCAGACATGTTAACGACAAAGGAACAAACGGTGATTTTACCAGATATGCGTGCCGGCTGTTCCATGGCGGATATGGCGAATATTCACCAAACAGAAATCGCTTGGGAGAAGATGCAAGCCTTGTTTGGAGACACCATGCTACCTCTTACGTATGTCAATTCAACAGCCGCAATTAAAGCGTTCGTTGGCCGCAATGGAGGGGCGACGGTTACATCTTCGAATGCTCATAAACTAGTGGAATGGGCGTTCACGCAAAAAGAAAGAATTTTATTCCTTCCTGATCAACATCTTGGGCGTAATACGGCCTTTGATTTAGGTATTGATCTCGACGAAATGGCTGTTTGGGACCCGATTCGTCATGAGCTTGAATACGAGGGTGATTTAAGTCGAGTAAAAGTGATTTTATGGAAGGGGCATTGTTCTGTCCATGAAAATTTCACCGTGAAAAATATTGAGGATATTCGTAAAAATGATCAAAATATGAACATTATCGTTCATCCAGAATGCCGTCGGGAAGTGGTCGGGCTGTCTGATGATAACGGCTCAACGAAATACATCATCGACACGATCGAACAATCAGCTTCTGGCAGTGCTTGGGCGATCGGGACAGAAATGAACCTTGTTAATCGTTTAATTCAGAACCATCCGGATAAAAAAATCATTTCGCTGAATCCCAATATGTGTCCGTGTCTTACGATGAACCGCATCGACTTGCCACATTTGCTTTGGTCATTAGATACCATTGTTGAAGGTGGGAAAAGCAATGTCATTGAAGTGGACGAACAAACAACTAACGACGCCTTGTTGGCGTTAAATCGAATGCTGAAACAATAAAATGGGAGAAGCCTCGCTTATTGGCGAGGTTTTTTATGCAGACAGCCGCATGAAAGTGGAAGAAGATCTAGGCTTCCTTGTCTCCAGATTCTCTATTCATATTTCGCTCCTTTAGTGCATAAAATTTTTGTGTAAGTTTGTTCGCAAATTCGCATCGCCCACATACACTATATCGACGAATGCCTAAGGAGGGAAAAAATGAAAATCCATATTGTACAGAAAGGGGATACACTCTGGACGATTGCTAAAAAATACGGAGTTAATTTTGAAGAGTTGAAGAAGATGAACGCCCAACTCTCCAACCCCGATTTAATTATGCCGGGAATGAAGATTAAAGTGCCCACACCAGCAGGCATGACAAACAAAGAAATGCCCAAAAGTGGAACGGTAGAGAAAGAAAAAAAAGTGGAGCAACCGATAGCGCCAATAACGAAAGAAAAAAAAATCGAACAACTGATAGCGCCAGTAAAAGAAGTGAAGCCACCGCCCCCTCCTGTGAAGGAAAAAGAAAAGGTGGTCATTCCAAAGCCATCAATAATGCCTCCTCCAATGCCGCCTATCATTCCTGAGGTAGAAATTAACCAAATTTTTCAAATGCATCACCCGCAACAAGCACCACCAGCCGTCCTACCTGCTGCGCAGCCGCCTCCGAAAGTACCGAAAGTACCGAAAAAACCGGACAATATTTTCCCGGGGCTGAGTAAGAAAGAAGAGGTGGAAAGTCCAGAAGCACCGATGACACCAGCAATCATGCCTGAAATGGTTGCGGTACCACAATTACAAGGAGGATGTTTTCAGCCAATGAATCCATATATGCCTATGTATCATATGTCACCTCAAAGCTGTGGATGCGAAATGGCTATGCCTGTACAACCAATGACTATGCCGATTCAGCACCCAAATGTTAATATGCCAATGGCTATGCCAATTCAGCAGCCAAACGTCAATATGCCAATGGCCATGCCAATTCAGCAGCCAAACGTCAATATGCCAATGGCCATGCCGATTCAGCAGCCAAACGTCAATATGCCAATGACTATGCCGATTCAGCAGCCAAACGTCAATATGCCAATGACTATGCCAATTCAGCACCCAAATGTCCATATGGCCATGATGGAGGAATCCTCTGATGAATCCGCCATGATGCCAAATGTGCAAGGAGTGCAGGCAATGGAGTCTCCGATGCAAGGCTATCCAACGCAAGCATTTCCAGCAGCTATGCCTGGGACTGGATGCGTTCCGGTCACGCCGGTGATGCCAGGAACGGGTTTTTGTTCACCGTTTGGTATGGCCCCTACTTATCCAGTAGCTGGCGCGGGCTATGGGATGGAGTATCCTGGTCATATGCCGACATCAGTGATGGGGGCTTACACGCAACCACCAGCTTATGGGGCACACCCAAATGCTCCTTACATGCACGGCCAATATCCGACTCATCCAATGTATCCAATGGACTGCGGATGTGGGCATCCTGAACCGTATGGCATGCCAAGATTTGACGAAGAAGATGAGCAGTAAAATAACTTCTGGAGACGTGCCTTCACCCCGTCTCCTTTTTCAATTGTCTGCTGCTTTAGAGGAAAAAATTGAATCGATCCAGTGTATGAAAAGTGGGAAATGGCTCGTATGTACCGACAAAAATAACTGGTTTTTAAAGCAATATGCAACTGAGAAACAATTTATGAAACAATGGAAGCTAACGGAAAAATTATTAGCTGTTAGAGTTTATTCGATTATCCCTTTTCACCCATCTTCCCCCTTTATTGTGGAAAAAAACATTTTCGCTCTGATGCCGTTTATTCCATCATCAAGTCGCATTTATACATTTCAAATGAAGAAGGAAAGAGAAACAGCTTTGCGGCTATTACGTTCTTTTCACGAACAAACGGCGGAATTTGTTGGCGAGCTTGAGGATTTTTTTTCTCCACTTAACCAGCTGACACGCTGGCAAAAACGGTTGACTTTTTTTGTTCAATCGCTCCCTCAATTGCAACATTATTTTCCAAAAATGCTTCTAAAACGGTATATAGAAATGGGGGAATGGTCTCTTCAACAGTTGATGAAAAGAAGCTGGAAAAAAAGAGATCCGGTGATTATCCACGGTGATGTAGTCGCTCACAATTTTTTGCAAGCAAAGACCGGACAGTTATTTTTAATTGATTTCGATTTAGCGGCCAGAGCACCTGCTATGTATGATTATTTACAATTTGTCAATCGTATATTGCCTATTGTCGATTGGGACCTCGATCAAGTAATGGCACATGAAGTGTTAGCGGAGTTTAAAGGTGAGGAAGAATTTTATTTACAGTTATTATTTCCTACAGATATTTTTCGTGAATGTCACCGTTTTATACGTTCCATGAACGGAAATTATCAGCATGCTTACGATTTGACGGTAATCAACTTTCAGAAAAGAGAGGACTTCTTTTTGAAATGGCAAAATGAACTAGGATAACTCGTGATAAACACCTCAAACTAAGAAGGGTGATCTATGCCCGAATACAGTTTCAGGGGTGGAAGTATGAAAAAAATCGTAACAGTTATCGTGCTCCCGTTTTTTATTGTAGGTCTAGCTGCTTGTAATTATGATCAGGAGGAAGGCTACGGAGATCCTAATAAAGAACATGGCTTTTATTCCAATGAAAGCTATGGAGAAGAGCATCAGCGGAGTACAGATATTAATTATCATGGAAATAGAGGGTTAAAACCATATAAAGTGAAAAGCTCTTACTACGAAAATTACCCTGGTCAGTTAGCAGAGAAATTGTCAAGAGAGGCGATGACGGTTCGCGGTGTGACAGATGCTCGAGCGTTGATTGATGGGAAGAAGATTAAAGTGGCTGTTCATGTAAAGGAGGAAGGAAAAGAGGAAGCAAGAATTCAAAAAGACGTGAAACAAGCAGTCGCCCCTTATACAGATGGATATAACGTACACGTCTCCACGGATTATGCATCCTATAGCCATTTACGGAGTTTAGATAATGATTTGCGTGATGGCGGACCGATTGATTTGCCAAATGAAAGGTTTAGTCGATAATGAACAAGCGAGAGTTTCTTTTGCTCCTGCTTGTTTGATTCATCTGAAATAGAAAAGCCAGCTTCCCGAAAAGGAAACTGGCTTAGTATGTAATGGAAAGGCCGCGGTTGCCGTACAATTAATAGAGTTTTAAAACCACCACTCCATAAAGTGGGTGTTTGCAGAAACACTCCTATCGTCCTCATTCAATATGAGGCATGATATTCCTGTCTCAATATAAAACTCCCTATTCCAGCTTAAAGGTTAAAACTTTATTAAGATTACGCACAACGCAGCTGATGAGATTATATTACATAAAATCATAGAGAAATGCAACTCCAATGTTATCCAAGGATCATTATGTGTGTTTAAATGAAGAACAAATGTTTCTTTTTGGTTTTATCCACAGATAAATCATGGTATGATACAATGAAGTGTAATGTGCAGAAGGAGAGAAAAGATTTGTACGAGTATATTAAAGGAAGCGTGGAATTCATTGGACCGGAGTATGTGGTCGTTGAAAATGGTGGCATTGGTTATAAAGTCTTAACACCTAACCCGTTCGCTTTTTCGAAATTTGAAAAGCAAGCCATTACGATATATGTGTATCAGCATGTGCGTGAAGATGCTCTAGCGTTGTACGGATTTATCTCGCTAGAAGAGAAAAGAATGTTTGAAAAGCTAATTTGTGTGTCAGGGATCGGACCAAAGGGGGCGCTTGCTGTATTAGCAAGTGGGGAACCGCAGCAAGTGATTCAGGCAATCGAACAAGAAGATGAATCATTTTTAGTGAAGTTTCCTGGTGTAGGGAAGAAAACGGCGCGGCAAATGATTCTTGACCTAAAAGGAAAATTAGCGGATGTGGTACCAGAGTACTTCCCTAATTTATTTCAAGTGGAAGAGGATGAACGAAAAGCTTCCATTTCCGCTGAGCTTGATGAAGCGATGTTAGCACTTGAAGCACTTGGTTATTCAGAGCGAGAAATTAAAAAGATCAGCACCAAATTGAAAGCAGAAGAAATGACGACGGATCAATATATTCGCAAAGGATTGCAGTTATTATTGAATGGTTAAACTGAATGAATGAGGGAGGGGTGAAAAAATGGAAGACCGGATCGTCTCTGGAACGGCTGAAATGGCCGAAATGTATGAAGAGCAGTCATTACGCCCTCAAACATTAAAGCAATACATCGGCCAAGATCAAGTGAAGAACAATCTGGAAATTTTCATTGAAGCCGCCCGTCAGAGAGAAGAGACATTAGATCATGTGCTATTATACGGACCGCCCGGGCTTGGAAAAACAACACTTGCAGCTGTTATTGCCAATGAAATGGGTGTGCAATTGCGAACGACAGCAGGTCCAGCAATTGAACGACCAGGTGATTTAGCCGCTGTGTTAACAGCACTTGAGCCAGGCGATGTCTTGTTTATCGATGAAATCCATCGTTTGCCGCGTTCCATTGAGGAAGTGCTTTACCCAGCAATGGAGGATTTCTGCTTGGATATTGTCATTGGGAAAGGTCCGAGTGCTCGCTCCGTTCGCTTAGATTTGCCACCATTTACGTTAATTGGAGCCACGACACGAGCAGGTTCGTTGTCTGCCCCATTACGAGATCGATTTGGTGTATTAAGTCGGCTGGAGTATTATAATGAACAGCAGCTTCAAGAAGTGGTGCTTCGAACGGCAGATATTTTTGATACAAAGATGGATGCACAAGGTGCGGCTGAAATCGCTCGCCGTTCACGTGGCACGCCAAGGATTGCTAATCGTCTACTGAAACGAGTACGTGATTATGCTCAAGTACGCGGAAATGGAACGATCACTTTTGAGATTGCTCAAGAAGCATTAGAATTGTTGCAAGTCGATCGTCGAGGACTTGACCATATTGATCATAAATTATTAAAGGCCATTATTGAACGTTTTCGTGGTGGTCCTGTTGGGATTGAAACGATTGCAGCAAGCATTGGAGAAGAAGCGGTTACGATTGAAGATGTCTATGAACCGTATTTGTTGCAAATTGGCTTTTTGCAGCGTACGCCAAGAGGTCGCATCGTTAGTGAGCTTGTGTATCATCACTTCCAAATGGAGGTACCGACAGAATGAGCGGGCTTGGAAAAACGTTGATGCTGATTGGTATAGCCATTTTCGCCATGGGATTAGTGATGCAATTTGTGAAAATCGGTCGCTTACCAGGTGATATTTTGATTAAAAAAGGAAATACTACTTTTTATTTTCCAATCATGACGTCGATCATCGTTAGTGTGGTATTATCATTAATCTTTTATGTGATTGGAAAATGGAAATAACAGATAGGGATGAAGAAAGTGAAAGTAGAAGATTTTGATTTTTACCTTCCTGAAGAGTTGATTGCCCAAACGCCTTTAAAAGAGCGGGCAGAGAGTCGTCTAATGGTACTGGATAAAGAAACCGGTGTTATTCAGCATCAAGTATTTAAGCAAATGACTGATTTTCTGAAACCGGGCGACTGCCTTGTTCTCAATGATACGCGTGTATTGCCTGCACGTTTGTATGGCGTTAAAGCAGAAACAGGTGCTAAAATTGAAGTATTGCTGTTGAAACAAGAAGAGGGAGATCGCTGGGAAACGCTAGTGAAGCCAGCGAAACGAATTAAAGAAGGCAGCGTGATTTCCTTTGGTGATGGTAGATTGACAGCTACTTGTATAGCGGAAAAAGATCATGGCGGACGAATCCTTGAGTTTTCGTATGATGGTATTTTTTATGAAGTGCTAGAGGAGCTTGGTGAAATGCCGCTTCCGCCTTATATTAAAGAACAGCTAGATGAACAAGAACGCTATCAAACAGTGTTTGCAAAGGAACGCGGTTCAGCAGCGGCACCAACAGCAGGGCTTCATTTTACTGAAGAGTTACTGGATGAAATCCGTGCAAAAGGTGTCCATATTGCGTTTATTACGCTTCATGTTGGATTAGGTACATTTCGTCCTGTTTCCGTCGATACAATTGAGGATCATGAGATGCATTCAGAGTTTTATCAAGTATCGGAGGAGACGGCTCATTTGATTGAGGATGTAAAGGCTCAAGGCGGCCGAATTATTAGTGTAGGTACGACATCGACTCGAACACTGGAAACAGTGGCTCGTGATCATGGTGGAAAGGTTGAAGCAGCGAGTGGCTGGACGGATATTTTTATTTATCCAGGCTTTCCGTTTCAAGCAATTGACGGCATGATTACGAATTTCCATTTGCCTATGTCGACGCTGATCATGCTTGTTAGTGCACTTGCTGGCAAAGAGCATGTGATGAATGCGTATGAAGAAGCTGTGGCAAAAGAATATCGCTTTTTCAGTTTTGGCGATGCCATGCTAATTAAGTAATAAGGAAGGGGCTGCGATCATTTGTCAGCTATTAAATATGAATTAATTAAAACTTGTAAACAAACAGGTGCCCGTCTTGGTCGTGTGCATACGCCACACGGTAGTTTTGAGACGCCTGTTTTTATGCCGGTTGGCACACTTGCAACAGTTAAAACGATGTCTCCAGAGGAATTAAAGGAAATGGGTGCGAATATTATTTTAAGTAACACCTATCACCTATGGCTTCGTCCTGGTCATGACATTGTGCAAGAAGCGGGCGGGCTTCATAAATTTATGAACTGGGATCGTTCGATTTTAACAGATTCCGGTGGTTTTCAGGTTTTTTCGTTAAGTGAATTTCGTAAAATAGAGGAAGAAGGCGTGCATTTCCGCAATCATTTAAACGGAGACAAGCTATTCTTATCTCCTGAAAAAGCGATGGAAATTCAAAATGCACTTGGGTCTGATATCATGATGGCGTTTGATGAGTGTCCGCCTTATCCTGCTGAATATGATTATATGAAGCGGTCAGTGGAGCGGACGTCACGTTGGGCGGAAAGATGTTTAAAAGCGCATGCTCGTCCACAAGACCAAGGGTTATTTGGGATCGTACAAGGTGGAGAGTACGAAGATTTACGTCGTCAAAGTGCGGCTGATTTAGTATCGATGGATTTTCCGGGATATGCGATTGGTGGATTATCGGTAGGTGAACCAAAAGACGTGATGAATCGTGTCCTTGATTTCACTACACCATTTTTACCAGCGGATAAGCCTCGTTATTTAATGGGAGTAGGCTCTCCGGATTCTTTAATTGATGGAGCAATTCGCGGAGTGGATATGTTTGATTGCGTATTGCCGACTCGGATTGCTAGAAATGGTACGCTGATGACAAGCGAAGGTCGACTTGTTGTGAAAAATGCCAAATATGCCCGTGATTTTGGTCCGCTCGATGAAAATTGCGATTGTTATACTTGCCGTAATTACTCTCGAGCGTATATCCGCCACTTAATTCGGACAAATGAAACATTTGGTATAAGACTTACAACTTACCATAACCTCTATTTTCTGATAAAATTAATGGAACAAGTAAGAGAAGCGATTAAAGAAGACCGTTTAGGTGATTTCCGCGATGAATTTTTTGAGGCATACGGCTTCAATCGTCCAGATGCGAAAAACTTCTAATTTCAATCGTTCTCAGAAAGGGGTGATATGATGCAACAGATTATTATGCTTCTATTGATGTTTGTTTTGTTCTACTTTTTGCTTATTCGTCCGCAGCAAAAGCGTCAAAAAGCTATAGCGGCTATGCAAAATAGTTTGCAAAAAGGTGATAAGATCATTACAATCGGAGGCCTTCACGGCTTTATCGATGCCATTGATGAAGGAACAATCGTAATTAAATGTGGCGATGGTAGCCGTCTTACATACGACCGTAATGCCATTCGTGAAGTAACAGAAAAATCGACAACTGTATAAGTTGAAAAAAGCGTCCTCCGTTAGGAAGGGCGCTTTTTTTATCAATCTCTATGTTTGGCTGATACATTGACGCCAAGGATCCCGCCCATCATCGCTGTTACGATAAAGCAGCTGTGGTAGATGAGTTGTTCCCAGTGGAAAGGAGCTTGGTAGCCAAGATATTGATAGGACACCATAGTTAGACTATACAAGGTGCCGGTTAGCCCGCCGGTCATCCAGCCTTTTCTTTGAGAAAGTTTCCCTGATACAAATCCTCCGGTAAACAAGGCGATAAAAGAAATGACTGTAATGGAGAACTGTACGGAAGATTCTGTTAAAGAGCTCCAGCGCAAAATAGAAGAAAATACGAAACTGCAGAGGATGGCAATGATAAAAATGACGACCATTCCATACATCACACCGTAACTAAATGACTTCATTGAAATTCCTCCCTTGTTTTTGCTTCATGTTTTTTCAATTAGTGACCATACTAGTATGTATAGACGATTGAACATGAAGGAGATGCATATGGTTTACTTGACAATTACTTTTCGGACGATATTTTTGTATATCGTCATTTTATTTGTGTTTCGGCTTATGGGCCGAAGAGAAATCGGGGAGCTTAGTATACTAGATTTGGTCGTGTTTTTAATGATCGGTGAAATGGCGGTTATTGCGATTGCAGAACCAACGGAACCACTCATGTATGCGCTTTTGCCTATTTTTATTTTAGTCGTGGTGCAAATTTTCTTTGCTTATGCTTCTTTAAAAAGTAAAAAGTTTCGGGAGATGATCGATGGTGAGCCAGAAATCATTATTAATAAAGGAAAAATCAATGAGCAAGCGATGAGGAGACATCGCTACAATTTTCATGACCTTCTTCTGCAAATGAGAGAAAAAGATATTCGCCATATTGATCAAGTGGAATATGCCATTTTAGAACCATCGGGCAGCTTGTCGATTTTACAAAAAGAAAATAAAGAAAAGAGCGGGACGTTCACTTTACCACTTATACTAGATGGTGAAATTCAGCATGAACATTTACAAATGATAGAACAAACAGAAGATTGGCTGTTAAAAGCTTTAAAAAAGAGAGGGTATTATGAAATAACCAACATCTCTTTTTGCAGCTTTCATGATGGTCAATTTTTTATAGATGAAAAAGATTAAGTCTATTTTTTAAGCCGTAATTTCGCCATATCTTGTTTTGTGATGAGTCCTAATATGAGCGCAAGCAGTCCGTAAATCACCGCTGTGAACGTTCCTCCTGCAAGCAGATAGGAAAGCCCATTCGTTGTTGCTGCTAGAAAATGATTCATCCAGTCACTTAAAAAGAGAACAGCGGTTAAGATCAATAGGAATTTGCCGTATTGTCGTAAATCAAGTGATAGCGATATTTTTTTGAATACACTCGCCAAATGCAAAAGGGTGACCAGCAAAGTGCCAACTGCTATGCCAAGTGCTGCTCCATATATGCCAAATTGCGGCTGTGAAGCAAAGATATAAATGACAGCAAGCTTGACGACTGCTCCAATTAAGCTGTTAATCATCGCTGTATTCGCTAAATTTAACGCTTGTAACACCGCTTGAAGAGGACCTTGATAATAATAAAATAAGAAAAAGGGAGCTAATAGCTGAATAAACCGAGTGCCGTTGGTGGAATGATACATAAATTGCATAAGTGGTTCAGCATACAAATATAACAGCAAAACGGCGAGTCCACCGGAAATTAAGCAAAACCTAAGAGCCTCTTGAATACGATATTCGAGCAGGCGATGTTGCTGTTTCGCATAGGCCTCACTAATCGCCGGAACGAGAGAGGTAGACAAGGCTAGCGTCACAAATGAAGGCAAAAACATGACAGGCAAGGCGTACCCCGTTAACACCCCATATTCTTTTGTAGCGGTCATAGCAGCGACTCCCGCGATTGCTAAACTTTGAGTCACAACGATCGGTTCAAAAAACCAGGAAAGTGAACCGATCATACGACCGCCTGTTGTGGGAATAGCTACGTCTAAGAGCTCTTTTGCTGTTTCCTTCCCAGAATGAACAGCGGTAAAAAAACGCTTCCTTAAGCGAAAGTTTTTTTTGATCTTAAACATCGTCAGTAAGTAAACCAGGGAAGCTAATTCACCAATAGCGGCCGCTGCCATGGCTCCTGCTGCTGCATATTCGATGCCCATCGGTAGAAATTTCTTCGTTAAGACGACAATTAATAAAATCCGTGTGATTTGTTCAATGATTTGAGAATAAGCAGCGGGTTTCATGTTTTGTTTGCCTTGGAAATAGCCTCTGAGAACAGAGGAGACGGCGATCATTGGAATAGTCGGCGTGATCGCTACTAATGGATAATATGTCCGTGGGTCAGTAAATAACACTTTTGATAAAGTAGGAGCCATAAATAATAAAAGTGGTGTGAAAATGAGAGACAATGAGAGTGTGATCGCTAGCGAGACAGCAAGAATTTTTTTGATTTTTGCATGGTCTCCTTTAGCTAAAGCAGTGGCTACACTTCTAGAAATGGCCACAGGGAGACCAAATTGTGTGATCGTAACCACTAAGATAAAGGTGGGGAACACGATCATATAAAGTCCTACACCTTCTTCGCCGATCAGTCTAGCGACTACAATTCGGTTAATAAACCCTAGAATTTTCGTAATAAAAATAGATACCATTAAAATCATGGTGCCTTTTAAAAACTTCGACATCTTTCTCCCTGCCTTCTCAAAAAGGATAAATTGCTTTACAATATTATGTATATGCCTAAAAGGTGGGCAAGCATGACATGTTCATCAGTTCTTCTAAGCTAAAGGGGATGAGAAGTTTGGTAGATAAGCACCCTTATGAAGTTTATTTTCAGCAATTATTACCAGTGTTAAGGAGTAAGGTAGAGGAGTTCAGGCTTTTAAATTATGGAACCATTGATATTCCATCATTATGGGAGTACTTAACGAAGAAGAAGTGGAAGAAACCAGAGCAAGACGTTCATATTTATCAACTCGTAGCTGATATTGTATCGACGAAAGCCATTGATTATATGAATTTTGCTACAGTGGAAGCCTATCGTTCCCCCAATTGGCTAGAGGAAGTCAACCATGAAGAGCTACAGGAGTTATTTCGTCCGAAAAAGCCATGAGTCCATAAATTGACACGAGTTATTTTCTGCTTCATAATAGTTTTGTTAAGGAATTCTGGTATCCTTTTACCAGAATTTTTTAAATGAGTGAGGACTATTCCATATCTTTTAAGTTTTATATGGTTAAGGAGGAATTTACATAATGGTAAAACGCAGCCGGATCGTAGCCTTTTTTCTCATCGTGCTGTTACTCGCTAGTACTATTGGGCTTACGGCGAAGGACATTGTGAAGGATATTAAGCTTGGGCTGGACCTTCAAGGAGGCTTTGAAGTTCTTTATGAAGTGAAGCCGATGAAAGAAGGGCAAGAGATAACGAAGGATGTGGTAACTGATACCGTCGATGCGCTCGATAAGCGGATTAACGTACTAGGGGTCAGTGAGCCAAATATTCAAGTAGAAGAAGGAAACCGCATTCGCGTTCAGCTTGCAGGTGTAGAGGATCAAAATGAAGCGCGCGAGCTGTTGTCCACAGAAGCGAACCTTAGTTTCCGTGATGTGAATGATAACTTGCTGATGGACGGACAAGATATTGTTCGAAAGGGAACGAAGCAATCTTTTGATGACAAGGGTAATCCAAGTGTAGCTGTACAACTAAAGGATAAGAAGAAATTTAAAGAAGTTACTGAGCATGTTTTAAGCTTAGCGCCAATGAACCAGATGGTCATTTGGTTGGATTTTGAAGAAGGTAAAGATTCCTATGCGAAGGAAGTTCAAAAGGAAAATCCCAAGTTTATTTCTGTAGCGACTGTGGGAGAAGTATTTAATACAAATGAAGTGGCGATTACAGGGACATTCACTTTAGAAGAAGCGAAGAGTCTTGCTTCGATCTTAAAGGCCGGTGCTTTACCTGTTAAGCTAGATGAGATTTATTCCACTTCAGTTGGGGCTTCATTTGGAGAAAAAGCCCTTGATCAGACGGTACTTGCAGGAATTGTAGGGATCGCGATTATTTTCCTATTTATGCTTTTCTATTACCGTTTACCAGGCTTTGTCGCAACCATTACACTATCTGTTTATATTTACTTAATTTTGTTGATTTTTGACTGGATGAATGGAGTGCTCACCTTACCTGGTATAGCCGCCCTCATTCTCGGGGTCGGTATGGCTGTCGATGCCAATATTATTACGTATGAGCGGATCAAAGAAGAAATAAAAGTAGGGCGCTCGATTAAAGCTGCTTTTAAAGAAGGGAATAAAAACTCTTTCTTAACGATTCTGGATGCGAATATCACAACCCTTTTAGCCGGTGGAGTGCTGTTTTATTTTGGAACAAGCTCGGTTAGAGGGTTTGCGACAATGCTCATCATCAGTATCTTTGTCAGCTTTATCACAGCGATTTGGGGCTCTCGTTTACTTCTTAGTTTGTTCGTTCAAAGTGGCTTGTTCAAAGATAAGCCAGGCTGGTTTGGTGTGAACAAAAAAGATATTAAAGATATTAGTGAAAATTATGACACGCTTGATTTACCAACGAAATTTGACCGTTTTGATTTCGTGAAACATCATCGTAAGTTTTTCACTGCTTCTATTGTAGCTATCATCGCTGGAATGATTGTTCTGAGTGTATTCCGTTTAAATCTTGGAATTGATTTCTCAAGCGGAACGCGTATGGAAATTACGGCAAATAAACCGTTGACTGAAGAGATCATTCAAGCGGAATTGGAAAAAGTAAATTTAACAACCGATGATATTGTGATCTCAGGGGATCAGAAAAACATAGGTGTAGCTCGATTTAAAGAATCCCTTTCACAAAAAGAAGTTGCTCAAGTGAAGGATCACTTTACTAAAGTGTATGGTAGTGAGCCAAACATCAGCACTGTATCACCAGTCGTTGGGAAGGAATTGGCCAAAAACGCGATCATTGCATTAGTCATTGCTTCATTAGGAATTGTGTTATATGTAACTCTCCGTTTTGAAATATACATGGCTTTAGGGGCGATTATTGCCTTATTGCATGATGCCTTTTTCATTGTCGCTTTCTTCAGTTTAACTCGTTTAGAAGTAGACGTTACGTTTATAGCGGCTGTTTTAACGATTATCGGTTACTCCATTAACGATACGATTGTTACGTTTGACCGGATGCGTGAGAACTTAGCGAAAAAACGTAAAATCAAAACAGAACAAGAGCTTGAAGACATTGTTAACAAGAGCTTGCGTCAAACATTTACGCGCTCTGTGAACACTGTAATGACGGTAGTGATCACTGTTGTTGCTTTAATTGTTTTCGGAAGCGACTCGATCTTAAACTTCTCTATCGCTCTATTAGTCGGCCTAATTTCTGGAACGTACTCTTCTCTTTTCATCGCGGCTCAACTATGGCTTGTATGGAAGAAAAAAGAATTAAAGAAAAAAGGCGTACTTATTACGTATAAAGAGAAAAAACGGTGGAGCGACGAACCACAAGTGTAAAAAGAAAAGCGGAGCCGACTGTCCAGACACGACAAGCAAATGTTCTGGCGCTGGAAAGACGGTAGTCTTGCAAGCGGCAGAACATTTGACTCGAGTGTCTAGGAGGCGAAGCTGGACAAAAAGAAAAGCGGAAGACGCCGTTTAGCGACGTATGGACTGGAGCACTTCGCACGAGATAAAGGAAAACGAAATGCGAAGCTAGCCAAGAAAAGCGGTCAAAGGATTATTTCTTTGGCCGCATTTTTGTGTTTATGAATAAATATTTAAAAATTGAAAATATTATGTTATATTCATCGCCAGAAAGGTATGGTACAATCCATAGTAATCATAATATGGTATGTACTTATTTTTTTATAAAAGGTGGGAGAGGTCATGAAAGTACAATTTAATTTATTGTTAGGTGTTGTTTTTGCACTGATCATTTCTATTTTTGCTGTGATTAATGTAGAACCAGTAACAGTTAATTATTTATTTGGACAGGCTGATTGGCCGCTCGTGCTCGTGATTCTCTTTTCTGTTTTGATGGGTGGGGTCGTTTCTGCCTCATTAAGTGTGTTTCGAACGGTTAGTTTGAAAAAGCAAAATAGAGTATTAATCCATGAAATTGAAGAATTAAAAAAAGAACAAACAGCATCATATACAAAGAATTCGATCAAAAAGACCTGAAATAAGGTCTTTTTTTCATGAACACGATGTGAAGGAAACAAATTCTGCTCATTGAAACCCCATTTTTACTCTTGTATAATGAGAAGGTTAAGGGGTGACTATATGTTAAAATCAAAAACCCGCTGGATTGTTCGTCAAACGGACGAAGAAATGCGAGATCAATTATGTGAAAAATTAGCTATAAGCCCATTGTTGGCTTCCTTGCTTATAAACCGTGGCCTCACTGATGAAGAGTCTGCCCGGCATTTTTTATTTGATAAAGATAACAATTTTCACGATCCTTTTTTACTAAAAGGGATGGTTGAAGCTGTTAATCGAATTCAAACAGCGATAGAAAATGAGGAACCGATCCTCATCTTCGGAGACTACGACGCCGATGGAGTAAGTAGTACATCCGTCATGATGACCGCTCTGCAAGATTTAGGTGCGAATGTGGAATTTTATATTCCGAATCGCTTTACAGAAGGGTACGGACCAAATGAGGGAGCGTTTCGCTGGGCTCATGACAGTGGATTTCGTTTAATTATTACTGTGGATACGGGGATCGCTGCCGTAAAAGAAGCGAGAATTGCGAAGGAGCTTGGGATCGATTTAATTATTACCGATCATCATGAGCCGGGTCCGGAATTACCGGAAGCATTGGCGATCATCCATCCAAAGCATCCGGAAGGAGATTATCCATTTGCTTATTTAGCAGGGGTAGGAGTTGCTTTTAAAGTAGCACATGCCCTTTATGGTCATGTGCCAGAGCATCTTCTTGATTTAGCCGCGATTGGCACGATTGCCGACCTTGTTCCGTTAACAGGAGAGAATCGAACGATCGCGAAAGCGGGTTTGAAAAAGCTGCAACAAACGACTCGACCTGGCATTGAAGCATTATGTAAATTGACGGCGACGAAAAAAGAGGCGATCAATGAAGAAACAGTAGGCTTTATGATTGCCCCGCGTATTAATGCGGTGGGAAGACTGTCGGATGCGGATCCAGCGGTTGAGTTACTGTTAACGCAAGAAAAAGAGATGGGGCAACATTTAGCGAAAGAAATTGATGCGATGAATAAAGAACGCCAGACAATTGTTAATGACA
This sequence comes from Bacillus sp. FJAT-52991, assembly GCF_037201805.1. Lineage (GTDB taxonomy): Bacteria > Bacillota > Bacilli > Bacillales > Domibacillaceae > Bacillus_CE > Bacillus_CE kandeliae. Next base: position 2,502,013 of record NZ_CP147404.1, on the reverse strand, counting down.
TTACGGTAGAAGCACTGGCGATGGTGGAAGAACATTATCCTCTTGAGCAATACCCTGTACTCGTCATTGGAAAAGAAAATTGGAATCCTGGTGTAATCGGAATTGTTGCTTCAAGGCTCGTTGAAAAGTTTTATCGACCGACGATTGTACTGAGCTTTGATCCAGAAACAAAAATGGCAAAAGGATCAGCAAGAAGCATTGCTGGGTATGATTTATTTAAAAATTTATCTACCTGTCGCGAATTACTTCCACATTTTGGTGGTCATCCGATGGCAGCGGGGATGACGCTTGAGATCGCTGATGTGGACGAGCTAAGATCGCGGCTTTGTCAATTAGCGAAAGAACAGTTAACGGCAGAAGATTTCATTCCAGTCACAGAGCTTGATCTAGCTGTGCCGCTAACAGAGGTTGATTTAGCTGTCGTGGAACAACTGGAGTCGCTCGCTCCATATGGGATGGCCAACCCTAAACCGAAAGTGCTGATTGAAGAAGTAGGCCTGTCCTCTATGCGCAAAATTGGCTCGGATAAGACGCATTTGAAGCTTCAACTTGAGGATCAGGCCGCATCGCTTGATAGCATTGGTTTTGGCTTGGGGCATTATGCCGATCATATTGCGCCATTATCAAAGGTCTCTGTCATTGGGGAATTGTCCATTAATGAGTGGAATAACATTCGCAAGCCGCAGCTCTTTTTGCAAGATCTTCGAGTGGACACATGGCAGCTGTTTGATGCACGTGGACACCGTCAATTTGAGAAGGGGCTTGAGCAAGTGCCGCAAGATCGAGTATTGATTGTGTTTAAAAAAGAGACAATCACAGAACTAAATCTAGGCCGATGGCAAACAGAGATCGTTGAAATCACTGAAATAGAAGAGGCAAAACGAGTGACGATTGATCAAAAAAATATTGTATTGATCGACATGCCTCCCTCTATAGAACTAATAGAAGCTTTGTTTACCAATGGTCGGCCTGAACGGATCTATGTTCATTTTCATCAGAAGGACTCTCATTTTTTCAGTACACTGCCAACGAGGGATCATTTTAAATGGTTTTATGCTTTTTTAATGAAGCGAAAAAGTTTTGACTTAAAGCGACATGGAAACGAGTTGGCGAAATATCGCGGCTGGTCAAGAGAAACGATCGATTTTATGTCAAAAGTGTTTTCTGAGTTAGAATTTGTTACAATAAATAATGGAATGATTGAGTTGCATTCAGCGGCTGCTAAGCGTAGCTTAACGGATTCACCGTCTTATCAAAATAAGAAGATGCAACTGGAATTAGAAAATAAACTTTTATATTCTTCCTATCAAGAATTAAGAGATTGGTTGGAAGAGCGCTTGTCTGTCGATAATAAGGAGGAAGTTAACACATGGATTTAAGACAATTTATTAAAATTGTTCCGGATTGGCCGAAGCCAGGAATTAAATTTAAAGACATCACGCCATTAATGGACAATGGAGATGCATTTCGCTATGCAACGGATCAAATTGTTGAGTACGCAAAAGCTAAACAAATTGATTTAATCGTAGGTCCTGAGGCGCGTGGCTTTATTGTAGGCTGTCCGGTTGCTTACTCTCTAGGAATTGGCTTTGCGCCGGTTCGAAAAGAAGGAAAGCTTCCTCGTGAAACTGTGAAAGTCGAATATGGCTTAGAGTATGGAAAAGATGTACTCACGATTCATAAAGACGCAGTTAAACCCGGGCAACGCGTGTTAATTACGGATGATTTGCTAGCGACGGGTGGAACGATTGAAGCAACGATTCAACTAGTAGAACAGCTTGGTGGTGTAGTTGCAGGGATCGCTTTCTTAATTGAGCTTGAATATTTAAATGGGCGCAGCAAATTAGACGGTTATGATGTTTTAACGTTGATTCCATATGATTGATCATAGAATGGGCACTTTTTGTGTCCATTTTTTATATAGAGGTTTTGCTAAACAATGATGTTGACTTCGATCGTTTTCGTTTCATTTAAATGAGTCAAAATCAACATTATGCTTTAAGATCGCTTACTTAAGGCTCTATCTGTAATCGAGAAAAAAGAGACATTTCTCGACAGACTCTCTTGTTTTTTTAGAAAATTTGTAAGATGACTTTACATCTCTTCTTTTTTTTTCGATAATAGGAACAATTAGATTCTTTTTGAAAAGAAAAATACTTTAAACATGGCAAAGGTGAGTAAACATATGGCGAATGATCGGGTGCTAACCGCCGAACAAGTGATTGAACGAACGAGCGCGTATTTAAACCCAGAACATGTAGAATTTGTGAGAAAAGCTTATGTGTATGCACAAGAAGCGCATAAGGAGCAGTATCGTAAATCAGGTGAACCGTATATCATTCATCCGATTCAAGTAGCGGGGATCCTAGCTGACTTAGAGATGGACCCATATACGGTTGCCGCTGGTTTTTTGCATGATGTAGTGGAAGATACAGAAGTGACGCTTGAGGATATGGAGAAAGAGTTTGGTGCAGAGGTTGCGATGCTAGTAGATGGCGTGACCAAACTCGGGAAAATTAAATATAAATCGAAGGAAGAGCAACAAGCAGAGAACCATCGAAAAATGTTTGTAGCAATGGCGCAGGATATTCGTGTGATTTTAATTAAATTAGCCGATCGCTTGCACAACATGAGGACGTTAAAGCATTTGCCTCAAGAGAAACAGCGGAGAATTTCCAATGAAACATTAGAGATCTTTGCGCCTTTAGCTCATCGTCTAGGGATTTCTAAAATTAAGTGGGAGCTTGAAGATACAGCTCTTCGTTACTTAAATCCGCAGCAATATTACCGGATTGTGAACTTAATGAAACGAAAACGAGCTGAACGCGAGCTATACTTAGAAGAAGTCATCGATGAAGTCAGGGATCGTCTAAATGATTTAGATATAAAAGCAGATTTATCTGGCCGACCAAAGCATATTTATAGTATTTACAGAAAAATGGCTCTTCAACATAAGCAGTTCAACGAGATCTATGATTTATTAGCGGTTCGAATCATTGTTGATAGTATTAAAGATTGTTATGCTGTGCTTGGCATTATCCATACATGCTGGAAGCCAATGCCAGGACGATTTAAAGATTATATTGCGATGCCGAAGACGAATATGTATCAATCGCTTCATACGACGGTGATTGGACCTAAGGGTGATCCGTTAGAAGTGCAAATTCGTACGACGGAGATGCATCAAATTGCTGAATATGGGGTAGCTGCTCACTGGGCGTATAAAGAGGGCCACACGGTTGATGAAAAGGCCTCCTTTGATAAAAAAATGACGTGGTTCCGCGAAATTTTAGAATACCAAAATGATTCAGCAGATGCGGAAGAATTTATGGAGTCATTAAAGCTTGATTTATTTTCTGACATGGTGTTTGTGTTCACTCCTAAAGGAGACGTCATTGAACTACCAGCTGGTTCTGTCCCGCTTGATTTTGCTTACCGCATTCATTCAGAGATTGGCAACAAGACCATTGGGGCAAAAGTGAATGGAAAAATGGTGACGCTCGATTATAAATTGAAAACGGGCGACATTATTGAAATTTTAACCTCAAAGCATTCTTATGGACCAAGCAAAGATTGGATGAAGATGGCTCAAACTTCACAGGCGAAAAATAAAATTAAACAATTTTTCAAAAAGCAAAATCGTGAAGAGAATGTAGAAAAAGGCCGAGAGCAAGTCGAACGAGAAATTAAAAATATGGGCTTTGATGTGAAAGAAGTCATCACTTCTGAAAATGTGAAGCGAGTGTCAGAGAAGTTCAACTTTACGAACGAAGAAGATATGTATGCAGCTGTCGGCTACAATGGGATTACGGCCCTTCAAGTGGTGAATCGTTTAACAGAAAAGCTACGGAAAATGCGCGATCAAGAAGCGGCGATTCAGGAATCGATGAAAGAGCTGAAGCCTCAAACTTCATCTAATAAGAAAAGTTCAGGTGTTACAGTGAAGGGAGTCGACAACTTGTTGATTCGTCTATCGCGTTGTTGTAACCCAGTGCCCGGTGATGATATCGTTGGCTATATTACAAAGGGGCGTGGGGTGTCGGTCCACCGTGAAGATTGTTTAAATGTCGTCGATGAAGAATCGTCTAACCGTCTTATTCCAGTCGAATGGGAAGGCGGAGCGGATCATCAGAAAGAATACATGGTGGAAATTGAAATCTCCGGATATGATCGTCAAGGTCTGTTAAATGAAGTATTACAGGCAGTGAGTGAATCAAAAACGAATATTTCAGCTGTCTCTGGACGATCAGACCGCAATAAAGTCGCGAAAATTGATATGACTATTTATATTCATAATATTAGTCACCTTCATAAAGTGGTTGAGAAAATTAAACAAATTCCGGATATTTATTCCGTGCGCAGAATTTTAAATTAAGGGTGTTGGATGATGAAAGTGGTTTTGCAGCGAAGCAAAAAAGCTTCGGTCACAGTCGAAGGTGAAACCGTTGGCCAAATTGATAGCGGGCTTGTCTTGCTAGTTGGCGTGACGCATGAAGATAGCGAAGAAGATGTTAGCTATTTAGCAGATAAGATTATACATTTACGAATCTTTGAGGATGAATCAGGAAAAATGAATCATTCATTAATGGATGTGGGCGGTTCGATTTTATCTGTTTCTCAATTTACCCTTTATGGGGATTGCCGCAAAGGGCGTCGTCCCAACTTTATGGCGGCGGCAAAAGGAGAACAAGCAAAGCAACTGTATGACCTATTTAATGAGAAGCTGCAGGAAAAAGGCGTTCATGTAGAAACGGGCGTGTTCGGGGCGATGATGGATGTGTCGCTTGTGAATGATGGACCCGTCACGTTGATTGTAGAAAGCAAGTAATACACAGCCAGCTTGAAAAAGAAGCTTGAATGCCTGTAAAAAGTTTTTTATAATAGGAGCATTACTAAAAGTAAATGAGTCAACCGTTGAGGGAGAAAAGTAGTTAAGACCCGTTTCTGCAGAGAAGAAATGCCTTGGCTGAAAGCATTTTTGTTGCGACTTAATGAACGAACACTCCTTAGGTTTTTCCTTGAATACAATAGTAGGGGGAAACGTGTAGCAGGCGTTAACTGGAAAAGTGAAAGCTAGATGACTAGCTTTAACTAGGGTGGTACCACGGGAAACAAACTCTCGTCCCTTTTCTTTAGGGATGAGAGTTTTTTATTTTGGAAAAAAACGCCTGTTGACTCATCGGAGCGTTGAATAAAAGGAGGAAATCATTGTGAGCGTAAAAATTCCGCGCGGCACGCAGGATATTTTACCTGGAACGGTAGAGAAGTGGCAATATGTTGAACAAATTGCTAAAGAAGTGTGTCGAAATTATCAATATAAAGAAATTCGGACACCGATTTTTGAACATACGGAATTATTTCAACGAAGCGTGGGAGACACGACCGACATCGTTCAAAAAGAAATGTATACGTTTAAGGATCGCGGTGATCGAAGCTTAACGCTTCGCCCAGAAGGCACAGCCGCAGTTGTGCGCTCATTCGTGGAAAATAAAATGTTTGGCGATCCCAATCAGCCAACGAAACTTTTCTATAATGGCCCTATGTTCCGCTATGAACGCCCGCAGTCTGGCCGTTATCGTCAGTTTGTTCAATTTGGAATTGAAGCGATTGGCAGTGAGGACCCAGCGATTGATGCGGAAGTATTAGCGCTTGTAATGGATATTTATGAAGCGGCTGGATTAAAACAAATTAAATTAGTCGTCAATTCCTTAGGGGATGTAGAAAGTCGAAAGGCGCATAGAGAAGCACTCGTTCAGCACTTCCAACCGAGAATTGGAGAGTTTTGTGGTGATTGCCAAAGCCGTTTAGAAAAAAATCCACTGCGTATTCTTGATTGTAAAAAGGACCGTGATCATGAATTAATGGCGACAGCGCCTTCGATTCTTGATTATTTAAATGATTATTCTCGCACGTATTTTGAAAAGGTGCAAAAGTATTTAACCGCTTTAAACATTGACTTTGTCGTTGACCCTACACTCGTTCGCGGGCTAGATTATTACAATCATACGGCGTTTGAAGTGATGAGTGAGGCAGAGGGATTTGGTGCGATCACGACGTTATGTGGAGGTGGCCGCTACAATGGATTAGTTAGTCAATTAGGTGGGCCAGATGTTCCTGGTATTGGCTTTGCCTTCAGTATCGAACGATTGATTGCGGCGATTGAAGCAGAAGGCATCGATTGGCCATTTGAAAGCAGTCTTGATTGTTACCTCGTTTCCCTTGGAGAGGAAGCAAAGGATTACACAGTTAAGCTGTTGTATGATTTGCGCCGAGCAGGTATTAGTGCGGAGCGAGATTATCAAGATCGCAAAATGAAAGCGCAATTCAAGGCAGCTGATCGCTTACATGCTCGCTTCGTGGCGATCCTTGGAGAAGATGAATTACAAGTAAACAAAATAAATGTAAAAGATATGCAAACTGGTGAACAGCAAGAAGTAGCGCTGGATCAATTAGTAGACGCATTGAAAACAATGATGGAGGCAAAATAACATGTTTGGTAGATCATATTATTGTGGAGAAATCACTGAGCAACATATTGGAGAAAAGGTTACATTAAAAGGCTGGGTACAACGCCGGAGAGATTTAGGCGGCGTGATTTTCATCGACCTTCGCGATCGTACAGGAATTGTACAAATTGTATTCGACCAAAAAACGTCTGCGGAAGCATTGGCTTTAGCTGAAAAGATCCGTAATGAATATGTGCTTGATATTCAAGGGACAGTCATTGCTCGTGATGAGAGCACAGTCAATGGAAATATTGCGACAGGAAAAATTGAAATTGAAGTCGAAAAAGTGACGATTTTAAGCGAAGCGAAAACACCTCCGTTTATGATTGAGGATGATATGGAAGTGTCAGAAGACATTCGCTTAAAATATCGTTACATGGATCTTCGTCGCCCAGCGATGTATGAAACATTCAAAATGCGCAGCGATATTACAAAAACGATGCGTGATTATTTAGATGAAAATGGCTTCCTTGATGTGGAAACGCCAATTTTAACGAGAAGTACACCTGAAGGAGCGCGTGATTATTTAGTACCGAGCCGTGTGCACAATGGTGAGTTTTATGCGTTGCCTCAGTCTCCACAAATTTTCAAGCAATTATTAATGGTGTCTGGTTTTGACCGTTATTATCAAATTGCTCGTTGTTTCCGTGATGAAGATTTGCGTGCGGATCGTCAGCCGGAGTTTACGCAAATTGATATTGAAGCAAGCTTTATGAGTCAAGAAGACATCATGGCGATGACGGAAGATATGTTAAAGCGTATTATGAAACGCGTCAAAGGTGTAGAAATTGCGGAAGCCTTCCCAAGAATGACATATGATGAAGCGATGAGCCGTTTCGGTTCAGACAAGCCAGATACTCGCTTTGGAATGGAGCTAATCGATGTATCTGAGATCGTCAAGGATTCAGGATTTAAAGTATTTGCAAGCACGGCATCAAGCGGCGGCCAAGTGAAAATGATCAATGTCAAAGGTGGCGGCATCGATTACTCTCGTAAAGATATTGACCACTTAACAGAATTTGCAGCAATTTACGGGGCGAAAGGCCTTGCTTGGATGAAGGTAGAGGAAGATGGGTTAAAAGGTCCAATCATTAAATTCTTCACAGAAGAAGAACAAGCGCAAATTTCAGCGGCAGCAGAAGCAACAGCTGGTGATTTACTCATGTTTGTAGCGGATAAAAAGTCAGTCGTAGCGGATGCTTTAGGCGCACTTCGCTTGAAGCTTGGAAAAGAGCGTGGCTTAATTGATGAAAATCAATTTAACTTCCTATGGGTAACAGACTGGCCATTGCTTGAGTTCAATGAAGAAGACGGTCGTTATTATGCAGCTCACCATCCATTCACAATGCCTGCTAGAGAAGATTTAGCGATCATTGATGAAAACCCAGGAGCAGCAAAAGCACAAGCGTATGATATCGTCTTAAACGGCTATGAGCTAGGCGGCGGGTCGATCCGTATTTTTGAACGTGACATTCAAGAAAAAATGTTCAAGCTTCTTGGTTTTACTGATGAGCAAGCGAAAGAACAGTTTGGTTTCTTACTAGAAGCGTTTGAATATGGTACGCCTCCACATGGCGGAATTGCCCTTGGACTGGATCGTTTAGTCATGCTATTAACTGGCCGCACAAATCTTCGTGATACCATTGCTTTCCCTAAGACAGCGAGTGCGAGTGATTTATTGATGGATGCGCCGAGTGAAGTAAGCAATAATCAACTAGAAGAATTACATTTATCGGTTCGATTAACAGCGAAGAAGTAATTGAATTTTTTGATAATTAATCAGTTGAAATGAAATAATTGATGTGTTATCATTACTTCAATAACGGTGAGTCCTGATGTGTTCGTTTCGTTTACTATCTGTTTTGACCGAACAATATATGTTTAGGGAGTCCGAGTTTTTAAGTGGCGTACATGCCTCCATGGCTTGAGGACGTATAATACTTAACACAGGACACCCACCTGCGAAGAGCGGGTTCAAAACATATAGATCCATAGGACGGCACGATTGGGACTTACCCTTCTTCTTAAATATCAGGGACTGTCCAGAAAGTCAGTGAAAAACTGACTTTCTGGACAGTCCCTTTTCTGTAATCAGTAAAAGTACGGATAAATTCTGTAAAAAGTCCTCCACTTTTTCATTCGGAAAGATGGGAAAGATATTGAATGAGGGTTGGATTTCAAGTATGATTAATCCTATCTGAAATAACAGACTATAAAGACATGGAGTGGTCCTAAAATGTTACATCAATTTTCTCGTAATGAGCTGGCCTTCGGTAAGGAAGGGCTTGAACGATTAAAAAATACAACGGTGGCGATCCTCGGTATTGGGGGTGTTGGTTCCTTTTCGGCAGAAGCACTTGCTCGTTCTGGTGTGGGGCGTCTTTTGCTTGTAGATAAAGATACGATTGATATTACGAACGTAAACCGTCAGCTTCCTGCCTTATTATCAACGGTCGGTGAGCCGAAAGTAGACGTCATGAAAGCGCGAATTGCTGATATCAACCCGGAATGTGAAGTCATTGCATTGAAAATGTTTTATACAGAAGAAACGTATGAGCAATTTTTTAGCTATGGCTTAGACTTCGTTGTCGATGCATCGGATACGATCTCTTATAAAATTCATTTAATGAAAGAGTGTTTAAGACGCGAGATTCCGATCATTTCGAGCATGGGAGCGGCGAATAAGCTTGACCCGACACGCTTTCAAATTACCGATATTTCGAAAACGCACACGGACCCTATCGCTAAAGTGATTCGCACTCGTTTGCGTAAAGAAGGAATTAGAAAAGGCATTCCGGTTGTCTTTTCTGATGAGAGCCCTATTGTCATTCGCGAAGATGTTCGCAAAGTTGTTGGGAAGGAAGATGCGGACATTCGTAAAGCGAAAATGCCACCTTCTTCTAATGCTTTTGTTCCATCCACTTGCGGTTTAATCATGGCCAGCTATGTCGTCAGAGAACAATTAAAAGATATTAAAGTAACCCGTGTAAGTGATTAATATGAGTCGTCCTGCATTTTGCAGGGCGGCTTTTTTGTATCTTTTGGTGGGTTTTTTGGAAAAAAAGGGTTGACGGCTTATTTTGTCCTAGTGTACTATGTAACTAGTACAGTAATACACGGAGGGATAATCATGTTTCTCGGATTGTTAAAAAAGGATTTTTTATTAGTGAAAGATCTTTTGTTAGTTGGATTATTAGCGGAGATCGTACTACTTATTGGGGGAGCGGCGTTTTTTGCTTCTCAAGGCATTTTCGATTCCATTTTTATCTTTCTTTTTTTTGCCTATATGTTTCATATAGTGCTATTGCCGATCGCGATGATGACTTTGCTTAGGCAAGAAGAGAAGGGACAATATTGGCTGCATGGAACAGCGAGAGCATCTAAATTAATGTTTTCTAAACTAATGATTTCTTTGTTAGTTACGCTTTCTTCGCTCATTTTAATCGATGTGCTAACATTAGGAACGTTTTTTGTGAAATTTCCATCAGAATTTATTAAGACTTCAGATGGAAGCATCCCTTATGCAGACGGATTTATCTTTAATGGAATTATTTTATTAGCAGCACTCTGTTTTACTTTTTTAGGATTGTTTTTATGGTCGATCTATCACTCGCTCAATGTATTTCCAGCATTAAAGAAATTTCGCTGGCTTCTCGTTATCGTGATTTATCTGGTGATGCAAGGGCTGATTAGTTGGTTTATTGATCAGCCAATCATTCAACAATTATTTGATAGTTGGGTAATTCCAGTGTCCGATTGGCTAGAGCCTGTTTTAATGGGATCTGGGTTCGGGAGTTCCTTCTCTGCAGGAGGCGTTCAAATATGGCCAATCATCTTTTCCTTGTTGTATATAGCCGGTTTATATATCGTATCTTGCTGGTTGCTCGATCGGAAAGTAGAGGTGTAATCAATGGTTGAAGAATTTAAAACATCTAAACCAATTTATAGTCAAATCGCCGATCGGATTATTCAGCAGTTTGTTCGTGGAGAAATACAGGCAGGAGAAAAGCTGCCTTCCGTTAGGGAAATGGCGATTCAGTCGGGAGTGAATCCGAATACCATTCAAAGAACGTATGGGGAGTTGGAGCGTATGGGCGTCGTGGAATCTAAAAGAGGGCAGGGGACCTTTATGACCGAACAGACGGAGATGAAACGGAAATTAAGAGTGAATATCCAGCAAGAAATGATTCAACAGTTTATTCAAAATATGCGCGGGATTGGTGTAAAGGATAGTGAAATCACTGAAGCGATTGACCAATTTTTAAGCGGAGAGGGGGAAGGAAATGATTGAGTTTAAACATGTCTCTAAGCAATATGGTAGAAGAAAAGCATTGGATGACATGACCCTCAACTTTGAAAAAGGCAAAGTGTACGGCATTCTTGGCCCGAACGGCAGCGGAAAGTCAACGATGATGAAGATGGGGGCTGGGCTTGTTTTCCCGACAAAAGGAGAAGTGTTGATCAATGGTCGTCGAGTAGATCGAAGCATTGCTTCAGAAGTGGCCTTCCTTGCCAGTGAGGGAATGATTTATCCTGCCTTAAAAGTAAGACAAATGATCGATTATTTCTCTACGCAGTATCCAGATTTTTCTATGGAAAAATCACAGGAATTGCAAGTGTTTTTAGAGCTAGATCCCGATCAGAAAATAGCTAAGCTCTCCAAGGGGCAACAAGGTCGTCTCAAGCTTTTACTTGTCCTTTCCCGTCAGGCACCTGTGCTGTTATTAGATGAACCATTCATCGGTCTTGATCCGATGGTCAGAGATACGATTGTGAAGGGACTTGTTTCTTTTATCGATTTTGGAGAGCAAACGGTCATTATAACAACCCATGAAATTACTGAAATTGAACCGATTTTGGATGAAGCGATAGTGATCGAAGAGGGCCGCATCAAAGCTCATTGCCATGTGGAGACTCTTCGCGAGGAACAAGGAATTTCTGTTTTACAATGGCTGAAAAATAATTTTGTGAAGGAGGGGCAATCATGACCACAGTAGTGGAATTGAAAAATGTCTCGAAAACAATTAAAGGGAAGAAAATTATCGATTCACTTAGCTTTAATATTCAAAAAGGAGAAGTGTTTGGATTTCTTGGACCAAACGGAGCTGGGAAAACGACAACGATTCGAATGATCGTTGGCTTAATGAAATTATCAGAAGGCGATATCGTTATTTGCGGCCACAGCATTCAAAAAGATTTTGAGAAGGCTGTTGAGAATATTGGAGCGATCGTTGAAAATCCAGAAATGTATAAGTTTTTATCCGGTTATGAAAATCTGCAACAATATGCTCGCATGCATAGAGGAATCACTAAGGAAAAGATTGATGAAGTGGTGAAGTTTGTCGGACTAAGTGATCGTATCAATGACAAAGTGAAGACGTACTCTCTTGGTATGCGTCAACGTCTTGGGATTGCTCAATCACTTCTTCATGACCCGAAAGTATTGATTTTGGATGAACCAACGAATGGATTAGATCCAGCGGGGATTAAAGAAATTCGTCAACATGTGAGAGAACTAGCAGAAAAGAGAGGCTTGGCTGTCATCGTATCGAGTCACTTATTAGCAGAGATGGAAATGATGTGTGATCGGATCGCGATTATTCAAAAAGGAAAATTAGTGGATGTGCAATCTGTCCATAATTGGATGGAAGAAGAGATAGAGATGTATTCCTTTGAAGTGAACCATGTGGAGGATGCGGTGAAATACATTAAGCAATTCTTTCCAGGGGGGCAAGCGAAAATTGTGGAAGGTCGCCTTGTAATTGAAAGTGACAAGGAGCAAATTCCAGATATCATTATGTTGCTTGCGGAAAGAGGCATTCGCATCTATGAAGTGAAACAAGTATCCAAATCACTAGAAGAACGATTCTTAGAAATTACAGAGAAACAGGGGGTAGTCGTCTAATGTTTCGGTTAGTACAAAACGAATGGATCAAGGTGTTCAAACGACCTGGAACGTACGTCATGATTGGCTTGTTGATTTTAATGGTCAGTGCTTTTGCGGCTTATTTAAAATATGACGAAAGTAAACAAAAAGGAAAGCAACCAGAGTGGGAAGAAGTTGTGCAAGCCGATATAGCTGCTTTACAAAAAGAATTGCAAGACTATCCAGATATGACGAAAGATCAAAAAGAACAAATCCAAGAGGAAATCAAAATTAATGAATACCGTTTAGCTGAAAATGTTCCATTAGATACGAAAACAACGATGTGGTCATTTGTAGATGACAGTACATCATTCATTGGTTTTGCCGGTTTATTTATGATTATTGTTGCCGCAGGAATTGTCGCTAGTGAATATACTTGGGGAACGATTAAATTGCTGTTAATTCGCCCGCTTAGCCGTTCAAAAATTCTTTTTTCTAAATATATAACGGTTGTTTTATTCGGATTATTTATGATTGGCATTTTATTCTTATTCTCCTCTTTAATCGGTGCGATATTATTCGGAACATCCGGTGAATCTGTCCATCTTGCTTATGAAGGTGGAAAGGTCGTTGAACAAAATTTAATCCTTTACTTATTGAAAGTTTACTTATTAACATCGATCGATATCTTTATGGTTGCGACGATGGCATTTATGATCTCAGCAGCCTTCCGCAATAGCTCATTAGCAGTTGGTATTTCGCTATTCCTATTATCTATGGGTTCTACTGCTACGATGATGATTGCCATGAAATATGATTGGGCGAAATACTTATTATTTGCCAATACGAACTTAATGGGGTACGAAACGGGGCAAGTGATGGTGGAAGGCATGACCATGGGATTCTCCCTCACTGTCCTTGCTGTTTACTTTATTATTTTTCACTTGTTAGCCTTCTTTATCTTTTCGAAAAGAGATGTGGCTGCGTAATGCTTGGCACCTCCATTGATAGGAGGTGCTTTTTTAGTAACATAGTAACTCATTCAGTAAAAAACTAGATAAGTCATGAAAAAGTAGCATAAAGTCAGTAAATCAAAGCCGTTTGTCAGTATAAACATTGATAGATTCAGTAAATCAGTGTCTGGAATCATGAAAAAAATAGCCTGCTTTCATTAGCAGGCTTTACTGATCAATAGCAATCTTTCTTTATGATGACTTCCCCACTTTCTGCTTCAATAAACGCTAATTCACCTGCAAGATCTGGGTATACCGGCTTGTACACAAGCTGATAATAACCTTGATCGTCCTCCATATATTTCTTTTCCCATTGCAGCTCGACGTCAAAAAAGCGAGTGAATAATTCTTTTGCTTCTTCCTCTGAAACAGTCGGTTCATGAGGAAGAGAGGTGATGCAATCAGGATGGATATCCGGCCCAAAGTACTGATCAATGTACCCAGTCGTTCGATTAACTGTTATGCTAACGAACCCGAATCTTGTGTGAATGCCTCCATGATATAATTCAAAATGAAACCAAGCACTTGTCTCGTCCTCTGCCGGTTCTGGCTTCATGCGGAAATACTGATCTGCTTTTGGGTAAAGGTGATATAAAAACTGCAGGGCGATATCTTCACATTCATCGAGGCTTAATTGTAGAGCTCCTTGTCGTTTCAAGAAAGAAAACATTCCTTTTAACTGTCCACTATCTTTAGCTGTTTTCAGTTTAATGGTATGGTCATTTCTTTGCTGAAAAAAGCTGTCTAGAGTACGACTAGTGATCTCTGGTTCTTCTTCACCTATCCGCCAGACTGTACCGATTGTATCCCCCATATCTCGCTCGCGAATGATGGTGAAAACGGAACGGTCCAAGCCGATAAAAGCATCAACATCTTTGGTTGTCGTTTTTGATGGTTTTGACAAAGGGAGAAGTTCCTTAGATGTCTCTTCTTCTCGCTCGATTTCTGAGGTTTGACCATTAGCAAGTATTTGATGAAATCGCAAGTTTGCTTCAAATATGAGATGTGGCAAATCATCACCATCTTCATACAATCCCTTGTGAAGAACGATGATCATCGTCTCCATTTCCAATTCATTTAATAATGTACTTCTTGCGTCCTCTTTATGGATGATTTTTTCAGGATAAACAATTTTTTTGGCCTTGCCATGGTAACGAAAACACACAATTTCACCGCTCCTTGTGATATCAACAGAAAATCCGGTGTCAGGGAGAAATAATTCCAATTCTTTTTGTTTGTATGTAAACCGCAAGCGATCATCCTGTGTTGTTACTATTTTTTCAAAGGTAAAAGATTTCGGTGCATCTGGATAATGATCCATCACAAATTGTAAGGCGAGTTCTTTTAATTGTTCGTTTGATAAGGAATCGCCAGTTCTTTCTGAAGAAGCATCATTTGTTAAATCGATTAAATGGCCCTCTTTGTCTAATTCGATCCAAATCCCCTTGTCATCATCATTTGGATCCTTCCATATATAGAGAGCACGGCTGTCTGTTTCATGATCTCGGTAATCTTCAATTTCAAGCTCATAGTTGGTTGGGATATTTCCAATCGTTTGTGCTTTTTTCTTTAATTGGTCTTTTAACATATATATTTTCCTCTCAATTGCACGTTCTTCTGCAATTCCAAAATAATTTTTAAGTTTATTTAAACCTTGATAAATATGAGTTTTTACTGTACCGATTGGACAATCTAGAATATTAGCAATCTCTTGGAGAGTATAGTCATGGAAATATTTTAGCACTAGTGTTCTTCGGTATTTTTCGTCTAAATATTCAAGAGCTTCTTTTAAGTATAGCGTTTCATCATAACTTGCCGTATACGAATCTAAACGGTTTTGGACAACAGCTTCATTCACCACAAGTCTTTTTCGTTTATTCGTCAATGATATGGCGTAACGTAACATGATCGTCTTCATCCAGCTGACACAACGTTCCGGATGTGTTAACTGGGGAAGAGCGATATAGGCCCGGAAAATCGTTTCTTGAACAAGCTCTTCTGCATCGTATGCGTTCATTGAATAATATCGGGCATAGCGATATAAAGTTGAACGGTGGGTTTCGATCAGCTGTTGAAAGGCTTGATGATCACCAGCTTGCGCTTTTATCACTAAATCATCATCATTCATTGTTTTATTCCTCGCTTTCAATAAATAAGAGCAAGAAGTAGCTCATTTAGTTTTATTTTTTTGAAAAAACTTAAGAAAAATTGATTTGAATTTTCCAAAACAATTGTATATAATATCAAAAAATATTGAAAATTTCCATGATGAAGAGAGTAGTTTAGATAAAGTCTGAAAGCGAGTCGGGGATGGTGGAAGCCTGATAGCCGAATCTAAATGAAGCGCACTTCTGAGAAGCTACCTGAAACAAAGTAGGGTGAGCCGGGGATTGTCCCGTTATAAAGCAAAGCTGGTTCTTAATGAACAATCAGAGTGGTACCGCGGGTTATTTTAATCTCGTCTCTATTTTTAGAGGCGGGATTTTTTATTTTTGGAAAAGGACGTGATGAGATGGAAGGCATGAAAACATTTGCGGAAGAAATTACATGCAAATTAGACGGTATGATTACATTGGAAGAGGTTCTTCAAGTGATTGAAAAGCCGAAATACGCAGAGCAGGGAGATGTGGCTTTTCCTTGTTTTTTACTAGCGAAAATGATGAAGAAATCGCCACAGTTGATTGCCGCTGATTTAGCTAAACAGATTGATCATCCGCTGTTTGGTGCTGTTGTGGCAAACGGAGCGTATGTGAACGGCTTTTTAAACAAACAAGTCGTTAGCGAGCATGTGCTGAATGATATTTTAAAACAAGGAGCGAATTATGGTCATTTATCCCATGGTCAAGGAAAAGTGATCACAATTGATTTTTCCTCACCGAATATTGCCAAGCCGTTTTCAATGGGGCATTTACGGTCCACTGTCATCGGTAATGCCATTGCGAATATCGCGGAAAAGTCAGGGTATCAAACGGTTCGGATTAATCACCTCGGTGATTGGGGGACCCAATTTGGGAAATTAATTACTGCCTATAAATATTGGGGAAGTGAGGAGAGTGTCAAAGAAAATCCCATTCAAGAATTGCTTAGTTTATATGTAAAATTTCACGATGAAGTCGAGCAACAGCCCCATTTAGAAGCAGAAGCTAGAAGGTGGTTTAAAAAGCTTGAAGACGGAGACGAGGAAGCAAGGGATTTATGGAAATGGTTTAAAGCTGAATCCCTTCTTGAGTTTTCGAAAATTTATGACTTAATGAATATTCGCTTTGATTCGCTGAACGGAGAAGCTTTTTACAATGAGAGCATGGATGATACGATTCAATTGCTTCAAGAGAAGGGGCTACTAATCGAATCGGATGGAGCGGAAGTGGTGGATTTACAGGAATACGATTTGCCGCCATGCTTAATTAAAAAGTCAGATGGAGCGACGTTGTACGCGACACGGGATTTAACGGCAGCGATTTACAGACAAAATCATTACCAGTTTGACAAAGCGTTGTATGTCGTCGGACAGGAACAAAGTCTGCATTTCAAGCAAGTCTTTCTCACGCTGGAAAAGATGGGATTTGAATGGGCTAAGGGCATGGTGCATATTCCGTTTGGCTTCATTTTAAAAGAAGGCAAAAAGATGTCGACGAGAAAAGGGAAAGTGGTGCTTCTTGAACGAGTGATCGAAGAAGCGATTGAATTAGCTAAGCAAAACATCGAAGAGAAAAACCCGCAGCTAGCTCAGAAAGAAGAGGTAGCAAAAGCTGTTGGTGTGGGGGCAATTATTTTCCATGATTTAAAAAATGAGCGGCAAGGAAATATTGAGTTCTCACTTGAAGATATGCTGAAGTTTGAAGGAACGACTGGACCATATGTGCAATATACGCATGCGAGAGCTTGCTCGATCATCAGAAAATCGGAGAGCAACATCGTTCATCCAGCTGGCTTGAATGATGACTATAGCTGGTCTGTCATCAAATCATTAATGGAGTTTCCTATTGTTATTGAAAAAAGCTTACAACAATATGAACCATCTCAAATCGCCAAGTATGTGATTGACTTGTCTCAAGAGTTTAATAAGTATTATAGTCACGTCAAAATTTTAGTGGATGATACCGAAAAAGAAAGTCGGCTTGCTTTAGTGAAAGCCGTGACGATTGTTTTACAAGAAGGGTTGAGACTGCTGGGAATGAAAGCGCCTATGGAGATGTAATGTGATTAGAATAAGGTCACAGTATGAAACAAAAAACTAGGGCGTGGAATTCATCACGCTCTAGTTTAGATTAAGCTATAAATGAGTTTTTAATGTCTTGGTTTGTCTAGAATAAAGAGTGATATTTCCTGAAAGCAGTAACCCTGTTAGGACAAAGAAGGTGGCGATCATATCGAATATCGTCACTGGTTCATTTAAAAGAATGGCCGCCAGTATATAGCCGAAAATCGGGGTCAAAAACAACCAATTGTTGGCCCTGACAGCATCTTGTTTTAACAAGTAAAACCAGAGTAGCATCGTAGCAATCGAAATGATCAACACTAACCAGATTAGCGAACTGAGTAAGTAATCATCCACATGTAAAAAATATGTTTCGCTTTCGAGAGCGTAAGTAATCGGGATTAATAGGATGCCACCAATGGTTACTTGCCAAGTGTTAATGACGATATTAGGAAGAGTTAACTTGATTTTTTTAAAATAAACACTTCCAACCGCCATGGATAGCATACCTATTCCTAAAGTAATTAACCCGCTAATCGTGGCCTCGCTATGAGAAAGGGATGGCCATGTAGCGATCATTAACCCGATAGCCGCAACCAACATGCCGACCCACTCTTTTAAAGTGACTTGTCTTTTTAAACAGATACAGGATAATAAAGCGACAATGAAGGGATTTATTGTAACAAATAAATTAAATAAACCAGCAGAAATGCTTTGTAATGCCCAAAAGATCGCACCTAAGTAGATCGTGGTATTTAAGATTCCTAAAATGATGAGCGGTTTCCATTCATGTAATTGAGGCCAACGATATTTTTTCTTTATTAAATAAATATAAAGAAATAACAAGCCGCCAGCTAGTAGCAAGCGAATAGTCGCCAATGCTAGTGGTGTAGTTGAGTATAATCCAAACTTCGTGGCAATCGCGGCAGATGACCATAAAAGTGCAAATAGTATACCTAAAGCTGTGTGCATCAACATCCTCTCCTTAATCCAATGATACGAAATGTTGATGCGTTTTATTTTACAGAATGTCAGGTGTATTTTTGCTGAAATTCTGTATTTTTTCGATATTGACTTGGGGTTATTCCTTCATACTTCTGAAACAGTCTCGTTAAAGATGATTGATGTTCTAATCCGACTTGGATGGCGATATGTAAAATCGGTAAATTGGTGTGGCGCAGTAATTCTTTCGCTTTATTTAAACGTACATCTCTTATATAAGAAGCAGGGGATTTCCCGGTTTCTTTCATAAACCATTCCGAAAAATAGGTGCGATTATAATGTTCAAGTGAGGCGAGTTGACTGATCGAAATGGGCTTATCATAATGGTTATGAATATATTGGATCGATTTAGGTTGTTGATCTTGAAGTAAATGATAGGAAATATAAGGATAAAGTTCTTTTAGCGCAGGATTTTGGCCCGTTTCATTTAAAAGAAGATGTCGAATCCCTTTCCACTGATTGGTTAATTCAATAGAAATACTTCTATTTTGTAACTCTTTTGTTGACAGCATAAAGTAAGGGATATCTAATACTAAAAATTCGTTTCGCACAGCTGAATGAAACGTATGATGACATTTAGGTGGAATATAAAATAAGGTTTGGTCATCAAGCTGAAGAGTTTGGGTATCGGTTTTTATAGATAGCTCACCTTGAAGAGGAAAAATGACCTGAGCATACATATGGGCATGCGTGTTTTGAGCCGCTGAATATGTTCTGCGTTCTGCTACAATTGCTTCAATCGTCTCCATGTTTTATCACTCCTATACGGATATGAGAGGACTTACAAGGAAGCCCCCTAGTTAAAAAGGGACTCTCCTGTTTTCTTCGGTTCGCAATAATATATGCGGTAAGTATGATTGTTTCACCAAGCCGCTTTCAACATCATGAGGATATTGAGCGTCCACTCCATGTCCCATTAGCTCTTCTTGAACTGTTGTAACTTATGATAAATGGCGGCTAATCTCTTTTCTTCGCCAGCTTCTATCGGTTTATAATAATTTTTCTCTTTCAAATTGTTTGGTAGATAATCTTGCTGAACCCACCCGCCAAACGTTCCTAATGGATAATCGTGAGGATATTTATACCCTTCATGTCCTAATACTTTAGAGCCAGCATAATGGCCATCTCGAAGGTGTTTAGGGATCTCTCCAACATTGCCTGTTCTAATCTCTTCTATTACTCTGTCTAAGGCTTTATAAGCTGAATTAGATTTTGAGGATAGACACATTTCTATAACAGCGACAGACAAAGGAATACGAGCTTCGGGTAAACCTAAACGCTCACTGGCGGTTACAGCTGACAGCACATTATTGCCAACAGATGTATTAGCTAATCCGATGTCTTCATAAGCAGTTACTAATAATCTGCGATTGACAGCCGTTAAGTCACCTGTTTCAAGTAAATGCCCTAAGTAATATAGTGCTGCATCAACATCACTTCCCCTAATACTCTTCTGCAAGCTAGATAGTAGGTTATAAAAATTCGATCCTTTTTTATCGCCATAGACACCTACACGATCGATTATGTTGTTTATGGTTTCATCTTTAATCATAAAAGAACCATTCTCTTTAGTTGATGCAAATACAATTGATTCTAATAGTGTTAAGGATCTTCTAGCATCACCGTTGGAACCAAAAGCAATCTTTTGTATTTGTTCACTAGATATTTGAATAGGTAACTTACCTAGTCCCTTTTTTTCATCATGTAATGCGCGTTCAAGCAAGAGCTGAAGATCCTCTGTTGATAGGCGTGTGAGTTGTTTTATTTGGCCACAACGACTTCTTATAGCTGGATTGACATCATGAAAAGGGTTTTCGGTGGTTGCTCCAATGAGGATAATATCTCCACGCTCTACATGCGGTAAGAGGTAGTCTTGTTGGGCTTTATTAAAACGATGAATTTCGTCTAAAAACAAAATGACTTTTCCAGTTAGACGAGTTTCATCAACAACAGCTTCTACATCTTTTTTGCCAGCAGTCGTTGCATTTAAAGCGATAAAAGGTATTTTAGTTGTTCCTGCAATAGAATATGCAATGGAGGTTTTCCCAATACCTGGTTCACCATAGAGCAGCATGGAGGGGACATACCCGTTTTTAATCATTTTATACAAACTTGTGTGTTTTCCAATAATCTCTTTTTGACCAACAATTTCATCTATATTTGTTGGCCGCATTCGGTAAGCAAGAGGTTCTCCATTCAATTTGATGCCTCCCCATAAGATTTATAACAATATTATATATTGAATGAAGGAACAATCAAATTAAAGTAACTATTAAAAATATAAATGGCAAAAACTTTTTTTATATAATTGTACGTCTTATATATAGAGCACAAAAGGAGGTGCCACGAATGAAAAAAAGCTTACAGAGTTAATATTAAAACCCCTGATTATTTCAAAATAAAATTTTGTTCAAGATGCAAATGACGAAAACTTTTTTTATATAGTTGTACGTCTTATATAAGAACAGTACAAGGAGGTGTCACCAATGGGAAAACAACATCTAGAAAAATTGCTCACAGAGTTAATATTAAAAAACAAAGAGTCATTTTATAGAGTAGCTTTTAGTTATGTTAAAAATAAAGAAGATGCGTTAGATATTATTCAAGAGTCCATCTATAAAGCGTTATCCACTGTACATACCCTAGAAGATCCCAAAGGGTTAAAAAGTTGGTTTATACGAATTGTAATCAACACATCGATTGATTTATTGCGGAAAAAGAAAAAGGAATTTATAGCTGATGATAGTACGTTAGAGGTTATTAGTCCGGTAAGCAGTGATAGATATAAGGATTTCGATTTGGCTAATTCACTTGCTGACTTGGACCCTAAATATCGAATTGTTATTATTCTTAAATTTTTTGAAGACTTAAAGCTTCGCGACATAGCAGAAGTCTTAAATGAAAATGAAAACACGATTAAGACTCGTTTATATAAAGGGCTTAAAATGCTTCGGTTACAAATGGATAATTATTGAAAAAATGGGAGGGTGATTGATAAAGTGAATAAAAAAATTGAAGACCTTAAAAGAGAATATAATGACATTCCGATACCGAGTGAATTAGATTTTGTTGTAAAAAAGGCGTTGAAACAAAAGCCCAGAAAACCTAAAAAGCCTAAAATGTTAAAAGTGATCGTTAGTTTAGCCGCAGCTTCCGCCATTTTTATTGGAGGAATCAATGTAAGTCCAGCGTTTGCGAAAACGATGGGAAGTATTCCTGTTATGGACAAGATCGTTGAGGTATTAACATTTACAGAATTCAAGGTAGATGAGGAAACATACCAGGCTGATATTAAAGTGCCGGAAATTAAAAACCTTGAGGATGAATCATTACAGTCAACGTTAAATCAAAAATACGCAGAAGAAGGTAAAGAGCTATACAAACAATTTAAAGCTGAAATGGAAGAAATGAAAGAAAGTGAAGGCGGGCATGTTGGTGTATCCAGCGGGTACGAAGTGAAAACAGATAATGAACAAATCTTATCTATTGGACGATATGTGGTGAATACAGTTGGGTCATCTTCAACAACTTATAAATTTGACACGATTGATAAAAAGAATGAATTATTAATTACTTTACCAAGCCTTTTTAAGAACAAAGCTTATGTAGACGTGATTAGTGAAGAGATTAAGAAGCAAATGATGACACAAATGAAACAAGACTCTTCCGTAACTTATTGGATAGAGGATCCAAAAGAAAGGGACGTATTTAAAATAAATCCTGAACAAAGTTTCTACATTAACGAAGACAACAAATTAGTAATTGTATTCGACAAATATGAAGTGGCTCCTGGTGCCATGGGAATAGTGGAATTTATTATTCCAACAGATGTGTTGAAAGATGTTCTCGTTAGTCATGAGTATATTAAAGAGTAGAATCCAATAAGAAGGTATAACCATATTGTTAATTTTGATATAAAAGTAAGGGAACTTCATGTGCTAAGAAGTTCCCTCTTTTATTGTTTTACCGCATAGAATTAGGGAGCGATCATGTTATTTGTTGCATGTTCTATGCTATAATAACGAAAGTGACCAATTTGAACTAATGCAATGTAGATGGGTATAATAAGATATAAATGAACAGGGGATTCAGTGGATGAAACAACAAGGGAATATGGTGGTCAGGCTAATGATCTTTGTAATTGGCCTTTTATTTATGTCTCTTGGCATTGTGTTGTTAATCCGTGCCGATCTTGGAGCAACACCTTGGGATGCACTTCACGTTGGGCTATATGAGCGTATCGGATTAACCGTAGGTACATGGTCTGTGCTAATTGGTTTTTTGATTTTAGGCATTGCTTCTATGTACTTGCGTGAGTGGCCGCAATTTGGGGCCTATCTAAATATGGTATTAGTTGGGATTTTTATTGATCTATTTTTAAGTATGCCTGTGATCGCCACACCGTCTGCTTTTATTGGCAAGCTAGGTATGTTTGTAGTAGGAACGGTGGTTATGGCGTATGGGATGTCTTTTTATCTTGCCGCTCAGCTTGGAGCTGGTCCGCGTGACAGTTTTATGCTTGCGGTGATGAAAAAAACTGGCTGGAAGGTTTCACATATTCGGCGCGGCATGGAGTTTATTGTATTAGCCATTGCTTGGGCGATCGGTGGGCCAGTCAGTTTTGGCACATTTTTGTTTAGTTTTATCATGGGAACAGCTGTCGGTATTTCAATGCCGCAATGTCAGCGGTTTTCCGATATAATTATAAAAAGAGTGAATCATTGGAAACAAGAAACTAATCGAGGTGTAAATATATGAGAATTTCAACTAAAGGTAGATACGGACTAACCATTATGATCGAACTAGCGAAACGACATGGAGAAGGACCGACATCTTTGCGTGTGATTGCCGGGGCTCATAATTTATCCGAGCATTATTTGGAGCAGTTAATTGCTCCGCTCCGTAATTCTGGACTAGTCCGCAGCATTCGTGGAGCATACGGCGGGTATGTGCTTGGAAGAGAACCAGAAACTATTACAGCTGGTGATGTCATTCGAGTGCTGGAAGGACCTATCAGTTTAGTAGAAGGAATTGAAGAAGAGGAACCAGCAAAACGTGAGCTATGGATCCGCATTAGTGATGCGATTAAAAATGTGTTGGAAAATACGACGTTAGATGATTTAGCGAAACATACGGATCGTGATGAATCTGACGGCTATATGTTTTACATTTAAGGGGTGATCGACATGCAACGAATTTATTTAGATCACGCGGCGACTTCGCCTGTTCATCCCGAAGTTATTGAAGTCATGAGTATTCAAATGGCTGAAGTGTTCGGTAATCCATCAAGCATTCATTCGTTCGGACGAGCGGCGCGCCATGTGGTAGATACCGCTAGAACGACGATTGCTTCAAGCATTGGCGCTCATTTTAATGAGATTATTTTTACGAGCGGTGGAACAGAAGCTGATAACCTTGCGATCGTTGGCACAGCCCGAGCGATGAGCGATAAGGGACGACATATTATCACCACATCCATCGAGCATCATGCGGTTTTACATACGTGTGCACAGTTAGAGAAGGAAGGTTTTGAGGTTACGTACTTACCAGTGAATGAACAAGGCTGTGTTCAAGTAGATGATGTCAAAGCAGCTTTGAGAGAAGACACGATTTTAGTTTCTGTTATGTATGGAAACAATGAGGTAGGAACTATTCAACCGATTCAAGAAATTGGTGAAATGTTAAACAATCATCAAGCTTCTTTTCATACAGATGCAGTGCAAGCTTATGGATTGCAAGCCATTGATGTCAAAAAAGAACATATTGATTTATTAACAACGTCTGGCCATAAAATCAATGGACCTAAAGGGATCGGTTTTCTCTATGCGAGAGAGGGGATTGCTTTATCCCCTGCTTTATTCGGCGGGGAGCAAGAAAGAAAGCGTCGGGCCGGAACAGAGAATGTTCCGGCAATTGCTGGGTTGGCAAAAGCAGTGGAAATCGCCGAGGCAAGTCGAGAAGAAAAAAGGCAACAATATATCGGCTTTAAACAGCAATTGATTGATCTTTTATCCGCTCAGGAAGTAGACTTTTGTCTAAACGGATCACTTGAGCAATCCTTACCCCACGTGGTAAACTTAAGCTTTCTTGGAACAGATGTCGAAGCGATGCTTGTCAATCTTGACCTTGCTGGTATTGCGGCTTCGAGCGGTTCCGCTTGCACAGCGGGAGCGATTGAACCGTCCCATGTATTAGTGGCGATGTTTGGTAAAGAATCCGAGCGCCTTCGCAATTCGATTCGTTTCAGCTTTGGGTTAGGAAATTCACAAGAGCAAATAGAACAAGCAGGAAAAGCCATCGCCCAAATTACTGCCCGCTTAACGAAAGCGTAAGCAAAAAGAAAGAGAGTGGACTGAATGAACAAAGCACCGAAAGATACTCGTGTCGTAGTCGGTATGTCTGGCGGGGTTGATTCTTCGGTTGCGGCCCTTTTATTAAAGGAGCAGGGCTATGATGTCATCGGGATTTTTATGAAGAACTGGGATGACACAGATGAAAACGGCGTCTGCACAGCAACAGAGGATTACAACGACGTTATACGAGTGTGTAATCAAATCGGCATCCCTTATTATGCCGTCAATTTCGAGAAACAATATTGGGAGAAAGTATTTACTTACTTCCTTGATGAATATAAAGCAGGGCGGACACCGAACCCTGATGTGATGTGCAATAAAGAGATCAAATTTAAAGCCTTTTTAGAGCATGCGATCAATCTCGGCGCTGATTATTTGGCTACGGGTCATTACGCGCGAGTGGACCGCAGTGGCGATGAAGTCAAGATGCTGCGCGGCCTTGATGAAAACAAAGACCAAACATACTTTTTAAATCAACTGCAGCAAGCACAACTAGAAAAAGTGATGTTTCCAATCGGTGATATTGACAAAAAACGTGTGCGAGAGATTGCGACGGAAGCTGGGCTTGCGACAGCTGCGAAAAAAGATAGTACCGGCATTTGTTTTATCGGCGAGCGGAATTTCAAAGAATTTCTTAGCGGATATTTACCCGCTCAACCTGGCAATATGACAACGATGGGTGGAGAGGTGAAAGGCCGTCATGATGGACTGATGTATTATACGATCGGTCAGCGTCATGGTCTTGGCATCGGTGGCTCTGGTGATCCGTGGTTTGTTGTTGGGAAGGATTTGGAGAGAAATGTTCTATACGTGGAGCAAGGTTTCCATAACGAATTGCTCTACTCCAATTCATTGATTGCGGACAATATTAGCTGGGTGACGGATCAGCCAAAGTCGTCATCCTTTGAGTGCACAGCGAAATTCCGCTATCGCCAACAGGACAATAAAGTCACGGTTCATATGTTAGAAGATGGCAAGGTGAATGTGGAGTTTCACGAGCCGACTCGCGCGATTACACCAGGACAAGCCGTTGTTTTTTATGACGGTGAGGAGTGCCTTGGCGGCGGTACGATTGATCAAGTGTTTAAACACGGCAAGCGTTTGACGTATGTCGGTTAAATAATTGAAAATAGCCTTTAAAGCATGCGATTGCTCTAAAGGCTATTTTCTTTGTATATGTTATAATTTTTTTATCAAATAGTTAGAGGTGGATCATGGACAAGAATTTACAAGGTATTGAGTTTTTACAGCAAGGAAAAATTGAAGAGGCATTAAAACTGTTTACAGAGCGAATTGAGGAAGCACCTGAAGAGCCGACTGCCTATATCAATTTTGGGCATGTGCTATCAACGGTTGGCGAACTAGAGCGGGCGGAAAAATTTTATCAAAAGGCGATCGAGGTAGATCCGGAAGCTGGTGCTGCTTATTACGCATTTGGCACGTTTTTATATGAACAAAATCATTTAGAAGAAGCTTGTAAACAGTTTGAACAAGCGATACATAAAGGGTTGGAAGAAAGTGATGCCTTTTTCATGCTTGGAATGACATTAATGCAGCTTGATCAAGCGGTTTTTGCGTTGCCGTATTTACAGCGAGCAGTTGAACTCAATGAAGAAGATACAGAAGCTCGTTTTCAATTTTGTTTGGCGTTAGCGAAAGCGAACGCTTTAGATGAAGCGATTGCCCAACTTGAGCGGGTGATTGAAGCGGACCCAGAGCATGCCGATGCTTACTACAATCTCGGTGTAGCTTATGCTGGTCATTTAGAGGATGCTGATCGAGCAATGGCGATGTTTAAGAAAGCATTAGCAGTTCAGCCAGATCACATGCTAGCAGGTTACGGAAAGAAAATGATCGAAAACGCAGCGGAAGAAAGTTGAAAATAGTGGGAGGTGGGGCATATGGAGCAGAATTCGATGGATCTCTTCGCGGATGGAGAAAAGTATGTCAAAGGCCGCCATCTTGTAACGATTTTCCATAATAAAGAAAACTTTTACTCCGTTTTACGTATTCGAGTGTCAGAAACGAATGACAATTACGATGAAAAAGAAGCCGTTGTCACCGGTTATTTTCCGCAAATTCATGAGCAGGAAATGTACGTATTTTATGGGAATTTTAAAGATCATCCGAAATTCGGCCGTCAGTTTCATGCCAGAGTCGTGCAGAAAGAAATTCCGCAAACAAAGCAGGGGATCGTGACGTATTTATCGAGCGAATTATTTAAAGGGATCGGTAAAAAAACGGCTGAACAAATCGTCGAGACGCTTGGTGAAGGGACAATTTCGAAAATTTTGGATAACCCAGCCTTGCTTGAAGAAGTTCCTAGACTGCCGGCGGATAAGGCAAAAAAGCTTTATGAGACGCTACTTGAGCATCAAGGGCTAGAACAGGTGATGATTGCGCTCAATCAATACGGCTTTGGTCCGCAGCTATCGATGAAAATCTTTCAAGCTTATCAGCAGCAATCGATTGAAATCATTCAAAAAAATCCTTATCAGCTTGTGGAGGATATAGAAGGCATCGGTTTTGGTCGAGCAGATGAGCTAGGTGCACAAATTGGTATTCATGGGGAGCATCCCGATCGATTGAAAGCAGGCATTTTATTTACCGTTGAGCAACAATGTTTGCAAGAAGGACATTGTTATTTAGAAGCGGAACCGTTATTGAAAGCGGTAAAGGTATTGCTTGAAAAAAGCGGTCAAGAGGAAGTTTCATTTGAATCGATTGCTAAGCAATTAATCGCCCTTGAAGAAGACGGGAAAGTGGTCGGAGAAAATGATCGTGTGTTTTTACCTTCTTTATTTTTCTCAGAAAAAGGACTCGTGACAAATATTGAAAGGCTGTTAAAGCAGCAACAATATGAAGATCAATTTCCTGAGTCAGAATTTTTGCTGGCACTTGGTGATTTAGAAGAACGAACCGGTGTGCAATATGCACCCACACAGAAAGAAGCCATCCAAACCGCTTTGATGTCGCCGATGATGCTTTTAACTGGAGGGCCAGGAACGGGAAAAACAACGGTAATTAAAGGGATTGTTGAGTTGTATGCAGAGTTGCACGGCTGCTCACTTGATCCAAAAAGCTATGGGAAAGATGAGCCGTTTCCGATTAGACTAGCGGCGCCTACTGGCCGAGCTGCAAAGCGAATGGCGGAATCAACCGGTTTGCCAGCTGTGACGATTCATCGCTTGCTTGGTTTTAATGGCCAAGAATCGATGGAGGATGGGGAAAGTCGTGAAATTGAAGGGCGATTATTAATCATTGATGAAATGTCGATGGTTGATATATGGCTCGCTCATCAGTTGTTTAAAGCTCTTCCTGATGATATTCAAGTGGTGCTTGTTGGTGATGAAGATCAGCTACCTTCTGTTGGTCCTGGGCAGGTGTTAAAGGATCTGCTCGCCTCACAAGTGATTTCGACGGTACGATTGACCGATATCTACCGCCAAGCAGAAGGGTCTTCCATCATTGAAATGGCCCATGAAATCAAGAAAGGGAATTTGCCAAACAATGTGACTCAGCAGCAAAAGGATCGTTCTTTTCTAACGTGTCGGGTGCAACAAATTCCTGAAGTCGTTGAACAGGTCGTGAAAAACGCGATCAAAAAAGGGTTTACCGCACGAGATATTCAAGTGCTCGCTCCGATGTATAAAGGCCCTGCCGGCATCGATCGCCTGAATGTGATCCTGCAGGAGATCTTTAATGCAGACCCGGATGGCTCCCGCAAAAAGCTATCGTTTGGAGAAGTGGAGTACCGAATCGGTGACAAAGTGCTACAGCTTGTGAATCAGCCAGAACAAAATATTTTTAATGGTGATATTGGTGAAGTCGTCTCGATCTTTTATGCAAAGGAAAATACAGAAAAGCAGGATATGGTAATCGTTTCTTATGACGGCAATGAAGTCACGTATACGAGAGCAGATTTGAATCAGATTACGCATGCGTTTTGCTGTTCGATCCATAAATCACAGGGGAGTGAGTTTCCAATTGTGATCTTGCCAGTCGTGAAAAGTTATTACCGAATGTTAAGACGAAATTTATTGTATACAGCGATTACACGAAGTAAACAATTTCTCATTTTATGTGGAGAAGAAGAGGCGTTTCGAATTGGGATCGAAAGGAATGACGATCTGATTAGAAAGACCACTTTGCAGGAAAAATTATTGGCAATTCTTCAGCCAGAAAGCAAGAATCAAAAGGATCAGGAACCACTGCTATTAACGGAAGAAACGATCACAGCCATTGATCCAATGATCGGCATGGAAAATGTTTCGCCTTATGATTTTCTAGACTGAGACCATACTAAAGTTGTCGAGATCATTCTTTCTTGACAAATGTATAAAAAGCCTTGAACATGGACACCCTTTTAGCAAAAAGCTAAGAGAAGTGCGAGGTGGCATACATGTTCACATGCCCAAACTGTCAAGGCAAAGAAATCGGAAAAATCGGCACGACGCAATACTACTGCTGGAACTGCTTTATCGAACTCTCCATCGCCGACGACCTCATCTCCGTTCATCAAGTCGAAGAAGATGGCTCACTCAGCTCCCTCGACGACCTGTTTGAAGAAGATGAAAGAAAACTGAGTTAACAAAGAAAAGCGGAGCCGACTGTTCAGACACGACAAGCAAATGACAGAATGATGAAATGGCGCTCTTCAGCCATGCAGTCAGGCTGGCATTTGACTCGAGTGTCTAGGAGGCGAAGCTGGACAAAGAAAAGCGGAAGACCTTAACACCCAACTAAAAATTCGGAGGCGGATACTATGTCTAAAACAATGACTTCCCTAGTCGGACTGGGCGCGGGGATGGCAGTAATGGCCGTGTTTAACCGCAACAACTCCACATTCGGACGAATGGCCAGAAGAATGAGAAGAATGTTTTAATTAAGAAAAGCGGAAGGCGCTTGTTCAGCGACGTATGGACTGGAGCGATCCGCACGAGATAAAGGAAACACGATGAACAGTAGTGAATCGATGTTGACTTATCGCAAGGAGGATAGTGGAAGTTCACTAGTCGCTAGCGCCTGAAGCTAGACAAAGAAAAGCGAAGCCGACTGTTCAGACACGACAAGCAAAGCTCCGAAAGCACAAAGAGGATGCCCTATTTCATTGGGCGTCCTCTTTGTCGTTATTTTTCGAAAATACCGAAAGCACTTGATTTATCATTTTTTTAGAAAATCCAATGGTTTTGTATTTTTGATAATGAGCTTTGGCGAAATCTATCAGTTCAACGGGTATTTTGCGATGGGCGATAAGTGGATAGTACATACGGTATCCTTCTTTTAAATGCTCCCATCGCTCATCATTTCCTGGTAATACATACTCAGATACATCGATTAATTTAATGGTATGACCTTGCATAATAATATTTTTCAAATGAATATCACGTGGATTAAGACCTACTTGACGAGCATAAGCAATGGCTTCGTCTACTTGTTCAATCATACGAGGTGGGATATATATTCCGGCGATGAGGCAGTCATATAGGTTGGTGCCATGTTCATAGCTAATCACCACAAACCGTTCGCCTGTGCCGTAAAACTTAGGGAAGTAAGGGTGATTATTCAGTTTTTCATAGGCTTTTGTTTCATTCCATCTTTTTTCTTCTTTGCCATAAGCGAAGATCTTAAATGCATATTGAGGAAAATCAGCGTGGACAAATACTGCAGCGTCTGTTCCTTTTCCAACACATGTCAACTGGTCTGGAAGTGATTGAATGGTGACAAGTTTATTTTCAGAATCAGCTATTATCTCAAGTTCTTTAATTAAAAATGTGATATCTTTCCAATTGTCTTCTTTCACCTTTGTCTAAAAGTCCTCCTTATTAAAAGTGGATCTACATTGTGGCGAATTATTTTATCCCGCATTAACGGGCTGTAAGACCCCTACCTCAACATGGCAGAAGAAGCGCAGGTATGTAGGTGGGGGATGAAGAAAACCCCCACTGATTGAAGTTTCACTTTATATTTGTCCGAAAAAATAGGGGTTAATAAAATATTTATGCGACACAAAAAAGAAAAACACATTATTTTTAAAATAATTATAGAGGAAAACGTATCCGTTGACTATTAAGAAGACTGTTAATTGAAAAAGCGTTTGGTGAACTCGCTGATAAATCATTCAATACATGAATAAATTGAATGTGTTCAGCCGCAAACTAAGTAAAAAGGATGTTTTCTCATCATGGAAAGCAAAATTAAGTTAAAGTGGCTATATATGGCGAGTGCAGCTTTACTAACGTTATTAACGGTGTATGTATTATTTTTGCTTAGGTCGTTGTTGTTACCAATGTTGCATTGGGTATGGATTAGCTTGTTGCCATTTTTGCTAGGGGGATTTATTGCTTATTTGCTTCACCCGCTTGTTGAAGCGATGGCGAAGCGTGGAATTTCACGGGTAGGAGCTATTATTATTATCTATATTTTATTTTTTGGTTTATGTGGTTTCGGTCTTTTTAAAGGAACACCGTTGTTTATTGAGCAATTAAGGGATTTGTCTGCCAGTGCGCCGAAAGTGTCGCAAATGTATGAAGAGAAAATGATCGCCCTGCAAATAGAAACGTTAAATTGGCCAGATGGGTTGCAGGAACAGCTTCGTGAGCGGATGATCAAATTTGAAAGCTGGTTATCTGGACTAGTAGAACAGTTTATGAATGTGCTGATGAAGGCGGTCAACTTTTTGTTTTTCTTAGCAATTGTTCCATTCATCTCTTTTTATTTATTAAAAGATATGAGTCGGGTAAAAAAAACGGCTTGGAGAATCACGCCGAAGCGCTGGCGTACCCGAGTATTACGTTTTGTTAATGAACTGGATCATTCTCTAGGTTCTTATATTCGCGGACAACTCTTTGTTTGCTTATTGGTAGGAGGAGTGGCATCGTTATTATTTTCAATGATCGGCCTTCCTTACCCAATTTTACTTGGAGGGATTATCGGAATCACCAATGTCATCCCTTACTTTGGACCGCTAATTGGAGCAATACCAGCCATATTTGTTGCGTTAATGATCTCTTTTAAAACAGCTATATACACAGCCATTATCGTGTTTATTTTACAATTCATTGAAGGGAATATTCTCTCCCCTTGGATTGTCGGCAAAAGCTTGCATCTTCATCCGCTGTTTATTATCGGTGCCCTGCTGGCTGGAGGAGAGATCGGCGGGGTGGTAGGGATGGTTGTTGCGGTTCCTGTACTGATCATTTTAAAAGCAGCCTTTTCCGCGGATCGTCGAGTGAAGGCTCGACTGCAAAAGCCGCTCATTGACAAGTAGGGATGAAATTTTTTATAATTCGGTTATAATGAAATGCTAAATCGAAGAAGGATCGAGTATGTTGTAGTCCACCTTATGGTCATTGTGCCACAGAGAGGAGCTTCCTTGGCTGAAAGAAGTTCTAGGTGAAGGATAACAGAAAGCTAGTCCAGAGAGCAGTTAATCGCTGCCGTAAGCCGCGTTAAGGCAGAAGAGAGATGAGTCGAAAGATCGACTCATAATCAGGGTGGTACCGCGAGAAGCTTCGTCCCTGTCCGGGGAACGGGGCTTTTTTTGTTGTCTTCAACCCATGAAACAATTGCTAATAAAGGAGGAATATAGAATGAAAACATTAACAGGTGCACAGATTCGTCAAATGTTTTTAGATTTTTTTCAGGAAAAAAACCATCGAGTAGAGCCAAGTGCTCCGCTTGTGCCGCATGATGATCCAAGTCTTTTATGGATCAATAGTGGGGTGGCTACATTAAAGAAATATTTTGATGGTCGAGTGATTCCAGAGAACCCACGGATTACGAATGCACAAAAATCCATTCGAACAAATGATATTGAGAATGTAGGAAAAACGGCTCGCCATCATACATTCTTTGAAATGCTAGGGAACTTCTCCATCGGTGAATATTTCAAAAAAGAAGCGATTCACTGGGCGTGGGAATTTTTAACTGATGAAAAATGGATGGCATTTGAAGCGGATAAGTTATCTGTGACGATTCACCCAGAGGATGATGAAGCATTTGAGATTTGGAATAAAGAGATCGGCTTGCCGGAAGAAAGAATCATTCGTTTAGAAGGGAATTTCTGGGATATCGGTGAAGGCCCAAGTGGACCAAATACGGAAATTTTCTACGATCGAGGCGAGTCTTATGGCAATGATGAACATGATCCAGAACTATACCCAGGTGGAGAAAATGAACGTTATTTAGAAATCTGGAACCTTGTATTTTCCGAATTCAATCATAATCCAGATGGTACATACACACCGCTACCAAAGAAAAATATTGATACAGGTATGGGGCTTGAGCGTATGGTTTCTGTTGTTCAAGAAGTACCAACGAACTTTGATACGGATTTATTTATACCAATTATTGAAGCAACAGAAGCAATTTCTGGTGAAAAATACCGTGAAAGCGTAGAGAAAGATGTTGCGTTCAAAGTGATTGCTGACCATATTCGAACAGTGGCTTTTGCGATTGGTGATGGAGCGCTTCCTTCAAATGAGGGCCGCGGCTATGTGTTGCGTCGTTTACTACGTCGTGCGGTGCGCTATGCAAAGCAAATTCATATTAACCGTCCATTTATGTTTGAATTAGTTCCAGTTGTTGGTGAAATTATGAAGGACTTTTATCCAGAAGTTTCAGCAAAGACGGAATTCATTCAAAAAGTGATTAAAAATGAAGAAGAGCGTTTCCACGAAACTCTTCATGAAGGGTTAGCGATTTTATCATCTGTGATCGAAGCAGCGAAAAATAATGGCTCCGATGTCATCGCTGGAGAAGATGTGTTCCGTTTATATGATACGTATGGCTTCCCTGTAGAATTAACGGAAGAGTATGCGGAAGAAGAAGGCATGAAGGTAGATCACGAAGGTTTTGAAAAAGAAATGGCCAACCAACGTGAACGTGCGCGTGCTGCTCGTCAAGATGTTGATTCGATGCAAGTACAAGGTGGCGTGCTTGGCGACATTAAAGTAGCGAGTCAATTTAGTGGCTATGACCAATTAATGGTAGAAGCAACTGTTGCTGTCGTGATTGCGAATGGTGAGATCGTGGAATCAGCAACAGCAGGCGAAGAAATTCAATTTATTTTGGATGAAACACCATTCTATGCTGAAAGCGGCGGCCAAATTGCTGATAAAGGAGTATTGGAAGCAGAAGGCGTTCGTGTAGTGATTCAGGATGTGAAAAAAGCACCGAACGGCCAGCATGTGCAGCAAGCCCTGATAGAACAAGGGACGTTAAAAACAGGTCAAAAAGTAATCGCTCGAGTAGATGAAGCGTCTCGAAGCAAAATTATTAAAAACCATACAGCTACGCATCTTTTACACCAAGCATTAAAAGATGTTCTTGGTACGCATGTCAACCAAGCGGGTTCATTAGTAGGTCCTGATCGTCTTCGCTTTGACTTTTCTCATTTTGGACAAGTCCAGCCGGAAGAGCTAGAGCAAATTGAAACCATCGTCAATGAGAAAATTTGGAGAAGTCTAGCAGTCGATATTGCCAACAAATCACTCGATGAAGCGAAAGCGATGGGGGCAATGGCATTATTTGGCGAAAAATATGGTGATGTGGTGCGCGTCGTGTCTGTTGGTGACTACAGCCTTGAGCTTTGCGGCGGCTGTCATGTACCGAACACATCCGTAATCGGTTTATTTAAAATTGTTTCTGAAAGTGGAATTGGTGCAGGAACACGTCGTATTGAAGCAGTGACAGGTGAAGCTGCTTATCAATTGTTAAATCAGCAAGTGGCTCTACTGAAAGAAGCAGCGAACAAGTTAAAAGCGAATCCGAAAGACATTGTTGCAAAAGTAGAGAGTCTACAAGCAGAGATGAAAGAATTACAGCGTGAAAATGAATCGCTTCTACACAAATTGTCTAATATAGAAGCAGGAAGTTTATTAGATAACGTCAAAGAAGTAAATGGTGTAAAATTTTTAGCGGCACGTGTACAAGCAACAGACATGAATAACTTGCGCACAATGGCGGATGAGTTAAAACAAAAACTTCATTCCGGTATCATTGTTTTAGCGGCACCGAGCGAAGATAAAGTGAATATCATTGCAGGGGTGACGAAAGACTTAGTGGAGAAAGGTTATCATGCTGGCAAGCTTGTGAAAGAAGTGGCATCGCGTTGCGGCGGTGGCGGTGGCGGGCGTCCAGATATGGCGCAAGCAGGAGCAAAAGACCCTTCGAAAACAGAGGAAGCTCTACAATTTGTTGAAGAATGGGTGAAATCCGTTTGATTCCATGGCAATTTATTGTACAATGTAAATAACTTGTACAAAAGCAGGCTCACACTTATTGAGCCTAAAGCGAGGTGCTAATTATGAGCTCTTTTGATCAAACGATGAGGTTTAATTTTCCTGAGGAGCCGTTTGAACAAGATGTGAAAGAAGTATTGTTTAAAGTGTATGACGCGCTTCAGGAAAAAGGATATAATCCAATCAATCAAATTGTCGGTTACTTACTTTCCGGCGACCCTGCTTATATTCCACGCCATAACGATGCACGTAATTTGATCCGTAAGCTTGAACGCGATGAAATTATTGAAGAGCTTGTGAAAACGTACTTGAAACAGCAGCGAGAGGGATAAGTCTTTATGAGAGTAATGGGGTTAGACGTCGGCTCAAAAACAGTTGGCGTGGCAATTAGTGATGAATTAGGCTTTACCGCTCAAGGAATTGAAACCATTCGCATTGACGAGGAAAAGCAAGACTTTGGACTTGATCGACTCGATGTTCTTTGTCAGGAATACAGCATTGAGAAATTTGTTGTCGGATTGCCAAAGAATATGAACAACACGATTGGTCCGCGTGGAGAAGCTTCGCAAGCATTTGCGCGACAGCTCGAGGAGCGCTACTCGTTGCCTGTGGTCCTCTGGGATGAACGCATGACCACAATGGCAGCGGAGCGGGTGTTGCTTGAAGCTGATGTTAGCCGGAAGAAGCGCAAGAAAGTAATTGATAAAATGGCCGCGGTGATGATCCTGCAAGGATTTCTCGACAGCCAATACTAATGAGGTGGAAAAAAATATGACACATGATGAAAAACAAATTACAATTATTGATGAAAACGGAAACGAGCAATTATGCGAAGTATTGTTCACTTTTGATTCCGACGAATTCGAAAAATCTTATGTACTTTATTTCCCAGTAGGTGCAGAAGAAGATGACAACGAAGAAATCGAAATCCATGCTTCCTCTTTTATTCCAGCAGAAGATGGCCAAGATGGTGAATTAATGCCGATTGAAAGCGATGAAGAGTGGGATTTAATTGAGGAAATGCTGAACACATTCCTTGATGAAGAAGAGGAATAAGAAAAAAGGACCGGACTTCCCGGTCCTTTTTTGATGGGATTGTAGTATAATGGGAGGGCGAAGAATGACTCGTTTAATGTTGAAAGGGGAAAGAATATGTCGAAGCAGCTTTATTTGCAGTCTCCAGAGAGAAAGAGGCGGTTGAAAAAATCGATTATTTTTATGATCTTAGCTTTCTTTCTAGTCATAGGAGGTGCAGCAGTAGGCATTTATTTCTTTGTACAGTCCGCACTTCAACCTGTTGACAAAAATGATCGAACTCCTGTCCAAGTTTCAATTCCAATTGGTTCTAGCCTTTCTGTAATAGCAGATCAGCTTGAAGAAAAAGGATTAGTGAAAAATGCAGAAGTATTTAAATACTATGTGAAATATAAAGGAGAAGGCGATTTTCAGGCAGGGAACTACTCCTTTAATCAAGCAATGACCGTCGATGAATTGATCGAAATAATGAAAACAGGAAAGGTTGTAGCAAGCGAAGTTGAGCTAACCATTCCTGAAGGGTATCAATTGTCACAAATTGCTGAGATCATCAGTAAAGAAACAGGTCGTAACACCAGCGAAATACTCAAAGTAATGAATGACCCAACTTTTATTAAACAAATGATAAAAAAATATCCAGAATTGTTGACGGAAGAAATTTTAGCGGAACAGATAAAATATCCGTTAGAAGGCTATTTATATCCGGCGACGTATCATTATGGAGATAAGAAAACGCCTATAAAAGAAATCATAGAAGATATGATCAAAAAAACGGATAGCGTATTAGCGCAATATCGATCATCGATGGCCGCGAAAAAAATGTCAGCTCATCAGCTGTTGACGATGTCTTCACTCATTGAAAAAGAAGCAACTGAAAAGGCAGATCGCAGAAAGATCTCTAGTGTCTTTTATAATCGTCTAGAGCAAAATATGCCGCTGCAGACCGATCCAACGGTTTTATATGCTCTCGGCAAGCATAAAAGTCGTGTGTATTACAAAGATTTAAAGGTAGATTCACCGTATAATACGTATAAAGTAAAAGGGCTCACACCAGGTCCGATTAGTAACAGTGGATTGTCTTCGATAGAAGCTGCATTAAATCCAGAACAGACAGATTATCTCTATTTTCTTGCTTCACCAGCTGGAGATGTGTATTACTCGAAAACATTAGAAGAACATAATCAGCTAAAAGAAAAGTACATTACTGATGCCAAACAGCAGTAAATGAGAACAGTCGCTTTTTTCTCTACAATATGTTAAAATAATTCAAGTGTTTTTTTAGTCAATGGATAATAGAGCGCAAAAAAAGGGTAGAAAGCTGAGGAGCTTTCTTCTTTTTCTTGTTAAGCCTTTTTAGAAAAGGGGATCGAAATTGGACGATAAAATCCATCATTATATAGAAACATTAGTTAAGGACCGATCGGATCTGTTTGTTGAAATGGAGGAGTTTGCTAGGGAGAATCGTGTTCCCATTATGGAAGTAGTAGGAATAGAAGCTCTTCTTCAAATGTTACGATTGCAAGCGCCGAAGAGAATCCTTGAGGTTGGTACAGCTATAGGCTATTCTGCTTTGCGAATGGCAGCTGCTCTACCAGGAACAGAGATCGTTACGGTCGAACGCGATTCAGAACGTTATCAAAAAGCTCTTCAATATATCGATCGCGCAAAATATGGAAACCAAGTGACCGTTATATATGGAGATGCATTAGAGGTAGTAGACGAAGTGGGGAAAATGGGACCGTATGATGCTATTTTTATCGATGCAGCAAAAGGTCAGTATACGAAGTTTTTTAAAAGCTATACGGCATTTTTAACAAACCAGGGAACGGTTTATACAGATAATGTCTTATTTAAAGGGTATGTAGCTGAAGAATTAGTTCAGACGAAGCGGACGCGAAATTTAGTGAAAAAAATCCAAAAGTATAATGAATGGTTGATGACTCATCCAGATTACGACACGGCAATTATCCCGGTCGGTGACGGGTTGGCTGTCAGCCTTAAAAGAGGTGGAAAAGAAGATGAATAAACCAGAATTACTAGTGACTCCAAATAGCGTGGATGCTATTTTGCCTTTGGCGGAAGCAGGAGCAGATGCATTTGTGATTGGCGAGCAGCGATATGGTTTACGGCTTGCGGGAGAATTTAACCGTGAAGAAGTTAAGAAAGCGATTGAACTAGCGCATTCACTAGGGAAAAAAGTGTATGTCGCCATGAATGCGATTTTCCATAATGATCGCGCCAATGAATTAGATGATTATGTGGCTTTCTTGCAGGAAGCGAACTGTGATGCCATTATTTTTGGTGATCCTGCTGTATTAATGGCCGTTCGTCAAAAAGCGCCTACTATGCCGCTTCATTGGAATACAGAAACCACAGCAACGAATTATTTTACGTGTAATTATTGGGGCAAAAGAGGAGCCGTTCGCGCGGTATTAGCTCGTGAGCTGAATATGGATGCGATCATCGAAATCAAAGAAAATGCAGAGGTTGCTATTGAAGTGCAAGTGCATGGAATGACATGCATGTTCCAATCAAAGCGACCATTGCTTGGACATTATTTTGAATATCAAGGCAAAGCGATGGAAGTTGAAAATCGCCAGCAAGAGCAAAGTATGCTCCTTCATGATAAAGAGCGTGGAAATAAATACCCTATCTATGAAGATGAAAATGGCACTCATATTATGAGCCCGAATGATATTTGTATCATTGATGAGCTACAGGAAATAATAGAGGCCGGAATTGATAGTTTTAAAATTGATGGTGTATTGCATTCACCAGAGTATCTTTTAGAAGTGACAAAATTATATCGTCAAGCGATTGATTTATGTGCTGAAGAGCCAGAACAATACGAAGAAGTGAAAGACGAGCTTCTTGAAAAAGTAGAAGCCATTCAACCGAAACATCGTCCACTCGATACAGGCTTTTTCTTTAAAGAAACGGTCTATTAAAAGGAGGAATAAGCGTGAATACGATCATAAATGATAAAATTTCCAAAATCGTTGATGGCAAACGAGTCATTGTGAAAAAACCTGAATTATTGGCTCCAGCTGGAACGCTTGAAAAATTAAAAATAGCAGTGCATTATGGGGCAGATGCTGTATATATTGGTGGACAGGAATATGGACTTCGTTCGAATGCAGGTAATTTTACCTTTGAAGAAATGAAAGAAGGTGTAGAATTCGCCAAGAAATACGGAGCCAAAATTTATGTGACGACGAATATTTATGCGCATAATGAAAATATTGACGGGCTAGAGGATTATTTACGCGGACTGCAAGAGGCGGGTGTGACAGGGATCATCGTAGCGGACCCGCTCATCATTGAAACATGTCGTCGCGTAGCTCCGAACGTCGAAGTTCATTTAAGTACGCAACAATCTTTATCCAATTGGCGTGCGGTTCAATATTGGAAAGATGAAGGCCTTCACCGAGTGGTGCTCGCTCGTGAAACGACGGGAGAAGAAATTCGTGAAATGAAGGAAAAAGTCGACATTGAAATCGAGACGTTTATTCATGGGGCGATGTGTATCGCTTACTCCGGTCGATGTGTATTAAGTAATCATATGACTGCTCGCGATTCGAACCGTGGGGGTTGCTGTCAATCTTGCCGTTGGGATTATGATTTATATTCATTAGATGAAAAAGGAGAAAACCCATTATTTTCTGATGATGATTCTCCATTTGCCATGAGTCCAAAAGACTTAAAGCTTGTGGAATCCATCCCTCAAATGATTGAACTTGGCATTGATAGTTTGAAAATTGAAGGTCGAATGAAATCAATCCATTATGTAGCCACTGTGGTTAGTGTGTATCGCAAAATCATTGATGCGTATTGTGCGGACCCAGAAAACTTTAAAGTGAAGCAAGAATGGTTAGATGAACTAGAGAAATGTGCCAATCGACCAGCAGCTCCTGCCTTCTTCCAAGGAACACCTGGAGCGAATGAACAATTATTTGGTGTGCATGGGAAAAAAGCGACACATGATTTTGTGGGCTTAGTGTTGGATTATGACATGGAAACACAAATGGTCACATTACAGCAACGTAACTTTTTCCGTCCAGGAGACGAGGTAGAATTTTTTGGCCCGGAAATTGACAGCTTTACACAGGTGGTTGATAAGGTTTGGGATGAGGATGGAAACGAGCTGGATGCAGCCCGTCATCCACTACAAATCGTCCGCTTTAAAGTGAACCAACCAGTGTATCGAGACAACATGATGCGAAAGGGGCTAGAGTAAGACCGATGAAGCAAAAACCAGTAGTCATTGGGATCGCCGGCGGGTCCGGTTCCGGGAAAACAAGCGTGACAAAAGCGATTGACGAAATTTTTAAAGGTCATTCGATCATGATTATTGAACAAGATTATTATTATAAAGATCAAAGTCACTTGCCGTTTGAAGAGCGCTTGAAAACGAATTATGATCATCCATTTGCCTTTGATAATGATTTATTAATTGAACATGTTAACCAGTTACTACAATATCGACCGATTGAAAGACCGGTCTATGATTACGTGCAGCACACACGATCCGCCGAAACGATTGTAATGGAGCCAAAGAATGTCATTATATTAGAAGGTATTCTTGTGCTCGAAGATCCGAGACTGCGCGATTTAATGGATATTAAGCTTTTTGTGGATACCGATGCGGATATTCGCATTATCCGCCGCATGATGCGTGATATTCAAGAACGTGGGCGTACGCTTGATTCTGTGGTTGATCAGTATATTAATGTGGTTCGGCCCATGCATAACCAATTTATTGAACCAACGAAGCGTTATGCAGATATTATTATTCCTGAAGGCGGACAAAATCACGTAGCTATCGACCTCGTCGTTACTAAAATTCAAACAATTCTTGAACAAAATGCTATTTTATAGTATCTTTTTATGAAACAGACATAATCTTTAAGAAACAGGGCTGTCTCAATACTAAAGGGTTGTTATCCGCATGGAACGTATATAATGAAGAATGCTTTCATTGTATAGTGTTTTTTCGGGAACAGACGCTTTTGAGGCAGCCTGCTCATGTTTTTTGCTTTCTTGAAATATAGAGGGCAGCGAGATGAAAAGGAGTGGAAGGGACTTGTCAGTAGAAAAAGTATACCCTATGACAGAAGAGGGAAAAGCAAAGCTAGAACAGGAACTTGAATATTTAAAAGCGGTGAAACGCAAAGAGGTAGTAGAAAGAATTAAGATTGCTCGCAGTTTTGGAGACTTATCGGAAAACTCCGAATACGATTCAGCGAAGGAAGAACAAGCCTTTGTTGAGGGGCGTATCGGTACATTAGAAACGATGATCCGAAATGCAAAGATTATTGAAGAAGATTCAATGGATCCAAGCGTTGTGTCTTTAGGGAAAACGGTTGTATTTATTGAATTGCCAGACGGCGAAGAAGAAGCTTATACAATTGTGGGTAGTGCAGAAGCGGATCCGTTTGAAGGAAAGATCTCAAATGATTCTCCGATTGCTAAAAGCTTAATTGGAAAAAGAGTGGGCGACCAAGTAAATGTCGTAACACCAGGTGGAGAAATGTCTGTTAAAATTGTTTCAATTAGCTAATTAATAAGAAAAAGCGCTAAAGGAGTAGCCCTTTAGCGTTTTTTTCTTTGTAAATGACTTCATGTTAGGCACAAGTCATGATAAAATGTTGAATGATGCAGTTGAGAGGAGAGAAAAAAACATGGCGACTCGTGCAGAACGAAATTCAAAACGAAAACAAACAAATCGCGTATTAAACACAGCCATTGCGGTGGTTGTTCTTCTAATTGTTGTTGTTGCATTTACTATTTTCTCTGGTGGGAATAATGAAGAAGCGAAAAAACCGGTTGAAAAGAAACCAGCAACAGAACAAAATACGGCTAGTCATACTGAGAAAAACAAAGCAGAAGATGTGACTGCGACGAACGATTCTGATAACAAGAAAGAAGAAAAAGAAGAACCGAGCGAAAAAGAAAAAGAAGAAAAAGATAAAGAAAAACAAGATAAAGAAAAACAAGAACAAGATAAAAAGAAAGATGAAAAAATCGTCACAGCTAGTGATGAGCCCAACGTAGAGAAAGAAATAGTTGACCCAAATTGGAAGGGGATCGGTACTTCACAAACAGGTGAGCATAATTCATCTTTTGACAGTAATTCTCCGGATTGGCAAGAGAAGCTAGACGCTCTTTCCTATGCTACAGGCATTGCTCAAGATGATATGGTCGTTTGGTATGTAAAAGGAAAAGGTCCAAATGATGCGATTGGAACAGTCTCACCAAAAAGTAACACGGATGAGGCGTATCGTGTGTTCCTTACTTGGGTAGACGGTGAAGGATGGAAACCGACGAAAATGTACGAGCTAGAACAAAATGATAAAGGGCGTTTTTAGGACGCTAGTAAGGAGCTCGTCTAAGCGAGCTCCTTACTTTTTTAGTTTAAAATGAACAACGGCGGAATAAAATTTACGTCCATCGGGATCGACATGCATTTGATGAGAAACGGAGTGGACACCAAGCATAATCGCTTTGTTATGCTCAATTTGTTGCTCGATCTTTTTTTCTAAGGAAGCGAGATCGCCTGCTTCAAAAAACTCTACTTTGTCTTCGATTAACTCTAAATGAAATTGCATGATACCTTCTCCTTTTTAAATGAATTATCTTTTTCTATGTATACAAGATAAACGGAAGAGATGGCAAGCAATTGTTGCGAAAAAATGATAAAATATAGCGAAGTGATCATTTTTGAATGGTCAATTGATTAGTGTTTGCGAAATTGGAGGAAAAAAGATGAAAATTGCTATTATTGGTGCGATGGAAGAAGAAGTAACAATCTTACGCGATCATATGGATATTAAACAAGTAGAGACGATCGCGAACAGTGAATATACAATAGGTACGATGAATAGTGCGGAAGTAGTTTTACTGCGTTCTGGTATTGGAAAAGTGAACGCTGCGATGACGACATCTGTTTTGCTACAACATTTTCAACCGGATGTGATTATTAATACAGGATCAGCGGGTGGATTAAATCCAGATTTAAATGTGGGTGATGTCGTGATTTCTACAGAAGTACGTCATCATGATGTCGATGTGACAGCCTTTGGTTATGAGTACGGTCAAGTGCCTCAGCTACCGGCAGCTTTTCAAGCGGATGAAAAGCTACTTAACATCGCTTTAAACTGCGCCAAAGAAGAAGAGGGCATCCAAGTCGTGAAAGGTTTAATCGCCACAGGAGACTCATTTATGAGCGATCCAGAGCGAGTGAAGTTTATTAGTACTAAATTTAATGATTTACAAGCAGTTGAAATGGAAGCAGCAGCGATTGCTCAAGTCGCTCATCAATTTAGTACGCCATTTGTTGTGATTCGGTCATTGTCTGATATTGCTGGCAAGGAATCCAATATCTCATTTGATCAATTCTTGCCGAAAGCGGCCCTTCATTCGTCACAATTAGTCATGAAAATGGTGGATCAGCTAGCAAACGCGTAAATTGTGAAGAATTTGTGAGAAGCCTGCTACAAAAAGGCCGAAATATGGTACATTATTAGTAACTAATGTTTCGGGAGTGATGGAAATGGTTATGATGATTATGGGCTTATTACTTGCAACAATCACAGGTGTAATGATTTCTGTATCTATTGACTAATGTTTTAACATCCGGCTGAGATCGTTCAGCCGGAATTTTTTTGTTAAACAGTCGGCTCCGCTTTTTTCGATGTCTAGCTCCGCCTCCTAGACACTCGAGTCAAATAACCTGCCGCCTACAAGACTGTCGTCTTTTCAGCGCCAGAACATTTGCTTATCGTGTCTAAACAGTCGGCTCCGCTTTTCTTTTAGTCCCCTTTTTCTTCTTTATAGAATTCATGGAACATTTTCATGAGGGCTCGTTTTTCGATGCGGGAGACGTAGCTGCGTGAGATGCCGAGTTGTTTGGCGATTTCTCGTTGGGTTTTTTCATCGGCTTGGTTGAGTCCAAAGCGGGCGATGATGACTTCTTGTTCGCGTTCGTCTAATACACTTAAGAATTTCAGCACTTTTTTGAGTTCAATGGATAATAAGATGTGATCAAGAATATCTTCATCTTTCGATTTTAAAATGTCCAGCAGATTGATTTCATTTCCTTCTTTGTCATGTCCGATGGGATCTTGGAGGGAGACTTCTTTTTTTGTTTTCTTTAAAGCCCGTAAATGCATGAGGATTTCATTTTCGATGCAGCGAGCGGCATAAGTGGCAAGCTTCGTTCCCTTGCCACCGGAGTAGCTTTCAATCGCTTTAATTAAACCGATCGTGCCAATTGAAATTAAGTCTTCCGAATCTTCTCCGGTATTTTCAAATTTTTTGACGATGTGTGCCACTAGCCTGAGGTTATGCTCAATTAATTTATTCCTTGCTTCGAAATCACCTGTAGCCATTTTTTCTAAATACATTTTTTCCTCAGTTGCTGGCAATGGTTGGGGAAATGCGTTGTTTTTTACATATGAAACGAAAAAAATTAGTTCCTTTGTTAGTAAATAGGACAAAGCAGCAAGCATACTTAACATATTGGTGCCTCCTTTAAAAATCCGCT
Organism: Bacillus sp. FJAT-52991; assembly: GCF_037201805.1. Taxonomy (GTDB): domain Bacteria; phylum Bacillota; class Bacilli; order Bacillales; family Domibacillaceae; genus Bacillus_CE; species Bacillus_CE kandeliae. Next base: position 2,457,251 of record NZ_CP147404.1, on the reverse strand, counting down.
ATGCCTCAAATATATGAAAAGAGGAGGGCGTTTTTGCCTGTCCGTCTGAGGAGGAGGAGAAATAAAGAAAAAAAGACTGTCCAATAACAGAACGTGTTCTTGGGCCAGTCTTTTTTGTTAAACCTTTTTCAATTTAAATGGACTAATCATTAATAAAGATAAACTAATAATGATTACCATAAACAATTGTGCTGGGACGTAAGAAATGGTTAAATAGCTAAGTGTCAGCAAGCAACCTGCTGCTGTGATAGGTAAACCTTGGAAATAACCATTGTTTTCAGTGATATTAAAGCGAGCAAGACGTAAGGCGCCGCATCCAATGTAAAATACCGTAAAAAATGCGCCTGGAAAGCCAAAGTTTGATAACACACCCATGTACAGAAGTAGTGCTGGTGCTACACCAAAAGAAATAATATCGCACATAGAATCTAATTGTTTCCCTAATTCAGATTCTATGTTCATCTTGCGAGCAACCATTCCATCAAAACGGTCAGCTAAAGCTGCCACAAAGATCAGTAGGAGTCCTAAGCTTGCTTGGTTATTTATCGTCATTAAGATTGAAAAACCACCTAAAGCTAAATTACCCAATGTCAGCAAATTCGCCGTTTGTGCTTTCATTTTCTTAACGGTCAAATCTAACACGTGAGATATAAACAAATTGACACTCTCCTTGAATTTAGCAGGAATCTGCTAATAGTTTATTATATAATGATATTTTAATGATGTTCTATTATACCACAAATTTGATTGGGATTTTTTACTTTTTGGAGGTTAATGTGTGAAACAACAAATATATCGTTTCTTTATTGAATTAACAAATAAGCGATGGTCTTCAAATCTCATTGGAAAATATACTTGCTCGTCGGTAAGTAAACCGATGATTCGTCCTTTTATAAAGGCTTATCAAATTAACGAAAAAGAGATGGAGCATCCTATTGAAGATTATCAAACACTACATGATTTTTTTATAAGAACTTTATCATCTGAGGTTAGAAAGATCAACTATGGTGCGGACCATGTTGTTAGTCCGGTCGATGCGAAGCTCGCAGAAGCCGGGAAAATCACTAAGGGTAGAGAATTTCTCGTAAAAGGTAAAACATATTCCTTGCAAGAAATGCTTGGAAGTGAAGAGAAAGCGAAGGTGTATGAAGATGGCATATTTCTTGTTTTGTATTTAAGCCCTGCTCATTACCATCGAATTCATAGCCCGGTAGATGGAGAAGTCATTGATCGTTGGGTTCTTGGGCGTCATTCCTATCCTGTCAACTCACAAGGTTTAAAGTATGGCAAAGCGCCGCTTTCAAAAAATTATCGTGATATAACTGAGTTGAAGCATAAGCATGGTCAAATGGCCGTTGTGAAAGTAGGCGCTATGTTTGTAAATGCCATCGAAAGAACACATGAAAACTTATTTTGGAAACAAGGAGAAGAGGTGGCCTATTTTAACTTCGGCTCTACGGTGGTTTTATTATTTGAGAAGGATTTCTTTCAGCTTGATCCGCATGTCACCATTCCATGTGAAGTGAAGGTAGGAGAGAGACTTGGACAATTGCTTGATCACAACTAAAAGCTGTCAAAGAAGTATTTTTTATAAAAAAAAAAGCCTGAACGACAGGCGCTTTTTAAGAAATCTTTGCATTTTTTAATAATGAGCGTTTTTTTAGTTCTATTTCCATAAGTTTAAGAAATTCTTCGTTTAATTTCAGCTGTCTTGCTTTAAAATAAGATTCTAAAAGCAGATCATCTGGAATGTGTTTCAAAACAAATTCACCTCCTATGAAAGATTTGTTCTATAATTGAATGGATTTGCATAAAATACTAAGCTGAGGTTATTTCTCCCTAACTTTACCAAAATCAAACGAGAAGAACAAGCGTTCCTTTATCCACAGGGTGACGTGGATAAAGTGTGGGCAATTTGTGATTAACTATGGAAAAATCGTCCATTGCAATGGGGGAAATGTGTATAAGCTTATCCACAAAATAGCTAATGAAGGATTTTGTCGATAAAAAAATTTACTCATTCATTTTTTTGACGAATCGTTTTTCATCAGTTTTATTTTGTAACGAACGATAAAATTAGATATGATAAGGACTGAAAGGTTTACGGAACGGGGTGTACAGATTGTTAAAATTATTTTTACCAAACAAACAAATAAAAAGTGTATATGATATCCAACCTGAAGAACTAAAGGCACAAGGCATTAAAGCGATTATTACCGATTTAGATAATACGCTAGTCGCATGGGATTGTCCGGATGCTACGCCGGAATTGTTAGAGTGGCTTAAAAATATGAAGGAACACGGCATTAAAGTATTGATTGTTTCGAACAATAATAAAATGCGTGTAAGTACCTTTTCTCATCCGATTGATATACCTTTTATTTTTGAAGCGAGAAAGCCGATGGGCAAAGCATTTCGTCAAGCGGTTAAATTGCTGAATGTAAAGAAAGAGGAAACAGTTGTAATCGGAGATCAGCTGTTAACCGATATTTTTGGCGGTAACCGCAGTGGGCTTTATACTATTTTGGTCATTCCAGTTGCTCAAACGGATGGCTTTTGGACAAGAATCAACCGCAAGATCGAAAGAAAAATCATGAATGTGTTTAAACGAAAAGGTTTAATTCAATGGGAGGAAAATAAGTGAGTAACGAAAAGTTAATTTGCACCGGTTGTGGTGTCGAAGTACAGACAGAACATCCAGAAGGTCTTGGTTATGCGCCAGCGTCGGCTCTTTCAAAAGAAATCATTGTTTGTCAGCGCTGTTTCCGTTTGAAAAATTACAATGAAGTGCAAGATGTCCCTTTGACGGATGATGACTTCTTGAAAATTTTAAATACATTAGGCACGACAGACAGCTTAATCGTGAAAGTCGTCGATATTTTTGACTTTAACGGTAGCTGGCTTCCGGGGCTACATCGTTTTGTAGGGAAAAATCCGGTCTTGTTAATAGGAAATAAAGTAGATTTATTGCCGAAATCCGTTAAACCGAATCGACTCGTTCATTGGATGAAGCAAGAAGCGAGAGAGCTTGGTTTAAAACCTGTTGATGTATTGCTAGTTAGCTCGATGAAAGGCCAATCGATTCAAGAGGCGATCGAAGCCATTGATTATTATCGCAACGGAAAAGATGTGTATGTCGTTGGCTGTACAAATGTCGGCAAGTCCACATTTATTAACCGAATTATTAAAGATGTCACTGGCGAAAAAGATGTGATTACCACTTCTCATTTTCCTGGTACGACATTGGATATGATTGAAATCCCATTAGATGATGGTCAGGCGTTGATTGACACGCCAGGAATTATTAATCATCATCAAATGGCTCATTTTGTTGATAAACGAGACTTGAAATATATTACTCCTAAAAAAGAAATTAAACCAAAAGTGTTTCAGTTAAATGAAGAGCAAACATTGTTCTTCGGAGGACTAGCTCGATTTGACTACGTATCAGGTGGTCGTCGCTCATTTACTTGCCATCTCTCAAATGAATTGCTCATTCATCGAACAAAGCTTGAAAAGGCCGATGAGTTGTATAAAAATCATGCGGGTGAGCTATTAACACCACCTCGCATGGAACAAATGGACGAATTTCCAGAATTGGTTCGCCAAGAATTTCGTATTAAAGAAGGCAAGACAGATGTTGTATTCTCAGGTCTTGGCTGGGTGACCGTTAATGAACCAGGGGCGCTAGTCGTCGCTCATGTTCCAAAGGGAGTTAGTGTCTTTTTACGACCATCTTTAATTTAAGGAAGGGAAAAGTATGAAAAAATTATTTGGTGTGATCGGTGACCCGATTGCTCATTCGATGTCGCCTGTGATGCATAATTCGGCGTTTGCAGCTCTTGGTGTTGACGGATACTATCACCCCTTTCATATCAAGCCTGATGATCTAGCTGATGCGATTAAAGGAATGAAAGCAATTGGAGTGGAAGGTTTTAATGTAACGATTCCACATAAAACAGCGATTATTCCCCTTCTTGATAAAGTGGATCCATTAGCGAAAGCGATTGGTGCGGTGAATACCGTTGTGCGCGAGAATCATCAATGGGTCGGTTATAATACGGATGGATTAGGCTATGTTCGCGCTCTTCGTGAAGAATATCCCGGTACATTAGAAGATCAGCACGTGTTGGTGATTGGGGCAGGAGGAGCGGCCCGCGCCATTTTTTATACATTAGCGTCAGAAGGTGTGAAGCGAATCACCATTGCCAATCGAACACCGGAAAAAGCGAAAGTGATGGTAGAAAACTGTCCTTATTTAGTAGAAGGAACGGTGTTATCTTTAACGGAGGCGGAGGAAACTCTAGGAACATATGATGTCATTATTCAGACAACATCAATTGGCATGGCTCCGCAAACAGAGGAAATTCCGATCGCACTTCATTCGTTAAAGTCTATGGCTTTTGTTTCTGATATTATTTATAATCCATTAGAAACAAAATTATTAAAAGAAGCAAAAAAGCAAGGGGCTTATACGCAAAACGGATTGAAAATGTTTGTGTATCAAGGAGCGCTTGCGTTTGAGAAATGGACAGGTTTTTTTCCGGATGTCCAAAAAATGGAAAAAATTGTGTTGCAACAATTAGGAGGAAAAACATGTTAACAGGTAAACAAAAAAGATTTTTACGTGCAGAGGCACATCATTTAGACCCTATTTTTCAAGTGGGAAAAGGCGGAGTCAATGACAACATGATTAAACAAATTGGTGAGGCACTTGAAGCTCGCGAATTAATGAAAGTCAGCATTTTACAAAACTGTGACGAAGATAAGCAAGAAGTGGCACAAAGCATCGCGAAAGGTGCAAAAGCTGAAATTGTACAAATTATTGGAAATATCATTATTTTGTATAAGGAATCAAGAGAAAATAAGCAACTTGTGCTGCCAAAATGAGAAAGAAAATTGGCCTTTTAGGGGGAACCTTTAACCCCCCTCATGTCGGTCATCTTATTATTGCCAATGAGGTACTTGAAGCGCTCGAACTCGATGAGATTCGTTTCATGCCAAATAAAACACCTCCTCATAAACAGATGGATGAAGGTGTGTCAGAGGAGGATCGTGTGCGCATGTTGTCCGTTGCTATAGACGATCATCCGAAGTTTCAACTAGAGCTGATTGAAATGGAACGTGATGGGAAATCTTATACATATGACACGATCAAGCTATTGAAAGAGCGAGAGCCGGAGACCGATTTTTATTTTATTATCGGTGGCGATATGATTGAATATTTGCCCAAGTGGTATAAGGTAGATGAACTATGCCAGCTAGTGAAATTTGTTGGTGTTCGACGTCCGGAGTATTCAGTGGACACGCCTTATCCTGTTCTATTAATTGACACACCTGAAATCCATCTCTCATCAAGCCTGCTTAGACAAAAAGCAGCAATGAGTGGAACTTTACGGTATTTGCTGCCAGAAAAAGTGATTGCCTATATAAAGGAGAATCAGTTATATGAACCGAGAACAGGCATTAAAGATTGTAAAAGAGCAGATCACTGAACATCGCTATAATCACACATTAGGTGTCATGAATACAGCTATTGAGTTAGCGGAAAAATATGGAGCGGATCCGCAAAAAGCAGAGATGGCAGCTATTTTTCATGACTATGCAAAATTTCGTCCAAAAGATGAAATGGCTGCAATTATCAAAAGAGAAGGGATGGACCTGCGTTTACTTTCTTTCCATTCTGAGCTGTGGCATGCTCCGGTGGGTGCCTATTTAGTGCAAACAGAGGTAGGGATTGACGATGAAGAAGTGCTAGACGCCATTCGTTATCATACATCTGGAAGAGTCGGGATGACGCTCCTTGAAAAAGTCGTGTATTTAGCGGATTATATCGAACCAGGTCGTCATTTTCCAAAAGTAGAGAAAGTGCGAGAATTAGCGAAAGAAGATTTGGATGCAGCTGTGATTAAAGCAGTGAAAAATACGATTAAATTTTTAATGAAAAGAAATCAGCCGATATTCCCGGATACTTTTGATACGTATAATGATTTAACGAAAAAGAAGGAGGAAAACTGTTAATGGGTCAACCTGAAATTTTACAACGTGTCGCTAAGGCGGCAGATGATAAACGTGCAGAACATATTGTCGTGTTAAATATGCAAGGCATTTCTTTAATTACGGATTACTTTATGATTTGTCATGGGAATTCTGACAAACAAGTGCAAGCGATTGCTAGAGAGGTAAAGGATCAGGCGGAAGAGCTTGGATACACAATTAAACGAATGGAAGGCTTTGATGAAGCACGCTGGGTACTAATTGATATTGGTGATGTGGTCGTTCATGTGTTCCATCGTGATGAACGCGTGTATTATAATTTGGAACGACTATGGGGAGATGCGCCGCAAATCGACGTCGAGAGCGAGCTGCTTGCATGACCTATCAGCGCTTTGCCTACGTGTATGATTTTTTAATGCAAGATGTTCCTTATGAGGAATGGCTTCATTTTTTTGAACGGCACACAAAGAGTGTGACCGGGAAAAAAGTGCTCGATTTGGCTTGTGGAACAGGTGAATTAACATGGAGATTGGCAGCGGCTGGCTGGAATGTGACGGGCGTTGATTTATCTGAAGATATGTTAATGATGGCTCGGGAAAAAGCGGCTGAAAAAGGTTTGTCCTTTCCGCTCTATCAGCAAGATATGCGAGAATTAGACGGGCTTGGTACATATAATGCAGTGACCATTTTTTGTGACTCCTTGAACTATTTAAAAAGTGAAGAGGATGTGAAACAAACCTTTCGCCTCGTTCACACTCATTTAGAAGCAGGAGGACTTTTCTTATTTGATGTGCACTCGCTTTACAAAATACATCACATTTTTACCGATGGAACCTTTACCTCTACGGATGATGAGGTCTCCTATATTTGGAATTGCTTTGAAGGAGACATGCCTAACAGTGTAGAGCACGAGTTAACGTTTTTTGCCCTTGATGAATCGAGCGAGCAATATGAACGGTTTGATGAGTTGCACACTCAACGAACGTTTGAGCCTGAACAATATACATCGTGGCTCGAACAGGCTGGTTTTGAGATGCTACACATAACAGCCGACTTTACAGACCATTCCCCTAAAAAGGAAAGTGAGCGAATCTTTTTTGTCGCTCAAAAAAAATAAAGTGATAGTGAATAGAAAGCTCTCGATAACGGCTGATCTATGTGGTCGTTATCGAGAGCTTTCATGATGTAAAAAAATTTTGTAAATAAAAAGGTTTTTTCGTATACATAGCGAATAAGTTATGTGATTCCAAATTGCGCAGTTGTTTCTTGTTTGTCGTCCGCAAACTTCTTATGGGTGGCTTGGAACAATTTAGTGAACATCTCTCCCACTTCTGCTTCTAATACTTCAATTCCTTTTCCAGTGACACCGCCTTTGACACACACTTTTTCTTCTAGCTCTGCTAATGTATATTCTTTCTGTTTAAACAGTTCTCCTAGCCCTATTAACATGCATTCCGCTAATGTTTCTGCTGTTTTTGCGTTCATTCCTGTTGTTTCTGCTCCTTCAATAAACTTCCGAGTTAAAAAGCTGAGAAAGGCTGGTCCGCAGCTCACGAGATCCGAAGCGGCTCGCGTGATGGATTCTTCAATTTCCACGGCATCACTACTGATACACCTCATCGTTTCCTTCATTTTCACTTTCCAGTTGGTTTGACATTTTTCACCGAATGTATATAAGACAGCTCCTGAAAGCACTTTGTTTGTAATGCTAGGAATCATTCGAATACATGAACAAGGAAGAATGGATTCCAATTGAGCCGTGCTAACAGGACTTGTAATCGAAATAGCGCATTGTGATGGCCGAAATAAATGCTTTACTTCATTAAGCATTGGAAAAATGTCGTGAGGCTTCACACAGATAAACACACGATCACAAATTTGTACCAAATCAGCAATGGAATCACAAATAGTGACTTGAGGATGCTTTATTTGGATGCGCTTTGTTTTTTCCACAGTGCGATTAATGATGAATAAGTCAGTAGCTGCAATGGCGTTTGAATCGATCAGCGCATGAATTAAGATTTCTCCCATATTACCAGTTCCGATGACTCCCGTTTTCATTGGTTTCCCCCCTTTATCCCGCATTAACGGGCTGTAAGATCCCCCCACTTTAACATGGCAGAAGAAACGCAGGCATGTAGGTGGGGGGAGTAAACGCCCGATTGGTTCAACTAACAATCAGTGGGGGGTGAAGAAAACCCCCACTGACTGAAGTTTCACTTTATAGAAATACGGCTTTTACAATGTATGTTGTTAAAAAAAGTTTATGCAAAAGAGGTGTAAAGAGTGGATGTGAAAGCATGGCTTGAAAAGTATAAAACACACGCTTTAATTGCCGCTGGTGTTTGTGTGTTTGGGTTGTATCAGTTATCAGAGGAGGAGGAACCTCCACCTGAACCATTTGCCATTGAGGAGGCTACACCGCCGTTGCAAGAGAAAGTGACGACTGCTCCAACAGAAGTGAAAGCTCCCGAGCAGCCTCAAACCGTTACGGTAGACATTAAAGGGGCAGTCAAAATGCCTGGTATTTACTCCTTATCTAGTGAGGAGCGAATCAATGATGCGGTAGCTAAAGCAGGAGGGTTTCAAAAAGAAGCAGATCGTACGACAGTCAATTTAGCTCAAAAGCTCCAAGATGAAATGGTGATCTACATTCCAAAAGTAGGGGAGGAGCCGCCCGTTCAAGCTGCCACTGCTCCAGGTACTAGCGGAGTGTCTAGTGGCGCGCAAACAGCTAGTTCAAGTGGCGCTGAGCAAGGAGGGGGAATCAATATTAATACAGCGACGTCTGCCGAATTGCAGGAGCTTCCAGGGATAGGGGAGGCGAAAGCTCAGGCGATTATTGATTATCGAGAAACGACAGGGGCGTTTGCTCAACCGGAAGATTTGAAAAATGTGACTGGCATCGGTGACAAAACATTTGAGAAATTGCAACCACTAATCACTATTAATTAAAATTCGTTGACGATCCCCTTTTTTTCTCGCTAAACTAAAGAAAAGAATTTTCTAGAAAGAGTGGAGTAAGAATGAGCAGAAAAAGCTGGGATGAATATTTTTTAGATATTGCGGAGGTTGTATCGACGCGTTCGACGTGTAATCGTCTGCATGTGGGTTGTGTCATTGTAAAGGACAAGCATATTGTAGCAACGGGATATAACGGATCAATCCATGGGCATGAGCATTGTGACGAAGAAGGTTGTCTATTGTCCGATGAAAAAAGATGTATTCGCTGTCTGCATGCGGAACTAAATGCCGTTCTTCATGCCGATCGAGATCGATTAAAGGGAGCCGCTGCTTACGTTACCCATGAGCCTTGTGAAAACTGCGCGAAGACTTTAGCACAAGCTGGCATTCAACGAATTATTTATCGTCATGCCTATCCAAATAAATGGAATCAGCACTTTTTGAAGGGGATTGAAGTGAAGCATTTGCCAAAACTGAATTAAGGGAGGCTGTATGCGCGGAAAAATCATTTATGTCGCGTTGTTTTCGTTAGTAGGAATGGTGTGGGCACTTCCTTCTTTAGGGAGTGTCCGACTATTTCTCACAGTGCTAGCACTTTATCTATTCATACGATTAGCAGGACGGATGAAGCAAATCATGCTCGTTTCTGCGATTCTGGCGTTTTTTGTCGGTCAATTTTATGAAAAGCAACATCATTCTACCTATACAGGTGATGAAGAGACGTTTCGAGTGTCGTTCACAGAAGATACGGTCATAGATGGAGATCGATTAAAAGCAACGGTCATATCTGCTACGGATGAAAAGCTGCGTTTGAGTTATAAGCTTTCTTCACAGGAAGAAGCAAACAAGCTGAAGCAGCTGTTGCCGGGAACGATATGTGACATTTCAGGCACGCTAGAGCTACCAGCAGAGGCACGTAATCGCCATGGATTTAATTATCGAAGCTTTTTGGCCAATCAACATATTTTTTGGCAAATGAAAGTAAACCGTCTTTCTTTATCCTCTTGTTATCAGCCGAAGCTTTCTGTGCAACAAAAAATTTTCTTGTGGCGCGCTAAAGGAATTGATCATATAAAAGAAATGTTTCCGGAGAGTTTACAATCCACTGCCGCTGCTTTATTGTTTGGTGACCGAACGCTAGCGGAAGAAGAAATAACAAAAGCGTATCAGCGGCTAGGAATTATTCATTTATTAGCCATTTCGGGACTTCATGTCGGCTTAATGACTACTTTTTTATATTATTTTCTCATTCGAATAGGCGTGACGAAAGAGCGGTCGCAAGTCATCTTATTGACTGTGCTACCTGTTTATGCTCTACTTGCTGGTGGATCGCCTCCTGTCGTTCGAGCTTGTTTAATGACTATTCTTATTTTGCTTGCGATTCGATTTCAACGGAAGTTCACCCCTCTTGATGCGCTAAGCCTCAGCTTTTTGCTCGTCCTCATGTATGATCCATATTTTCTTTATCAAGTAGGATTTCAACTTTCCTATCTCGTTAGCTTCTCACTTATTCTTTCCTCTCAGTCGATTTTATCCTATCCAACATCTTTTCTTGGAAAAATGTTTGCTATCACCACTGTATCTCAAATTGCTGGCTTACCGGTGATGATGTATCATTTTTTTG